>CALWXT010000092.1 GCA_944385575.1 uncultured Flavonifractor sp. | reverse complement strand
TCTGCGGCCTTCTGGGCGGCGGCGGCCATGCCGCCGCGGCGGGCTGCACCGTCAGCGGCAGCCTGGAGCAGGCCGAGGAGCAGATCATGGACGCCATCCGGCAGGTGGAAGCGGATGGCTAACGGAGTTCTCATTATTGATAAGCCTTCCGACTGGACCAGCATGGACGTGTGCACCCCACAGATGCAAGCATCTGCGGGGACCCCTGAGATTTTATCATCCTCGGCGGAAGTGAATTCCGCCTGCGGCAAGGTTTTGCCGTTGGCAAAACGCTTGCACGGCGCAAAAGCGCCGAGACTTGGCGCACGGGAGGCGTGGTATGGCTAACGGAGTTCTCATTATTGATAAGCCTTCCGATTGGACCAGCATGGATGTGTGCGCCAAGCTGCGGGGCATCCTTCACGAAAAGCGGGTGGGTCACGGTGGGACCCTGGACCCTATGGCCACTGGCGTCCTGCCGGTGTTTTTCGGGCGGGCCACCCGGGCGGTGGACTTCGCCATGGACGGAGAAAAGGAATATATCGCAGCCCTGCACCTGGGCGTGATTACCAACACCCAAGACACCACCGGCGAGGTGTTGGAGCAGCGACCGGTACAGGTGGATCGAGCCGCCCTGGAAGGGGCGCTGGCCGCCTTCCGGGGAGAGATCGCCCAGATCCCGCCCATGTACTCCGCCATCAAGATCAAGGGAAAAAAGCTCTATGAGCTGGCCCGGTCCGGGAAAGAGGTGGAGCGTGCCCCAAGGCACGTGACCATCCACGCCCTGGAGATCCTGGACCAGGCTCCGGAGGGCTTTCCCCGGGAGGAAAACACCTGGTATCTGAGGGTGGTCTGCTCCAAGGGCACCTATGTGCGCACCCTGTGCCACGATATTGGTGCCGCCCTTGGCTGTGGCGGATGCATGTCCGCCCTGCGGCGAACCCGGGTGGGGGACTACACGCTGGAGGGGGCTGTCACCTTGGAACAGGTGCAGGCCGCTGCCGACCCGGCCAGCCTGCTGATGCCGGTGGACACCTGCTTTGCGGGCCGGCCCGTGCTGGTACTCAAGAGTACCCAGGCGGAAAAAAAGATACGAAACGGTGCGGCATTGACCCTCCCCACGGCGCCGGGCGACGGAGAATACCGTCTGTACGGCGTGGATCGGGCCTTTCTGGCTCTGAGCCGTGTGGAGGGAAATAGGCTGACTGTCATCAAGAGTTTTTTCGAGGTGTAGGAAGATGCAGCAAGACAGACGGGTCATTGCCCTGGGCTTTTTTGACGGGGTCCATCTGGGTCACGGAGCGCTGCTGAACCGGGTGGGCGAGATGGCGGCCCGGCTCAAGGCGGTGCCGGCGGCGGTCACCTTTGACACCCATCCGGAGAATCTGATTTTGAAGTCTCCGGCGGTGCCTCTGCTCAGTTCCCCGCTGGACCGGGCGGAGCTGATGCGCCGGTACTACGGCATCCAGGATGTGATCGTGGCTCACTTTGACGAGCGGATGATGCATATGCCCTGGCGGGAGTTTGTTACCGACTATCTGGTAAAGGAAAACGGCGCCGTCCACCTGGTGGCCGGCCACGATTTCCACTTCGGCTACAAGGGAGAGGGCAATCCGGAGCGCCTGGCCCAGCTGTGCTGTGAACTGGGAATCGGCTGTGACATCATCCCCAAGGTAGAGCGGGATCATATCACCATTTCCTCCACCTATATCCGTACCCTTATCGCCCAGGGCGAGATGGAGCGGGCCAATGAGTTTTTGGGCCATCCCCATACCCTGACGGACACGGTAGCCCACGGAAAGAAGCTGGGCTCCACCCTGGGCTTCCCAACGGTGAATCTCCGTTTCCAGCCCGGAGTACTCATCCCGGCTTACGGCGTATATGCCACGAAGGTATGGTTTGAAAATGGGGAGAGCCGCCCCGCAGTTACCAATATAGGTGTGCGTCCCACGGTGGACGACGGAGACAAGGTGACGGTGGAGGGCTTTATCCTGGATTTCAGCGGCGACCTGTACGGCCAGACGGTACGGATGGAGTTTTACAAAAAGCTCCGTGGAGAGCGCAAGTTTGCCGATCTCGAGGCCCTGAAACAAGAAGTCATGCACAACGCAGAACAGACCAGAGCATATTTCGCCGTACGGTAAAAAATATCCGGGAGACGAAAGGGGACATGATATGCGCTATCACAAAATATATCCAGCAGCCATTTGCTTCTGTGTCTACCTGATCGCCATTGGAATTGTTTTGGGGGATCCTACCCAGATCCTGCCCGGCCTGTGGAAGATCATTCAGACGGAAGATGCTCTTATTACCGACTATGTTAAGATTGCCGGTATCAGTGCTGCCTTTACCAATGCCGCGCTGGTAACCCTCATCAGTCTGGGCATCCTCCGGCTGAGCAAAGATCCCCTCAACGGCTACACCCTGGTGGAGATCGGCCTGATGGCGGGTTTTGCCCTGTTTGGCAAAAATATCGCCAACATCTGGCCCATCATCGGCGGCACTTTCCTGTATGCCAAGCTGCGGCGGGAGCCCTTTGGCAAGTATGCCTCGGTGTCCCTGCTGGCTACCGCCCTTTCGCCGGTGATCAGCTATATTGCCCTGGACAACGGCTGGGGCAACATCTGGTGGGCCATTCTGGTGGGTGCGATCATCGGCTTTGTGCTGCCGCCCCTCAGCGCCTATACATATAAGATCCAGAACGGTATGAACCTGTACAACATGGGGTTTGCCTGCGGCCTGTTGGCTACCATCATGGTACCGGTGATGACCTCGCTGGGCGCCGATCCCAATGTGGCCCACCACTGGGCCACCGGGTACAATGTGCAGCTGAGCATTTTCCTGGGTATGCTGTGCGTGGCCCTGATTGCGGCGGGCCTGTTTTTCAGCGGACGGCCCATCTGGGCGGCCTGGGCGGGCTACCGCCGGCTGCTGCTCACCACCGGCCGGGCACCCAGCGATTACCTGCGTATGTTCGGCGCCGCTCCCACCCTTATCAACATTGGAGTCAACGGCCTGATCGGCATGGCTTTTATTCTGGGTACCGGCGGCGACCTGAACGGCCCCACCCTGGGTGGCATCTTTACCATTATGGGCTTCTCCGCTTTCGGCAAGCATGCCCGCAACATCATCCCCATCATGGCCGGTGTGGTTTTGGGCGGCTTCTTCATGCACTGGAGCATTCAGGACAGCGCGGTGCAGCTGGCCCTGCTGTTCGGTACCACCCTGGCTCCCATTTCGGGCTACTTCGGCTGGCCCTTCGGTGTGCTGGCCGGGTTCCTCCACTCGTCGGTGGTGCTCCGGGCGGGTACCCCGGTGGAGGGCTTCAACCTCTATAACAACGGCTTTTCCGGCGGTCTGCTGGCCATCGTACTCTATCCCATCATTACCGAGGACATCCGTCACCGTAAGCCGGAGCTCCAGGACGAGGATTATTTCGATGCCTTCGAGCATGATAATCCTGTGGTCCCGCCTCCCACATCGGAAGACAAATAAAAAGAAGCGGCATGGCTTTTGCCATGCCGCTTCTTTTTATAACAATCAGGATTTCTTGCCGTCTCCAGCAGATTCGAAGGCGGCCTTGGCGGAGGCGCACAGCCCTGCCAGCCCCTGAATCTCGGAGGGGATAATGAGCTTGGTGGCCTGGCCGTCGGCGGCGGCCTGGAAGGCCTCCAGAGCCTTGATCTTCAGCACCGCTTCGTTGGGGTTGGCCTCGTTGAGCAGCTTCAGCGCCTCGGCAGTGGCCTGCTGCACCTTCAGGATGGCCTCGGCCTCACCTTCGGCCTTCATGATGGCGGCCTGCTTGGCGGCGTCAGCCCGGAGGATCACCGACTGCTTCTCGCCTTCGGCCACCAGGATCTGGCTCTGCTTCTGGCCCTCGGCCTGAAGGATAGCCTCGCGGCGTTCGCGCTCGGCCTTCATCTGCTTCTCCATGGCGTCCTGGATCTCACGAGGCGGGATGATGTTCTTCAGCTCCACACGGTTGACCTTGATGCCCCAGGGGTCGGTGGCCTCGTCCAGAATGGCCCGCATCTTGGAGTTGATGATGTCGCGGCTGGTGAGGGACTGGTCCAGCTCCAGATCGCCGATGATGTTGCGCAGGGTGGTGGCGGTCAGGTTCTCGATGGCGCTCATGGGATGCTCCACGCCGTAGGTGTACAGCTTGGGGTCGGTGATCTGGAAGTAGAGCACCGTGTCGATCTGCATGGTGACGTTATCCTTGGTAATAACGGGCTGGGGGGCGAAGTCCACCACCTGCTCCTTCAGAGAGACCGCTTTGGCCACCCGCTCGATAAAGGGAATCTTGAAGTGGACACCCACGCCCCACACGGCATGGAAGGCGCCCATGCGCTCAATGACGTAGGCTTTGGACTGCTGAACGATCTTCAGGTTGGTGGCCAGTACCAGGATGAGGACCACAAGCAGGATGATGATGATAATGGGCGTAAAAGGGATGTTGGGCATACAGATTCCTCCATTTCCTCTTTTTTCAATCAATTCTGATGGGCGGCCACAGGCATGGGAGCCACGATGAGCTTGACCCCCTCAATACGCAGGACTTTAATGGTCGCACCCACGGGAATAACAGCATCGCTCTCCGCGCGGGCAGTCCACACGGCTCCCTTGACGGAGACCTGCCCGGTGGCCTTCAGGTTGTCAATGGCCTCGGTGACGACGCCCTCTGCGCCCACCGCCCGGTCGGCATTGGTAGCCACCTGCTTAGGGGTGACATACCGGCGGGCCAGGGGCCGGATGATAAGAAGGCTGACCAAAGACACCGCCAGAAACACCCCGAACTGCACCCAGATGTTATGCACGAAAAACGAGGTGATCAGGGCGGCCAGAGACCCCAGGGCGAACCACAGGGACACCAGTCCCACGGTAGCTGCCTCCAGCACCAGCAGGGCGATAAGGGCGATCAGCCAAAGGATGCTCGGTATAGGCATGGGCATGCCTCCTTTCGGTTATCGTATTGTTATCCTAGCATACTTCTGTCAAAAAGAAAAGTAAAATTCGCTTCCGCATTTGCCAACGGCAGGGAAATAGAGTATACTCTTAACATGCTGAGATTATGTGGAACGAGGAGCGGGCTATGAGAGAACTGGAACTGCTGATCCCTACCCTGTTTGGGCTGGAGGGGCTGTGCGCGGAGGAGCTGCGCCGCCTGGGACTGCCCTGGGTACAGGCGGAGAACGGCCGGGTGCGCTGCGGCGCCCAGGCCGCGGACATCCCCCGGATCAACCTGAACCTGCGTACCGGTGAGCGGGTGCTGCTGGTGCTGGGCCGGTACGAGGCCAGGGATTTTGACGCCCTGTTTGAGGGGGCCAGGGCCCTGCCCTGGGAGGAATTTGTGCCCCGGGACGGAGCCTTTCCGGTAAAAGGACACTCCCTGGACTCACAGCTTCATGCGGTGCCCGCCTGCCAGTCCATTCTGAAAAAGGCTATCGCTGCCCGGCTGGGGGAGAAATACGGCATGTCCACCCTGCCGGAGACCGGAGCGCTGTACCAGGTGCAGTTCTCCATTATGAAGGATCAGGTTACCCTGATGCTGGACACCACCGGCCCGGGCCTTCATAAACGGGGCTACCGGGCGGTAGGGGTGGCTGCCCCTCTGCGGGAGACCCTGGCTGCCGCCATGGTGCTCCTCTCCCGCTACCGTGGGAAGGACCCTTTCTGCGATCCCTTCTGCGGCTCGGGCACCATCGCCATCGAGGCGGCGCTCATCGCCAAGAACCGGGCCCCCGGCCTGAACCGGAGCTTTTCCGCCCAGCGCTGGAGCTGGCTGGACAGCGGACTATGGCTCCAGGCGGGGGATGAGGCCATGGACAAGGAGTACCACGGCCAGTACGATATCTGGGGCGGCGACATCGACCCCAAGGCGGTGGCCATCGCCCGGGACAATGCTGTGAAGGCTGACGTGGAGGACTGTGTCCGCTTTGAAGTGGCTGACGCCACGGCATTTTACCGCCCGGAGCCCCAGGGCCGGGTAATTACCAACCCGCCCTACGGGGAACGGCTGATGGAAAAGCGGGAGGCGGAGGAACTCTACCGGGCTTTTGGACAGGCGGTGCGCCGTCTGCCGGAGGACTGGCAGGTGGGCGTGCTCTCCTCCCATACCGAATTTGAACGGACCTTCGGCAGAACGGCGGAGAAGAAGCGTAAGCTGTATAACGGCATGCTCAAGTGTGATCTGTTTTTCTATGGGATAAAAAGGCGAGGGTAATGAAATGAAAGAGAATGGAAAGAAGCTGTGGCTGCGGGGATGGGCCATCGTGCTGACCCTGTGCCTGTTGCTGGGGGGACAGGCCCTGGCCGCGCCTCTGGGCTCCACGGTGTGGGGATACAGCGAAGGCCTGGCTCAGTGTGAGCTCAATGGGAAGTGGGGCTATGTGGATGGGGACCGGGAAGTGGTCATTCCCATCCAGTATGACAGCATCGTCTCCTTTTCCCTGGGAATTGCCGCGGTCAATCTGGGCGGCAAGCTGGGGGTCATCCGGCAGGACGGCGCCTACCTGATTCGTCCGGAATACGACACCCTTATGCCCATCGACTGCGGCCTGTACATTGCCCAGAAGGGGGGCAGCTGGGGTGTGGTGAGCATCCTGCCCTTTTCCGATGGGGCGGGCGGCACCACCAACGTGCTCTACGACCTGTCCTATGACAGTGTGAAGGTGGAGGAGCAGGGCGGTGTCCAGGTGCTCACCCTGCGCAGCGCCGACGGCAATGTTACCCGGGTGCCTCTGTTTGATCTGCCCGGCATCCTGGCCCGGAAGAATGTGCCTTCCGCCCAGTTTCCCCTGAGCAGGGGAAAGCTGCCCAAGTTTTCCGACGTGTCTCAGAAGCAGTGGTTTGCCCTGTGGGTGGACATCGCCTATAACGTGGGCCTGGTGTCCGGCGTGGGCGACGGTCGGTTCAATCCCAACGGCACCATGACGGTGGCCGAGACCCTCCAGCTGGCCGCCACTATCGAGAGCCGCTACCGGGACGACAGCTTCCACAAGAGTGCCCAGACAGGGCCCAACTGGTACACCGGAGCGGTAAACTACTGCATTGCCAGCGGTATCATCCAGAACGGCCAGTTCTCCCAGAAGGACTATACCCGCCCTGCCACCCGGCTGGAGATGGCGCAGATCTTTGCAGCTACCAGCCCGGTAAAGGAAATGCCGGTGCTGAACAATTCCATCCGGGTGCGGGCCTCCATTCCCGACATCCTGCCCACCTCCGCCGGTGCGGGTGCGGTGTACAGCCTGTATGAGAAGGGCCTGCTGTCCGGTGTGGACGGCAAGCTGACCTTTAACCCCTCTGGGACCATGACTCGGGCGGAGGCAGCCGCGCTGGCCTCCCGCATTGCCCGGGCGGAACAGCGGATTACCCTCTGGGGCGAATATAACGGGGCCGCGCTGGTCTCTTGATATTACATAAAAAGGAGGCTGGGGCCTGCGTGAAGCACTTGTTCCTCATCAACCCCTATGCCGGAAAATATGACCGCAGCCAGGAGATGCGGGAAAAAATCCAGACCGCTATGGAGAGCCGGGACGACGCCTGGGAGATAGCCGTGACCCGGTACCCGGGCCACGGCGTGGAGCTGGTCCACGCCGCGGCTGAAGCGGGAGAGCAGCTGCGGGTATATGCCTGCGGCGGCGACGGTACCCTCAATGAAGCGGTGAACGGGGCTGCCGGCTATGAGCATGTGGCGGTGACCCACTATCCCATGGGCTCGGGCAACGATTTTCTCCGGATGTTCGGCCAGGATGCCAGCCGGTTCTATGATCTGAAGGAGCTGCTGGACGGCCCCCAGACCCCCATGGATCTCATCGAATGCAACGCCCGGCTGGCCCTCAATGTCTGTTCCATCGGATTTGACGCCCGTATCGGCCTGGGCGCCGCCGATTTCAAAAAGCTGCCCCTGGTCAGCGGCAGCATGGCCTACCAGCTTTCCGCCCTGCGGACCATCGTCCAGGGCATCCACCTGCCATACCGGGTCGAGATCGATGGGGAGGTGCTGCCGGGTGAGGAGTTTACCCTCATCTGCGCCTGCAACGGCAGGTATTATGGAGGCGGCTTCAACCCAAGCCCCGACGCCATGCCGGACGACGGAGTACTGAATTTCCTGATCATCCCCGCGGTCTCCCGCCTTACCGTGCTGGCCCTCATCAAGAAGTTTGCCCGGGGCGAGGTCGGAGAGATCCCCGGCGTCATTCTCCGCCAGGGGCGGGAGATGAAGGTGACCTGCGACCGGATGAGCATGATCAACCTGGACGGCGAGCGGGTGGACGGAACAGAGCTCTCCGCCCGGCTGTCTGATCAGAAGGTGAATTTCATTTATCCTGTCGGCGCCGTCTGGCGTTAGCACTCCTACCGTGGGTTTGTGAACAAAAGTTGAATTTTTTTAAAATCAACCCTCTTTTCTCAAAAAAGGGGGTTGATTTTTTTGGCCGGGAGGGTTATTATCTTACTTGTGGTTAGCACTCCGGTAAAATGAGTGCTAACCTACTGAAATGGTTAATAAGAAAATAAAGATACATGTAAGGAGGAACCCATTATGAAACTCAAGCCTCTTGCCGACCGTGTGGTCATCAAGCTGGTTGAAGCTGAGGAGAAGACCAAGAGCGGCATCATCCTGACCGGCGCTGCCAAGGAGAAGCCCGAGGTGGCCGAAGTCATCGAGGTGGGCCCCGGCGGCAATGTGGACGGCAAGGAAGTCGTCATGACCGTGAAGGTGGGCGACAAGGTCATTACCAGCAAGTACTCCGGCACTGAGGTCAAGGTGGACGGCGAGGAGTACACCATCGTCCGTCAGAGCGACATTCTCGCCATCGTGGAGTAATTCCGTCCAGGGGGGATTGCATCCCCCCTAGATATGAAACCGCCGCGCCGTAGGCGGCACAGCGGTTTCGATATCCCCCGCGCCTTTGCACGCAAAGGCGGTTGCCCGCCGGTGGCGGAGCAAGCATCGGTGTCCTGCGCAGGCGCATGTCCTGCTCCGGACAAACTTTTAAATTTGATTCCGCCAAGGCGGAATTTGCATGGAGGTAATTCGTTATGGCTAAGATCATCTGCTACGGTGAGGATGCCCGTCACGCTCTGGAGCGGGGCGTCAACCAGCTCGCCGATACCGTTAAGATCACTATGGGCCCCAAGGGCCGCAACGTGGTGCTGGACAAGAAGTTCGGCGCTCCCCTCATCACCAACGACGGCGTGACCATC
>CALWXT010000091.1 GCA_944385575.1 uncultured Flavonifractor sp. | reverse complement strand
GGCATATAGTTGAGCTCCAGCGTCTCGGTGATGGGTTGCTCCAGCACCTCGGGCCGCAGGCCCATCACGTTGGGGTTGTTGACCTTCTTTGCTCCCGTTTCGGGGGCCTTCTTTTTGGGCATTGGTATCAGTCCTTATTCAGTCTAAGAGGCGGCCCGGGCCGCATCCAGCTGGTCCAGCAGGGTGTCCACCTGGGTGAGGTAGTCCTCTCCCTGCTGGCGCAGATCCTCGTCAGCCAGCCCCTCTTCATGGAAATAGCCGGGCCACATGCCATAGGAGCCACCGACCTCTTTGGCCAGGGTGTAGCCCAGTACCGGATCAGCCGAGCAGAGCGCGAGGGTGTTTTCGTAGAGAGCATAGTGGGCGATCCGGCCGATCCAGTCGAAGTAGAGCTCCGGCTGCTGGTAGTCACCGGGACTCTCCATATGCTCGTAGACCAGAGTGTTGACCACATCGGTGGCTGTCTGTGTATAGCGGAGGATCAAAAGCGTGGTGGCGGAATTGTACTCTTCCACCGCCTGGGCCAGCTCCTCGTCCAGATAGCGCAGATAGTCGGCGGGGACCACCTGCCGCTCCAGCACCATATCGGTGATCTGATTGAGCTTTTCCAGACGGTAGCCCTCCGCCGCATCGGCGCTCTGGGCGGGACGGGGCAGCAGCACCAGGATCAAAGCCGCCAGGGCTGCAGCTAGGGCGGCCAGGGAACAGAACAGGGGCAGCTTTTTCATGAGAACCTCCTTTTTCTTCCGTGATGGTGAATGGTACTAAACGCCTCTGCGGGCGGTAAAGAACGGAAAGAGTTCAGGGTCTCTTGAGAATGGATGCCTATGGAGAAGGGAGCGGCAGCCTGCTGCCTGTTTGCACCGTCCCCCGGTCTTACGAAATATCCGCCAGTTCCAGATATTTGTATCCGTTTTCTGCAATGTGATCCTTCCGGCCCTGGAGGTTGTCCCCCAGCAGCAGGTCAAACACCCGGGCGGTGTTTTCCACATCCTCGGGCATGACCTTGATGAGCCGCCGGGTCTCGGGGTTCATGGTGGTGAGCCACATCATGTCCGGCTCGTTCTCGCCCAGACCCTTGGAGCGGTTGATGGAACATTTTTTGCCCGCAAGCTCGCCGTTGACGATCTCGTTCTTCTCCGCGTCGGAGTAGGCGAACCAGGTCTTCTCCTTATAATTGATCTCATACAGGGGGGATTCGGCGATATACACATACCCCCGCTGGATGAGGGTGGGGGTGAGCCGGTAGAGCATAGTCAGGATCAGGGTGCGGATCTGGAAGCCGTCCACGTCGGCATCGGTACAGATAACGATTTTGTTCCACCGCAGATTCATCAGATCGAAGGCGGCCATATCCTTGGCGTGCTTGTCGTGGACCTCGACGCCGCAGCCCAGCACCTTCAGCAGGTCGGTGATGATCTCACTCTTGAAGATCTTGGCGTAGTCGGCTTTGAGGCAGTTCAAAATCTTACCCCGGACGGGCATGATGCCCTGGAATTCCGCGTCCCGGCTCAGCTTGACGCTGCCCAGAGCGGAGTCGCCCTCCACGATATACAGTTCCCGGCGGGTGGTGTCCTTGGTCCGGCAGTCCACGAACTTCTGCACCCGGTTGGAGATATCCACACTGCCCGACAGCTTCTTCTTGATGTTCAGACGGGTGCGCTCGGCGTTCTCCCGGGAGCGCTTGTTGATGAGCACCTGTTCGCCGATCTTGGCCCCGTCGAAGGGATTTTCGATGAAATAGACCTCCAGCTGGGCGCGCAGGAACTCCGTCATGGCCTCCTGAACGAACTTGTTGGTGATGGCCTTCTTGGTCTGGTTCTCATAAGAGGTCTGGGTGGAGAAGTTGTTGCTCACCAGCACCAGGCAGTCCTCAACGTCGGCCCAGGTGATCTTGCTTTCGTTCTTCTGGTACTTGCCTTGGGCCTTCAGATAGGCGTCGATACCGTTGACGAAGGCCGATTTCACCGCCTTCTCCGGAGAGCCGCCGTGCTCCAGCCAGGAGGAGTTGTGGTAGTGCTCGATGACCTGCACCGTGTTGGAGAAGCAGAAGGACACGGACAGCTTCACCTTATACTCGTCCTTGTCCGCCCGGTCGCGGCCCCGCCGCTCGGTCTGCCAGAACACCGGCTGGGTCAGGGGATTTTCCCCCGCCAGCTCCTTCACATAGTCCTCAATGCCGTTTTCATACTTGAAGTCGGTGGTCTCGAACTTGCCCCCCACCTGGTTGCGGAACCGGAAGGTGACCCCGGCGTTGACCACCGCCTGCCGCTTGAGCACGTCCAGATAAAACTCCACCGGGATGTCGATATCGGTGAATACGTCCAGGTCGGGGAGCCAACGGAACCTGGAACCGGTCTTTTTGCCGGAGTAAGGCTCCTTTTTCAGCCCCCCTACATTTTCACCCTTTTCAAAGTGGAGGGTGTACTCATATCCGTCCCGGTGCACCACAGCGTCAAACCAGGCGCTGGCGTACTGGGTGGCGCAGGAACCCAGGCCGTTGAGGCCCAGAGAGTATTCGTAGTTGTCGCCGGAGTTGTTGTTGTACTTGCCGCCGGCGTACAGCTCACAGAATACCAGCTCCCAGTTGTATTTCTGTTCCTTCTCGTTCCAGTCCACCGGGCAGCCCCGGCCGAAGTCCTCCACCTCGATGGACTTGTCCTCATACCGGGTGACGGTGATGAGGGAGCCGTGGCCCTCCCGGGCCTCGTCGATGGCGTTGGATAGAATTTCAAAAACGGCATGCTCACAGCCCTCCAACCCGTCGGAGCCGAAAATAACAGCCGGGCGCTTGCGTACCCGGTCGGCCCCCTTCAGGGAGGAGATGGAGTCGTTTCCGTAGCCTTTTGGGGAAGCAGACTTAGCCATGGGACCTTCCTCTCACCTTTCCAAAATCATGTATTGCATTTTATTATAATAGCCTAAACCGGGCCGGAGTGTCAAGAAACAGGAAGATGGGCAAAATCGAAGCCGCCGGGCATTTCTGCCCGGCGGCTTTTACACTGGGACGGTTCTGTCCCAGGAAGGGGCAGGCTTGTGCTCCCGGCCTTCTTCTGCTCCTTTCGCCTTTCGCCAGAGGGTGAGCTCACCCGGCACCGGCTTAAAAGGAGATGCGGAAGGCGGAACTCTTGCCTGTCCGAGCCTAGTATGTGTACCTTGCGCCGGGTTATGCACGGAAAAAAGCGGAATAAAGCCTGTCATAATTGTCCAGACTAGGCGTAGAATAACACCAGAACGGGAACACCCGGAGGGAGGAACACATGATGACGGAAACAGCGCGGCCCTTCACCCTGCGCCGGCGGCGGACCGATCCGCGGGAGGAGGAGCGGCAGACCCTGGCCCAATGCCTGACCCAGACCAGCCGGCAGATCGCCCAGGCCTACCAGGGCTTCAATACCGTACAGGACCCGGACCTGATCGAATCTTATGTGTATGAGATCAACGCCCTCCAGTCCCGGTATTCCTACCTGCTGCGGCAGATGAAGGAGCTGGAGGGCTAGGAAAAACCCAGGATAACCCGCTGCCAAGGGACTGGCACAGCCGGAGGAGGTGGCGGAATGGACTGGTTTTTGAACGCCCTGCCCTGGATCGTGGGCGGGCTGATTTTGGCGCTGGCGCTGGCGGCCCTGCGGCGGCCGCTGAACGCCCTGCTGCGCCTGGTCCTTCGGACCGGGGCGGGGCTTGGAGTGCTGTACGCCCTGAGTCTGACCGGCGGTGTCCTGGGCCTGCGCCTGGGGGTCAACCTGGCCAACGCCCTGGTGCTGGGTCTGCTGGGGGCGCCGGGCTTCGGCCTGCTGGTGATGATGGACTGGGCTTTGGCAATCTAAAGGGAGCAGAAAGCACTTGCGGGAGGGGAAAACCCTCCCGTTTTTTGCATAAAACCTTAAATTTCTTTCAGGCTTTCCATTGTTCACAAAATTTTAAAATCCATGTCGTAAAATATAAGAAATTTTAGTGTAGATAGGATGTGGATCGAAGTGAAGAAGAAGTGGACCGCGCTGGCCTGCGCCCTGAGCCTGTGTGTGGGTCTGGCCGTCCCTGCCGCGGCCGCGGGGACCTTTGTGGACGTACCGGAGGGTGCCTGGTATGCCGCCGAGGTGAATGCCGCTGCGGAGAAAGGATATATGACGGGGGTGGATTCCACCCACTTCGTCCCTTTGGCCAACGTGACCCGCGCCACAGTGGTCACCGTACTGTGGCGGATGGAGGGCAGTCCCGCCCCCGCGGCGTCCTCCGGCTTCTCTGATGTGGTTGCCGACGCCTGGTATGCCCAGGCTATTGCCTGGGGCAAGGAGAAGGGGATCGCTGACGGCAACGGAAAGGGCGGATTTGACCCTGACAAGAATGTCACCCGCCAGGAACTGGCGGTGATGCTCGCCCGCTACGACGAGTATAAGGGCGTCAAGCTGGCGGAGGGCGCGCTGAATCTGTTCAGCGATGCCAATCAGATCAGCAGCTGGGCCAAAGAGGGTATGCAGCATGCCATTGGCATGGGTTGGCTGGAGGGAAGCGGCGGAAAGATCGATCCCAACGGCCTGGCATCCCGAGCCCAGCTGGCGGTCCTGCTGGACCGGATGGCAACTCCTGCCGCGGGATGAGCCTGTCCCCGGCGGACGGATAGAGAAAGGAGCCCAAAAGGAAACATGGAACAGCCCGATATCTTTATGTCCTATCTGCGTTTGACGCAGCACATGTCCCAGCAGTTCCGCAGCCATTTCGGCCGCCTGAACCTGACCTTTCCCCAGGCGCTGGTACTTACCGTGCTGGGGGAGGGGGACCCCATTCCCATCAGCACCCTGGCGGAGCGGACGGGGAGCGCCAACAGCACCGTTTCCGGCATTGTGGACCGGCTGGAGAAGCTGGGCCTGGCCAAGCGGCAGCGCAGCGAGCTGGACCGGCGTGTGATCTACGTATGTGCCACCGAGAAGTATGCCGCTCTGCGGGACAAGGCATCCACCGATGTGGGCGGATATTTTGCCTCACTCCTGCGTACCATGCCGGAGGAGGATCAGAAGATGATCGCCGCAGCGCTGCAAAAGCTGGATCAGGCGCTGATCCAGAGCGAAACGGGAGAGCACTGAGCAGAGGAAGAGGAGAGAGGCGGAGTACAATTGAGACGGGATTCCTATGACGCATATCACGGACGGAACCGGTTCGGCACCTTTTTAAAGGTGCTCATCGTGGTGCTCGTCCTGCTGCTGGCCGCGGCGGTGGCGGCGCTGCTGTTTCTGGAGCCGTATTTTGTGTATTCTTCCGACGGCGTGCGGCTGGAGCTGCCTTTTTTCCAGAACAAGGATGATCCGGACCCCGACACCTCCGCCCCGGCGGTGGTGGTGACCACGCCTCAGGCAACCCCAACTCCCGAGCCGGAGCCTGAGTTCCGGGGCGTTCTGCTGGACCGCACTGCCCTGTATGACGGCACCGCCCCTGCCCAGGCGGAGCAGGCGGGAGCCACCGCGGTCATTTTTGACATGAAGGCCGACGACGGCACCCTGGGTTATATCTCCCAGCAGGCTCTGGCTCAGGAGGCTGAGGTCTCCGCCACCGACCCGGCCATCAACGCCGCCATTCAGCTGCTCAACAGCGGAGACCTGTATACCGTGGCGAGGGTGTCCTGTTTCCGGGACAACACTGTGCCCCGGGAACACGGCTCCATCTCCATCCCCAAGAGCAGCGGCAACTGGCGGGATGACGAGGATTACCGCTGGCTCAGCCCCGCCAGCGCAGAGGCCCGGGCCTATGTGACGGGGATCTGCCGGGAGCTGGCAGAGCTGGGCTTTGACGAGATTCTGTTGGACAACTGCGGCTTCCCCACCCGGGGGAACCTGAACAATATCCGCACCAGTGACAATTACAATCCCGATGACCTGACCGGCCCCCTGGAGACCTTCTTCCAGGAGCTGGACGCCGCCCTGGCCGATTATCCGGACGTGGCGGTGTCGGTGGTAAGCAGCCAAAGCGTGCTTTCCGGCCAGAGTGACGGCAGCGGCCAGACTGTCAGCCTGCTGGAGAAGCAGGCCGACCGTGTGCTGGCCGTCCGGGAGGGGGAGGAGGCTTTGCCTGCCCTGAACGGCGTGCCGGTGGCTGAGATCCTTACCCAGCCCGGCGATCCCGCCGGAAAACAGTGGGCGGTCTTGTCTCCGGCGACATGAACAAACGCCCGTCCATCCGGACGGGCGTTTTGTGGTTAAAAACGTCGAAAAAATATTTTTTTGGGATAAATAAATATTTTGGCTTCAAAAGGAGGAAAATGCGGGCAGATGTTAAGGTAAATCTGCATAAAAAAATAAAACTTTGAGTTTAAAAGAGTTAGTAAAAAAACTAAACTGGTAATTTTAAACTTGAAATCCTGACTGATTTGAAGTATGATGCAAATAACATCGGAAGGTTATTCCTGTGGGACAGACAGATGCGGAAAGGCGGTGAAAGCATGTCTCTGGAAGCGATCAAGCAGGTAACGGAAGCCGAGCAGGCCAACCAGGCCCGTAAGGCGGAAGCTCAGGCGGAGGCCAAGCGCATGGTGGCGGAGGCTGAGCGGGCGGGAAAGGCCCGTTTGGCGGAAGCCAAGGCCCAGGCGGAGGCTCAGGCCCGTGGCTTCATGCAGCAGGCGGAAGCGAAAGCGGCCGAGCACGCGGCGGAGGTGATGGCACAGACCAGGCAGGTCTGTGACGGCCTGCGGGCTAAGGCGGAAGGCCGCCTGGCGGATGCCGCTGAGAGCATCGTGAGAAGGGTAGTGAAGAACTGATGTCCATTGTGAAAATGAAGCGGCTGCGGCTCATCGGCATGCAGGATCAGCGTCCGGCCATGCTGCGGCTGCTTCAGCATTTGGGCTGTGTGGAGATCGACGAGCCCGGAGACCGATCAGGGGATCCGGACTGGGCGGCTCTGACGCGGCCGGACACCGGGGCGCTGAACCGGGCCAGAGATGCCCGAACCAGCGTGGAGAACGCCCTGAAGACCCTGAAAAAATATGGGCCCAAGCAGAAGGGCGGACTCCTGACACCCAGGCCGGTGATCACGGAGGCGGAGCTGTTTGATGACGGCGCCTATCAGGCGGCCCTGGCAGATGCCGGGCGGCTGGTGGAGCTGGAGCGGCAGATTTCGGCTCTGTACGCCGAGCAGAACAAGCTGAAGACCCAGAAACTGGCGCTGGCCCCCTGGCTGGGGCTGGATATCCCCCTGGAGACGGCCTCCACGGCGGAGGTGGCGGTGCAGTTCGGCACCGTGGCTGCCGCCACCGATCTGGACGCCCTGGAGGGGGCGCTGAAGGCCGTTACCGACCTGTATGAACTGATGCGCGCCGGTGAAGACCGGGAGCTGAAGTACCTGGTGTTCCTCTGCCACCGCAGTGTGGAGGAGGCCTGCCAGGAAGTCTTGAAGGAATACGGCTTCTCCCGGGCGGCCCTGCGGGGCTGGACGGGGACGGCGGCGGAGAACGACAAGCAGCTGGATGACCAGCTGGCTGCCGCAGCCAAGGAGCTGGAGGAGACCATCGCTCAGGTGGGCTCCTACGCCGGAAAGAAGGGTGCCCTGGAGCAGGGCCTGGATCGGGCGGATCAGGAGATCGCCCGGGAGGAGGCCCGCTGCCGCCTGCTGGACAGCTCCACCGCTTTCTTCCTGGAGGGCTGGGTGCCTGTTCCGGAGGAGGAAAAGCTGCTGGCCGAGCTGGCCAAGTTCGACTGCTGCTGGGAGACCCGGGACCCCGCGCCGGAGGATTATCCGGTGGTGCCGGTGAAGCTGAAGAACAACATCATTACCGAGCCGCTGACCACCATCACCGAGATGTACTCCCTGCCCGCCTATGACGGGGTGGACCCCAACGGCCTGATGGCCCCGTTCTATATCTTCTTCTTCGGCTTCATGTTTGCCGATCTGGGCTACGGCCTGATTCTGGCCGGCGCCTGCCTGTTCATCAATCTGAAAGTCAAGCCCAAGGGAGGCTTCGGCCAGCTCATCCGGCTGATGATCATGTGCGGTATTTCCTCCGCAGTGATCGGCCTTTTGACCGGCGGCTTCTTCTCCGATTTCCTGGTGCAGTTCACCGATATGCTGGGCCTGCCTCAGCCGGTGGTGCCCTTCCTCTCCGTGCCCGAGGGCAGCGGTGTTCCCGGCCCTCTGCTCAACGTGATGGAGGACCCCATGACCGTGCTGGTGTTTGCCCTGGCCGTCGGTCTGGTGCAGATCGTGGTCGGTATGGCGGTGAAGTTCTGGATGCTCTGCCGCCGGGGCCAGGTGGTGGACGCCGTCCTGGACATCGGCACCTGGTGGGTCATCTTCGTTGGCATCGGCCTGTTCGCCCTGGGCGTGGGCAATGTGGCGGGTTATCCCGTGGTGCTCATCATCGGCTGCCTGATGCTGCTGGGCCAGAGCCGCAACGCCAAGGGTTTTGGCAAGGTAACAGCGGTCATCGGTGCGGTGTACAACGGCGTGACGGGCTACTTTGGAGACATCCTCTCCTACTCCCGTCTGATGGTCATGATGCTGGCCGGTTCGGTCATCGGTCAGGTGTTCAACATCCTGGGCGCCATGCCCGGCGGCGGTCTGCCCCCGGCCATTGGCATCCCCATCTTCTTCCTGATCTTTATTATCGGCCACGCCTTCAACATCGGCCTGAACGTGATCGGCACCTACGTGCACACATCCCGTCTGCAATACCTGGAATTCTTCAAGCAGTTCTATGAGGAGGGCGGACGCCCCTGGCGGCCCTTGAACATTGCGACAAAGTTTGTCGATATTAAGGAGGAACAGTAACATGACATTCGGTGAATTTCTGACTACCTACGCCGGCCCCTTCTTTGGTTTCCTGGGCGCCGCTCTGGCCGCAGGCCTGGCCTGCGTAGGCTCCGCAAAAGGTACCGGCCTGGCCGGTGAGGCCGGCGCTGGTCTGCTGGCCGAAGATCCTTCCCAGTTCTCCAAGTGCATGATCCTGCAGGTTATCCCCGGCACCCAGGGCCTGTACGGCCTGGTTATCGGCTTCCTGGCCCTGATGAAGATGGGCCTGTTTGACGGCACCGTGGCCAACCTGACCGTAGCCAACGGCCTGCTGATCTTGGCCGCCTGCCTGCCCATGGCCCTCGGCGGTCTGCTCTCCGGTATCGCTCAGGGCCGCGTGGCCGCCGCCTCCGTCAACATCGTGGCCAAGAACCCCAACGACTGGTCCAAGGGCATGGTGCTGTGTATCATCGTGGAGTT
>CALWXT010000090.1 GCA_944385575.1 uncultured Flavonifractor sp. | reverse complement strand
AGGTAGAGGGCGGCGGCCCGCTGGATGTTGTTGATGACCCGCCGGCCCTCGGCCACCACCTTGGGCATGGCGGAGAAATCGGAGTTGAGGAGCACCAGCTGGGCAGCGTGGCAGGCGGCATCGGCGCCGGAGGCCATTGCGATGCCGCAGTCGGCATCCTTCAGGGCCAATACGTCGTTGACGCCATCTCCTGTCATGGCCACGGTGTGGCCCTCCTTCTGGAGGGCGCGAACCAGCTTGCGCTTCTGGTTGGGGGTCACCCGGCCGAAGACGGTGTACTGGCGCACCGCCCGCTCGATGGCGGCGTCGGACTGGAGGGTAGCGGCGTCCACGTACTTGTCCGCCCCCTCGATGCCCGCCTGACGGGCCACCTCGGCCACCGTCACCGGGTTATCGCCGGAGATGACCTTCACCGCCACGCCCTGTTCGGCAAAGTAGCGGAAGGTTTTGGGTGCCGCGGGACGCACCCGGTTGGCCAGCATGGTCAAAGCCATGGGGGACACCCGCCAGGGGTCCAGGCCCCGCTGCTGATCGGGCACACCGTCGTACTCCGCCACCAGCAGCACCCGGTAGCCCTTGGCCGACCAGGGCTCCACCTGCTCCTTCAGGTCGGAGTACCGCTGGCCCATAATGAACTCGGGGGCGCCTACCACGTAGGAGCCGTGGCCGGGGAAGACGGCGGCGCTCCACTTGGCCGCCGAGGTAAAGGGAATGGTCTGGGAGGCATGCCAGGTGGAGGTACCATGGAATTTCTTCTGCATGGCCCGGCCGGTGTCGTTGTCCGCCTCCATCACCTTATAAAAAGCATTGAGGGTCTCGGTGACCACCGTCTCGGCATACTTCTCCTCATCCAGGTACACCACCTCCCCCGCCTCCATCTGGGGCTCGGTGATGGTGCCCGTCTTGTCCACACACAGCACGTCCACCCGGGCCAGGGTCTCGATGCAGTTCATGTCCTGGGCCAGCACCTTGCCCTGGGCCAGGCGGATCATGCTCACCGCCAGAGCCACGCTGGTCAGCAGGTACAGCCCCTCGGGGATCATGCCGATGAGGGCGGCCACCATGGACACCACCGCCTCCTGGGCGGTGCGTTCCAGGAAAAAGTATTCCTTCACAAACAGGGCCACGCCGATGGGTACCAGCAGAATACCGATGATACGGATGAGCTTATCCATGGAGGACATCATTTCACTCTTGCCCACAGTGACGTCCTTCTTGGCCTCCAGGGTCAGCTTGGCGGCATAGGAATCGGCGCCCACCCGGTCCAGCCGGGCCCGGCACCGTCCGGCCACCACAAAGGAGCCGGAGAGCAGCTCATCGCCGGGATTTTTCACGATGGCATCGGCCTCACCGGTGATGAGGGCCTCATTCACCTGCACCTGTCCGGAGAGGACGGTGGCGTCGGCGGGGATCTGTTCCCCGGAGGAGAGCTCCGCCACGTCGTCCCGCACCAGCTGGGCCGCCGGGACGGACATCAGGTTTCCTTCCCGCACAACATTGGCCCGGGGCGCAGACAGCAGATTGAGCTTGTCTACCGTCTGCTTGGAGCGGAGCTGTTGGATGATACCAATGCCGGTATTGGCCAGGGCGATGAGCAGAAACAGCAGGTCGTCAAGGGAGCCCACCGCAATGAGCAGGGCTGCCAACACGATAAAAATAAAGTTAAAAAAGGTACAGCAGTTTTCCCGGACGATCTGGCCCACCGTCTTGGTGGGAGACTCCACCGGGTCATTGGCCCAGCCGTGGTGCTGCCGCTCCTTCACCTGGGACAGATTCAGGCCCTTTTCCGGGTCTGCCGTCACCCGGGGCACTTCCCGCCGGGTCTGCTGCACTGGCGCTGCCGGTTTGCTCCGGCGTGGTTTTTTCTTTGTCATGCTCCCGCCTCTGTTTTTCGTGGTCTTTTACAGGCATTATACCGGAATTGCCCCCGCCGGACAAGGGCAGCAGGAAATTCTTAACTGTTTCCTCACAATTTTTTCGTGTTTTCACAAATTTCATGTGCTTTTTCCCTGAAGTTCCGGTCTGCTCAGCCTGTCCCACCGCTATACTGGAAGCAAAGGAGGGCGCCTATGGAATGGAAACCGGATCAAAAGAAGGCCGCCACTCGGCTGATCCTGTGCGGCGGTGTGGCCGCCACGCTTTACGCCGCGGCAGTCAAACTGCCCGCACTGGAGGAATACCGCCCCTGGCTGGAGGAGCACAAGCTGGAAGCGGGGGCTGTGACAGCAGCAGCCCTGTTCGGCCTGTCCCTGCTGGTTCTCCCTCTGCCGGAGGCCGGCGGCGGGGAGGATGAGGAGGCCGACGACTTCTGCGACGGGTACACTCCCGTGGAATAGCCGCAAAAAGGGCCCGCCGGACGGCGGGCCCTTTTATCGTTCAGCGGAACAGGGGCAGCAGGGCGGCGCCGATGATACCGGCGTCGTTGCCCAGGGCGGCCCGCACCAGTCGGGTGCGGTGGACGCTGTTGCGGGCGTAATCCTCCCGGTTGAGGATGTAGCGCACCGGGGCCATCAGGGTCTCCCCCTGTGCGGAGGGCCCGCCGCCGATGCAGAACACCTCCGGCTGGAAGATGTTCACCAGGCTGGCCACACCGCAGCCCAGGTAGTCCACATACTCGTCGATGACCTTCCCTGCGGCGGCGTCCCCCTGGGCGGCAGCGTCAAAGGGGGTGCGGCCGTTGACCTTGTCCAGGCTGCCCGCCAACTGCCACAGCAGGGAGTCGCGATTTTCCTCCATCACTTCCCGGGTGCGCTTGATGAGGGCGGTTGCGGAGCAGTAGGCCTCAAAGCAGCCTTTCCGCCCGCAGGTGCAGGGCCGGCCATTGTGCTCAATGACGAAGTGGCCCACCTCCATACCGGCATAGTTGAAGCCGGTGTACAGCTTGCCGCCCAGCACGGCGCCGCCGCCTACGCCGGTACCCAGGGTGATGGCCACCATGGACTGGCTACCCTTGCCTGCGCCGGCGGCATACTCGCCCAGAGCGGCGGCGTTGGCGTCATTTTCCAGATAGATGGGCTTGTTCAGCCGCTCCGCCATCAGGGCGGTAAGAGGCACGTTTTCAAAGTCCAGGTTGGACCAGAATTTGATTAGGCCCTCCGCCGGTTCGATGGTACCGGGCGAGCCGATGCCCACTGACTCCACCTGCTCCAGCGTGATTCCCGCCTGTTCCACCGCAGCGCGGGCAGCGGCGGCCATCTGATCCGCTACGGCTTCCGCTCCCGTCCGGGGCGTGGGCAGGCTGACCTTGCCCAGGATAGTTCCTTCCCCATCCACAACGGCGGCAGCCACATTGGTGCCGCCCAGATCGATACCGAGATAGTGCATATTCCGGCCTCCTCGTTTCTTCTGGTGACATTATAAGACAGCTTCCCTTCCAGCACAAGAAAAAAACGCCCCGAAGCAAAAACTTTGCTTCGGGACGCTGATACGCAGCCTGTGCGGGGAACGCCGTCAGGTGGTCACGGTCCCCCGCGCCGTTCTAGGGAGCCGGGGAGAAATGCTCACCTGCTTTTTCCTGCGGGAACGCAGGTGTACCAGCAGGGTAATGCCGCCGCTGATGATCAGGAAGGAATAGAAGCTGATCCCCCGGGACACCAGCACCGCAGGCGTCACCAGGCTGGGTCCGAAAAACAGGGCCATGGCGGTGACGAAGCCCCCCTCAGAGGCGCCCACTGCGCCCGGCAGGGGCAGGTTGGACACTGCCAGCGTCACCAACGCCTGGGTACAGATGATGCTCACCGCGCTGCTGCCGGTGAGGCCGAAGGCGTAATACACCATCACGGGCACGGCAAACAGGGCAGTCAGCTGGAGGAAGGTGAGCCCCAGCAGAACCGGCACCAGACCGGGATTGGCCTTGACGCACTCTGCACCCCGGCGGTACTCCGCCAGCTGCCGCTCCAGCTTCTCCCGGGCCGCCGTTTCATTCCGGACCAGCCGCAGACGCACCAGCACTCTGAGCACGCCGCCGGTCAGCTTCCGGGCGGCGTTGGGCAGGAACATCAGGCAGAGCATGCCCGCCGTCAGAACACCGTTGACCAAGGTACCATAGAGCAGCAGGAGCATCAGCCCGCCTCCCAGGTTGGCCACCAGCTTGAAATGGGAGAGCACAACCGCCAGCGCGTAACCCACCACCGTCACCTGATAGCACACGGCAATGAGCATCATATTCAGCGCACCGTGAGCAGCGGGGATATTGTCCCGGCTCATATAATAGACCTGAGCAGGCTGGCCTCCAGTGGAGGAGGGGGTGATGGCGCTGACATAGAAACCCACAAAGGAGTAACCCAGGCAGCGGCGGTAGCCGGGCTTATGGCCCAGCCGCCCCAGGATGAGGCGGGAGCACATGGCTTCGCAGCCCACAAAGGTCACCATCAGGCCCAGGCCCAGCAGCAGCCAGCCGGGTCTGACCTGAACCAGGATTCCGGCCAGCTTGTTCAGGGACAGGTCCTTCAGCAGCAGATAGCCGGTGAGGGCCATCAACGCCAGGATCATCCCGATGCCCAGCAGACTTTTCCGTTTGTTCATCCGACCCTCGCCTCCCGTTCCACGGCCAGCCCGGAGAGGATGCGCTTCAGGCCCTCCTCCTCCAGCCGGGCTTTCATGGCCTGCATCCGGGCGGACATGGCGGCCAGTGCCTCGTCATCATAAATCAAATTCCGGATGGCGGCCAGACAGGCCTCCGGCTCCTTGGCCGCCACACGCCCCATCCCCTTCCGGACCAGGAAGCGGGCGTTGTTCTTCTCCTGCTCCAGGAAGGGCTCCCAGGCCAGGATGGGCAGCTCGGAAAAAATGCTCTCAAACATGGTAATGCCGCCGGGCTTGGTCAGCACCAGATCAGAGGCGGCCATATACTCGTATACCCGATCGGTAAAGCCCAGCACCTCGATATTGGCGTATTTCCCGGCCAGACGCTCGTACAGCTTCTGATTGCCGCCGGTAATAATGGTGGTGTGCACGTTGGGCAGATCGTTGAGCTCCTCATAGAAGGAGTCCTTCCGGGGCATCAGGCCCAGGCCGCCGCCCATAATGAGCAGCCGCCGCACCTCGCCGCCCCGCCGCCGGGCAGGGCGCTTGAATTCCAGGCGGACCGGGATGCCGGTAACGCAGATGATCTCAGGGTCCACACCCTTGGCCGCCAGCTTGGAGCGGATCTCCTCCGAACCCACCAGATAGCAGTCGGTGCCCTTGTGGATCCACTCGGAGTGGCTGGACAGGTCGGTGACGCAGGTGATGAGGGGCAGCTCGCTGCCCGTCTCCCCCTTCCAGCGGGACATCATGCGGGCGCAGATGGGGTGGGTGGCAATGACCGCGTCGGGCCGGCGGTCCTCCAGCAGCTCCTCCAGCCGGTCCATCTCCTGCTCCTCAAACAGCTGCCAGTCGGTGGAGGGCAGATCCTGAGTGATCTTATAGTACAGATTGAACAGGCCGCTGCCGCGGGTAACCAGCAGGTTGAACCAACGGTACATGGCCTCCGAGGTATTGGGTCTGGTATAGGCG
Source organism: uncultured Flavonifractor sp. (assembly GCA_944385575.1). Classification (GTDB taxonomy): domain Bacteria; phylum Bacillota; class Clostridia; order Oscillospirales; family Oscillospiraceae; genus Flavonifractor. Next base: position 3,796 of record CALWXT010000090.1, on the reverse strand, counting down.
ATGAGGTCCAGCACCTCCGCCTGGGCATCAGGGAACGCCCGAAGCAGCTGCTGACGCAGGGACAAGGATGCAGACCAGTGTCCCATACCGAATTTTCCGGTCAGAATCAGGATCTTCATGGTGTTCCCCTCCTCTTTCCTAGTTTACAACTCTAGTATAAAGGAGCTTTCTTTAGAAAACCAGGGGCACTTTCTTAAAAAGAAATTAAGAAAAAGAAACATTTTACACACGGAGTATCTGAACATCCTCCGGCGGGGTCTCCGGCGGGGTACAGCAGGCCGCCCCGCGCCAGCCGGGCCCGCCGTAAGCGCGGAAGCGCAGCCCGTCCAGTTCCCCTGCCTGGCCGGGTGCCAACAAGGGAACAGCGATGGTTTTGGGGAGCTGCCGCAGGCCCTGGCCGGTACACTTCACTCGTGCCTCCTTCAGCGTCCAGATGGTGTACAGGCTCTCCCAATCGCCCCCCAGCTTTTCATACCAGGCATACTCCTCCGGGGAGCAGATGTACCGGGCCAACCCTGCCCGCCGGGGGCGCACCGCCTCAAGATCCACCCCCAGGGGTGCGCAGCCGCCGCCGCACAGCACCAGGCCGCCGCTGTGGCTCAGGTTGAACTGACAGTGGGGATGATCCGGAAAGCAGGCCTTTCCTCCGGGCAGGCGTCCCATTGCCGGCAGTTCGGTCATACCCCACAGACGTTCGGCCAGCCGGGCCAGCATCTCCCGGCTCCCGTCCCGCCCCAGCAGCAGTTCCATACCCATCCCCTCCTTTTTTATTTATTATAGTCCCCGGCAAAGGAGGCCGTCAAACCGCGGAATGAAGGTTTGACGGGATATTTGCTTTTCGGGTACTTTGGCGTTACAATATTGTCCTGAACTTTAAGCGGTTCTTAATCATTCTCCCCATCCATTCTTAAAATGGGTGGGCTATGCTAGTTTAAGCCGAGGTGATGGATTTGAACACCATTCTGATCTGTGATGACGACAAGGATATCGTATCTGCCCTGGACATCTATCTCAGCAGCGAGGGCTTTTCCACCCTGAAGGCCTATGACGGGCTGGAATGCCTCCGTCTGGCGGAGAGCAACCCGGTGGATCTGATCCTGCTGGACGTGATGATGCCCGGGCTGGACGGCATCCGCACCACCGCCAAGCTGCGGGAGAGCTGCAACGTGCCCATCATTCTGCTCACCGCCAAAAGCGAGGATGCGGACAAGGTGCTGGGCCTGAATATCGGGGCGGATGACTATATCACCAAGCCCTTCAATCCCATCGAAGTCATCGCCCGGGTAAAAAGCCAGTTGCGGCGGTACACCAGCCTGGGAGGCAAGGGCAGCAGCCAGTCCGGCGACCCGACCCTGCTCACCAACGGCGGCATCGCGCTGGATGACGGGGCCAAGTCGGTAACGGTGGACGGAGAGCCGGTGAGCCTGACGCCTCTGGAATACAACATTCTGCTTCTGCTGATGAAGAATCAGGGGCGGGTATTCTCCACCAGCCAGATCTATGAGCTGGTGTGGAACGACCCCTCCCTGGGCTCGGAGAATACGGTGGCGGTCCACATCCGTCACCTGCGGGAAAAAATTGAGATCGACCCGGCCAATCCACGCTATATTAAGGTAGTGTGGGGCCTGGGCTATAAGATGGAAAAGGTGTGAGAGCTCTGCCGCTCTCCGCCCACGGGAGAGGAACTATATGAAAGCGCTGAAAACCAATTTTGCGGTCAAAGTGATCGCTTTCCTGCTGGCTCTGGCCACAGGTGTGGGCGGCTTCTGGGCCTCGCTGTTTATCCTCTCCCAGTGGGACACCCTGTGGACGGGAACAGGCTACTACACCAGCAACTCCTACTATCAGGATCTGAACAACCGCTTCTATCAGGCACAGGAGCTGGCCTGGCTGCTCCAGCAAAAGGAGTGGAGCAGCGGCTCCCTGCCCTACCTGGACCAGCAGCGATTGGAGGAGCTGCAGGACCTCCTCTCTCCGGAACAGACCAACTTCCGGCTCGCTGTCCGCCGCAACGACACCGGCACCCTGCTCTACACCAACGGGGACGCCAACCTGCCCCTTGGTGAGCAGGTACATACAGTGGAGCGGCAGGCGGTGACCATCACCATGTCCCGAAGCCTCATCTCCCCGGCAGACCCGGGACAGGAACCTGACGTGGAGAACAGTGAGGTGCCGGAGGTCCTCAACTCAGAGCTGGCCCTGGAGTACGGCGTCACCGACCAGCTGACCGCCGAGGACGAGTTTTTAGTCGGTTACCGGGACTATTTGGAGTACGCCAGCTATCTGCCCGCTCTGGCTCTGCTGGCACTGGCCCTGGATATCCTGTTTGTGGTAACGCTGACCCTTCTGCTCCGCTCCGCGGGGTGGCGCAGCGGGACAGATCGCCCCGTCCGGAGTGGTTTTGACCGCATCCCGCTGGACCTGCTGGCCTTCTGCCTGTTCTGGGCGGTGATGCTTCTGCTGGCCGGCGGGGACTCCATGGCCTTTGCCGTCAACCAGAATGGGCTGACCCGGGATCTGGTGGTGGGCCTGACACTCATCTCCTGCGGCATCGCCCTGTGCCTGCTGTTTTTCCTGCTCACTCTGGCGGTGCGCATCAAGACCCATACCGTCCTGTCCTGCACCCTCATCGCCGCCCTGTGCCGGCTCATCGTCCGTGTCACCCGGGCCATGGCACGGAGCTGGCCCCTCATCTGGCGGGTGGTACTGGTTTTCCTGCTCTACCTGGTGGGCTCACTGCTCACCCTCTCCACCATAATCCTATTCCCTATCTATCAGCTCATCGTGCTGCTGGGAATCTGTCGCTGGGCCATCCAGTGGAAGAAAGTACGGGAAGGCACCGGGAAAATTCTGGGCGGCGAACAGGATTATAAGATCAACACCACCCACATGTACCACGATCTGGCCGGCCACGCCCGGCAGCTCAACGACCTGGGCCAGGCCATCGGCAATGCGGTGGAGGAGCGCATCCAGAGCGAGCGCTTTAAAGCCGAACTCATCACCAACGTCTCCCACGACCTGAAGACCCCCCTCACCTCCATCATCAACTATGTGGACCTGCTGAAAAAGAAGGGGCTGGACAGCCCGGACGCCCCAGCCTATCTGGAGGTGCTGGACCGCAAGAGCCAGCGGCTGAAAAAGCTGACGGAGGATCTGGTGGAGGCCTCCAAAGCCTCCACGGGCAGTCTGCCGGTCCACCTGGAGCGGCTGGGCATGGTGCAACTGTTCCAGCAGGCGCTGGGCGAGTTTGAGGAGAAGTTCGAGCAGAACCACCTGACCGTGGTGCCCCGTTTCCCGCCAGATGAGCTGTGGATCATGGCCGACGGCCGCCACCTGTGGCGGGTCATCGACAACCTGCTGGGCAACTGCAACAAGTACACCCAAGAGGGCACCCGGATCTATGCTGACATCTTCCGGCAGGATGGCCGGGCGGTGCTGTCCATCAAAAATGTCTCCCGGCAGCAGCTCAACATCCCCGCCCAGCAGCTGATGGAGCGCTTCGTCCGGGGCGATGAGTCCCGTACCACCGAAGGCTCCGGCCTGGGCCTGTCTATCGCCCGCAGCCTGACCGAGCTGCAGGGGGGACAGTTTAATATCGACATTGACGGGGATCTGTTCAAGGTATTTGTCTCCTTCCCGGAGGCGCCTGCCCTGCCTGTTCCCGCAATACCGGAATAAAAAAAGAGCCGTCCCGCATGGGACGGCTCTTTTATCTGCTATTAGTCGGTGACGAAGGGCAGCAGCGCGATCTGACGGGCGCGCTTGATGGCCTCGGTCAGCTGACGCTGATGCATGG
>CALWXT010000089.1 GCA_944385575.1 uncultured Flavonifractor sp. | reverse complement strand
GAGGCGGATTTATAGCAGGCGATGCCGCCGGTGACGCACAGCAGCACGGTTTTTCCCTTCAGCATACGGTTCTCTCCTTTGCAGGTTGTCATCCAATTATACCAAACCCCGTCCCGCTTTTCCACATTGGGATTGCAATTTGGGGATATACCCGGTATAATGTCTTCGGCTGTTTTGGACGGCGGGCCGCTGTACTCCCGGTGGGAGACGGCAGGCCCATCAAACGTCCCGGGCCGCCCATTCTATTTTGCGCTGTATCCCGCAGTACGGGAACGGCAGCAGGAGGTAATTGAATATGAAAACCGCCCAGACCCGCGCCCAGCGCACCAAACAGGTGCAGAGCCTGGCCATCCTGGCCATGTTCACCGCTATCATTTTCCTGCTCACCTTCACCCCCCTGGGGCTGATCGACCTGCCGGTCATCAAGGCCACCGTGCTCCACGTACCGGTCATCATCGGCTCCATCCTGCTGGGTCCCAAGAAGGGCGCCTTCCTTGGAGGCATGTTCGGCCTGTCCAGCATGATCAAAAACACGCTGGTCCCCGGTCTGTCCTCCTTTGTTTTTTCTCCCTTTATCCCCGTCCCCGGCCTGGACCGGGGCAGCCCCTGGGCGCTGTTTATCTGCTTTGTACCCCGTATTCTGGTGGGTGTCTCCCCCTGGCTGGTGTACGCCCTGTTCAAGCACCTGCCCGGTAAGCGCAACGCCGGTGTCCAGACCGTCTCTCTGGTGATCGCCGCCGTGGTGGGCGCCCTCACCAACACCGCCCTCGTGATGGGCTCCATCGGCGTCATCTTCACCGAGGCTTATGCCGCCGCCCAGGGCATCCCCGCCGACGCCATCACCGGCTTTATCCTGGGCATCGTGGCCGCCAACGGCATTCCCGAGGCCATTGTGGCCGCCGTGGTCACCCCCGCCGTGTGTGTGCCTCTCATCCACGCCCTGAAGCTGGAGAAGAAAGCACCTGTCGCCGCTGCCGCCGGGCAGCCCGCCTGAGCCCATGCTGCTTACCGTTGACATCGGCAACACCACCGTTGCCGTAGGAGGCTTTGACGGGGAAAGCCTGCGGTTTCTCCGCCGCCTGCCCAGCGACCGGGCTCTGGACGATCCCGGCTGGCAGGCCGCCCTGGCTACCCTGCTGGCCGGAGAGCAGGCGGAAACAGCGGAGGGGAGCGTGCTTTCCTCCGTGGTACCCGTCCTCACCCCCAGGGTAGCGGGCGCTCTCACCGCCCTCACGGGGAAGCCGGTGCTGACGGTGGACAAAGATACCCCCACCGGCCTGTCCATCCCCCACTATGATACCGCCAGCCTGGGCATGGACCGGGTGGTGGACTGCGTGGCCGCCCTGGCCCGGTACGCCCCGCCTCTGGCGGTGTTTGACATGGGTACTGCCACCACCCTGACGGTGATCAATGAAAAGCGTGAGCTGGTAGGCGGCATGATCCTGCCCGGCCTGGGCCTCTCTCTGGAGGCCCTCAGCGCCAAAGCCGCCCAGCTCCCCCCTGTCACCCTGGTCCCGCCCAAAGCCCTGATGGGTACCGACACTCTGTCCTGTATGAACAACGGGGCGCTGTACGGGGCCGCCGGAGCCATTGAAGGCATTACGGCCCGGCTGGAGGAAGAATGCGGCCCCCTGACAGTGGTGCTCACCGGCGGGATGGCCCCCCACGTCCTTCCCCTGCTCCGCCGGAAGGTGGCATATGAACCCCATCTACAGCTGCTTGGCCTGCGGGCCCTGTGGCTGAAACACAAAAAACCCTGACCAAAAATGCCGGAAGCCCCGGCCCGCCAGTTCTTGGCGGGCCGGGGCTTCTCTTTTTGCCATCCGGCGGAATGCCGGCGGCCAGGCTTACAGGGACTGCTCCAGGCAGGGATAGAGCGGGGCCTGGTCGGCGTCCACAAAGAACACCTTGACCTTCTGCCCCTGGCTCTGGACAAACTGCGGATAGGAGATGCGGACGGTGCCCGCGTTGGCCGCTACGTCGGCGGAGCCCACGCTCAGCATCCTGCCGCTGCCATCATATATGGCCACCATGCAGGTGCCCGCCTGGCTGTTGTTCAGCTTCAGCTCCGTCTGGGTGGAGGTGACGCTGATGATATCGGCAAACTGGGAAGCAAAATTCAGGCCCAGAGCGGCAAAGTCGCTGTCGTTCATGGTGTAGACATCCCCGCTGTCCCGAAGGGTGAAGTAGTACACATCGTCCTGCGGGTCGGCCAGGGTAAAGCTCACTACCTCCAGCTCCAGAGGCTCCAGAGCGGAAATGGATGCGGTATCCACCACCGGGCCGTCCTTGGCGCCCTTGCGCAGCTCCACCGTGATGTTGGTGCGGTCGGCATAGCCATAATTGACCACACTGGCGGAGAGGGCGTAGCCGCCGGCCTCCAGCTCACCCCAGCTGGCCTGCTCCACTGCCAGATCCTCAAAGGAGAGACTGGCGCTCCGGCTGTTGTCCGCCGGATTGCCGTCGCTCAGTCCATCGGGGGTGGCGGTGACGGTGACGGTCTGGGCCGCACCCGACGCCACCGGGAAGTAGGTGGAGGTGGAAATGGTCTGACCGGGGGAAAGCACGTCATCCATCACAATGGAGGAGAGGACGGTACCCTTCTCATCCTTAACCTCGATGGTGGCCGAGGAGATGGTCCGGGAGCCGCTGTTGGTCAGATCAAAGAACAGTTCCATCAGCTCGCCGGCCTGATAGCTGCTGGGCAGATAGACCAGCTCACCCATGGTCAGATCACAGGTGGGCGCCAGGGTGATCCGGCTCAGATGGGAGGCGCCGTAGGGGTCTTCACTCTGAATGGTGCCGGTAACCTCCTGGAGGTTGGCCAGCACTTCCACCGTGCCGTCATCGGTCATGACGCCGGAGAAGGCGCCCACAAAGGTGCTGCCGTCGGTGAGGGCCACCGGGTCGCTCCACTGGCGCAACTCGGCATTGTAGTAGGAGAGGTTCAGGACAGAGTACAGCCCCTCACTGGAGGTCGTGTAGAGAGCAGCCTGCTCCCCGCCGCCGGAGAGCATCTGCATGCGCCCCATTCCCGGCAGGGCGGGCGCGGATTTTCCACCCTCCCAGCAGATGCTGCCCTCGTTCATCCAGTACAGGGTACCCTGGAAGTAGCTGGGGTTAAATGCCTCGGTATCCTGAGCATCCCTCACCGGCTTGCCGTTTTCATACAGCCGCAGGCCCTGGTCGGTCTCCTGACAATAGGCCAGGTGCAGGCCACCCGTTCCGTCAACCGTCAGGCCGCTGACCGCGCCCAGCTTGGTGTAGGCCTCCGTCACCTCCGACCAGACGCCGCCCCGGCAGACAGCATAGTTGATGCTGTTTTCCCCGGTGCTGCCGAACCAGTCGTTGGCATCGTTGCTTACCCAGGCCACATACACGCTGCCGTCCGCCCCGCCGCAGATCGTGGGGGTGAGGTCCAGCCCCGCCCGGGCAAAGGTGGTAGGTGTACCAAAGCCGCTGCCGGGGGTGAAGGCGGCCACGGAGATGTCAAAATAAGGCGCTATGGTGGTCAAATCGTCCTGGCCGGAGAACTGCCGGGTGGCGTCCTGCCACACCAGGTAGGCGGTGCCGTCCACCAGCGCCAGCTGGGGCGCGTTGTCCAGAGTCTGGCCGTCGGACACCAGCGCCGGGCTGCTCCAGCTGCCACCGTCATAGTAGGAGTAGTAGAGCTGGGTGTTGTTGAAGTCGCTGTCCGCTCCGTCCAGCCACACCGCCAGGGCGGTGCCGTCGTCAAAGCGCAGGTATTCGGGGGTGGACTCCCGATAAATATTGGTCTTGAGGGTCTGCTCCGTGAGATCCAGCCCCTCCGTCCCGTCGGACTGCACGCTCACCTGGCCCTGGTTGGCCACAAACCGGGAGCCGGCATCCAGATAGGACAAATCCTTACGGGTATAGTTTTCCGCCTGGTAGAATGCCTCCGTCTCCAACGCCAGGGTAGAGAGATCGCCATTTTTAGGCAGAGGATACCACACCGCCTCCAAAACAGGGGGCCAGGCGTGCTTATGCTCAAAGCCTATGATACCAGCCTTGGCATAGGCATTCAGGCTGGCCACCAGGGTGGCTCTGACAGGATCGGCAAGGACTACCGTGGGGGTCAGTTTGCCCTCTATGCCGCCGGCGGCGTAGAGAACGTCCTTGGCACCGACGCCCACGCCGCCTCCCAGGGTAAGCGCTCCGTCTATCGTGCCATAGAAGTCCAGGTTTTCTACCGCCTGGTTGAAGATGATGTCCAGCTTGGCGGTGATGTCCCCGATGAAAAATGCCTCAAAGTACATTGGGATAAAGCCTGCAAGCATAAAGGGCAGGCTCCAGCTCACATTGGCATAGGGGTTGATAAGGGCGCCGGCGTCCAGAATCACCAGCCCGTCCGTCTCATTCCAGTACCCCTCCAGGAAGCCGGCCACCACAAAGTCCGCCGACACGCCAAAGGAGCCCGTCATCTTCTCCAGATTCAGCAGTTTCTCCGCATTATCCGTAATTTTTTCTGTATTGAAGATCCCGCTCTCCTTGAAGTTCTTAATAATGCTTTGAATCTTGACTTTTTTGTCCCCCTTCTTCCAGTCCAGGCTACCCGGCTGGACACCGAAGGCCACATAAACCTTGCCAAACTCGTCCATCGTGGCAGTAAAGGGAAGCAGGGTGGTCACTCCCGCTTTGAACTGCTTGCCCGCCATAAAGTCCGGGTCCATCCCCTCGGGGAAGGTAAAGCTGAAGAAAGAAGTGCCCAGGTTGAGCCCGGCGTTGTTGAGGAACTCCGGAGAGCCGGAAACCCGGCCGGTGTCCAGCTTCAGATCCCTGACCGTCGTGTTTCCCGCGCCGTCCGTAGCGGCAATGCTGATGACCACATCCCAGTCAAATTCGTTGGCCAGCACGACCGAACGCAGCTCATTTCCCGTAAACTCTATCCGATCCGCGCCCTGGATCAGCGCCAGTGTGCCCGGGCCGCCGGTGCCCCAGCTCACTTCCGCCCTGATGGTAACAGGGGTCTCCCACAGCATGGCCATGGGTTTGTACTGCGTGAGCACGTCGGTGTTCTCCAGCCACACCGCCGTAATCACCGGCCGGTTCTGGGGCTCGTGGGACAGGTAGATCTTCTTGGATTCCGCCAGCTGCTCGGGGGTGACGGTGCGGGTGATAAAGCCCTCCTTCTCCACGGTAATGCTGCCCTGGATGTCGGACGGGATGCGCACAACGCCGTTAGCATTGGACTGGTATCGCTCTCCGTCCACGGTCACCCAGGCGCCGCCGCTGAGTTGGTACGATTTATTCTCAGCATCCTTACCCTGGAAAATGGTCAGCGCCATCTGGGAGGGATCAATGTCCAGCCGCCCGGTGTCGGCCAGGACAATGTCGATCTTGGTCTTGACCATGGCGGCAATGGCGCCGTCCTGATCCACCAGTACCACATAGATGGACTCCAGGGGGTCAAAGAGCTGACCGGGGGCCACGGCGGAGAAGCTGCCCTGGCCGGTGGGGTCCTCCAGAATGGTCCGGCCCCGCTGGGTGATGCGGATGCTGCCGGGGACATTGTCGGCCCAGTAAGGCTCCACCTGCAGCTCCACCTGCTCCCCGCCGCCCCATTCAAAGCTCTGGGTCTCGGTCAGTACGTCCGAGGTGACGCCGTCGCGCACCATGGTCACCTTGGTCAGGTTCTCGTCGCCGATGTTTTCGGAGATCTTGACAAAAAGTGCGGCCAGCGCGTCAATATCCTCGGCCTCAAAGTAGTTCTGCTCAGTGCCCGCCACGTTAATCAGCAGCTTCCGGCTCTCGTCTGTGGGAGTAAGTCCCACGGTGTAAATGTAAAAGTCTTTGCGCATTTCCGCCGACTGGGACAGGATGTTGTTCACGTCGTCCAGCGGCTCTCCGTCGCTGAAGAGGATCAGGCTCTTTACGTCGGCGTCAGAGCTGCCCAGCAGCTGGGTGGCCATGCTCAACGCATTGGTATAATTGGTGCCGCTGGTGACCTCCAGCTTGTTCACGCTGCTGCGCAGATAGGAAACGTCGGTGGACAGAGGCACCGCCACAAAGGGGGTGGCGGCATAGGGTACCATGGCGATCCTGGTATTGGTCAGTCGGCCGCCCACCTTGTCCACAAAGCTGACCACGGCCTGCTTCAGCCCGGAAATGCGCTCCCCCGCCATACTGTTGGATATATCCAGCAGCAGGACGATGTCCCGGGTAGGTAGGGTGTCATCCCAGGTGGACCACTCCACGTAGGGGATGGCCTGCAGTACATCCTCCGTCCACTGGTTGGAGCTCTTGGGATAATAGGCCGTGCAGCCCGGTACCTCCGGGATGGCGTCCTGGGCAATCTGGGGCGGCTCGCCGCAGAAGATGATGGTGTCCATATTTTGGCAGTTGTTAAAGGCGGCCGTCTCCACCGTCTCCAGACTGGTCGGCAGCTCCACCCGTTCCAGGGCGGTGCAGTTGTCAAAGGCATGGCTTCCGATGGACTCTATTCCCTCGGGAAGCACAATGCTGAGCAGATTGGGGCAGTTCTGGAAGGCGTAGGACGCCACTGTGGTAATGGCAGGACTGATCCCCACCTGCTGAATCAGCGTCTGCAATCCCTTCCAGGGAATGGCGTCGGAGGGATCAGGCTGCTGCTCAAACTCCATGGGGCCGGTGCCCTCCAGCGTTAGCTGCTGCTCGTTCATATCCAGGGACCAGGAGATGTCCCCGCCGCAGGTACCGGTCACCACGCAGTCCAGGAAGGCATCCTTGTCGATGGTCACGCCGGGGGGAATAGAGATCTCCCGCAGGCCGGTGCAGCCCTGGAAGGCATAGGAACCGATCTCCGTCAGGCTGTCAGGCAGGCTTACCCGTTCCAAAAAGACACAGTTCTTAAACACATAGCTGGGCAGGACGGTGACGCCCTCCGGCACAGTCACTTCCGTCAGGGCCGTACAGCCGGCAAACAGGCTGCCGCCAGAGCTTACCGACTTCAAACCGGCGGGGTAACCAAACTGCTCCAGGGCGGTGCAGTCCTGGAACACGGCGCTGCCCAGCGTGGTGACGCTGTCGGGCAAGTCAATGGCGGTCAGAGCGGTGCAGCCCTGGAACACATTGCTGTCCAGCCTGGTCACGCCATCAGGCAGTGTCACTGTCTCCAGACGGGTACAACCCATAAATGCATAGCTGCCCAGCGTAGTGACGCTGTCAGGCAAATCAATGGCGGCCAGGGCGGCGCAGCCGGAAAAGGCCCAGCTGCCAACCTGAGTCAGATTCTCCGGCAATGTGACCGCTTCCAGGCTGGTACAGTCCGTAAACAGATAGCTGTTCAGAGTGGTGATGCCCTGGGGCAGCGCTATGTCGGTCAGGGCGCTGCACCCCTGGAAGACCCGGCTGCCCAGCGAGGTCAGGCTCTGAGGCAGCACTACACCGGTCAGGGCGGCACAGTCCTTGAAGGCGCTGCCGCCAATTTGGGTCAGTCCCTCCGGCAGAAGGACCTCCTCCAGCATACCGCACCCGGAAAACAGGTCGTCGGGCAAGGCGGTCACACCCTCCGGTATGGCAATCTGAGTGAGGGCTTTGCAGTTCTGGAAGGCATATCTGCCCAGGGTGGTGACGCTGTCAGGCAGCGTAACAGAGGTCAGGGCCGTACAATCCTGGAAGGCACGGCTGCCGACCTGGGTCAAACCATCCGGCAGGAGGACCGTCTCCAGCATGTTGCTTCCCCTGAACAGGTTTTCGGGCAGGACGGTCACACCCTCCGGCACCGTAATCTGCTTCAGGGCGGTACAGCCCCGGAACAGATTGCCGGAGGTATTTATTGTGGTCAGTCCGGCGGGATAGTCAAACTGCTCCAGGGCAGTGCAGTCCTCAAATACAGCGCTGCCCAGGGCGGTAACGCTGTCAGGCAAAGCAACGGCGGTCAGGGCGGTACAGCCGCTGAAGGCGCTGTTGCCGATCTGGGTCAGCCCCTCCGGCAGCGTCACCTCTTTCAGGGCCACACAGTCCCGAAAGACATTGGCGTTCAGGACGGTAAGGCTGCCGGGCAGTGTAGCGGCAGTCAGGCCGACGCAGTCCTGGAAAGCCCGGATGCCGATGAAGTCAACTCCCTGAGGCAACGTAACGGCGGTCAGAGCAGTGCAGCCCTGGAAGGCACTGCTGCCGATCCGGGTCAGGCTCTCCGGCAAAAAGACCTTCTCCAGCCCGTCACAACCTTTAAATAGGTTGTCAGGCAGGGCGGTCACACCCTCCGGCACCGTAATCTGCTTCAGGGCGGTGCAGCCGTCAAACAAACTGCCCACAGAGTTGACCGTGGTCAGGCCGGCGGGGTAGCCAAACTGCTCCAGCGCAATGCAGTCCTGGAATACATAGTTGCCCAGGGTAGTGACCGTGTCAGGCAGGTCAACGGCGGTCAGGGAGGTACAGTCCCGGAAGGCCCGGGCGCCCAGCGAGGTCAGACCCTGGGGCAGCTCTATGGCGGTGAGGGCAGTACAGCCCTGGAAGGCGCTGCTGCCAATCTGGGTCAGGCCCTCCGGCAGAAGGATCTCCTCCAGCCCGTTGCAGCCCTTGAACAGGTTGTCGGGCAGGGCGGTCACACCCTCCGGCACGGTAATCTGCTTGAGGGCGGTACAGCCGTCAAACAGACTGCCCACAGAGTTGACTGAGGTCAGCCCCACCGGATAGCCGAATTGTTCCAGGGCGGTGCAGCCCTGAAACACATAGCTGCCCAGGGAGGTGATGCTATCGGGCAGCGCAACGGAGGTCAGGGTGGTGCAGTTCTGAAAGGCCCGGCTGCCGATGGCCGTCACAGGATAGCCTCCCAGCTGAGCCGGGATCTCCACGGCGCCTCCAGCGCCGGTGTAGCCCGTAATGGTGGCGCATTCCTGAGCCACGGTATAAGTAAAGTCCCCTTCGGTCTCCGCCAGCAGGGAGATTTTCTCCTCTTGGACGGCCGGAAGCTCCTGAGGGGCCACCGGGGATTCATCCTCTCCCCCACCGCCGACCGCAAGCGCGTTCACCGGGAGCAGGGAGAACAGCATCAGCAGGGAGAGCATCCCTGCCAGAATGCGCTTTGCCATACCTATCCCTCCAAACAATTTCTCTCTAAAACACGTGTGGCCCTCAGCCGCAGGGCAGCTGGGGGCCACCGGCCTCATTATATCGTACTTGGAAGGAATCAGCAACCAGATTCCTGAATGAATTCTTAAATTTGGGCGGTGCTATTCCCGCCACACCCGGTTCTGACGGAGGGAGCGGATTTTCCTGCGGCGGTACCACACGCAGTTGAACACGTTGCCCAGGATCAGGATATTGCCGCACAGGTAGAGCCACACCAGCAGGATGATGACCGAGGCCAGGGACCCGTACACCAGGGAGTACCGGGAGGA
>CALWXT010000088.1 GCA_944385575.1 uncultured Flavonifractor sp. | reverse complement strand
CACGAGAACGAGGGCCACTACCCCGAGCTGCGGGAGCGGCAGGACTATATCACCAAGGTCATCCGCACCGAGGAGGAAAACTTCGCCCGCACCATCGACGGCGGCCTGAAGATCTTCAATGACATGCTGGAGGGCCACAAGGCCAAGGGCGAAAAGGTCTTCTCCGGCGCCGACGCCTTCAAGCTGTACGACACCTACGGCTTCCCCATCGACCTGACCATCGAGATGGTGGAAGAGCAGGGCATGACCGTGGACCAGAAGGGCTTCCAGCAGCTGATGCAGGAGCAGAAGGAGCGTGCCCGCAAGGCCCGCGAGGCGCTGGGCGATCTGGGCTGGGCCGGCGTGGAGTTCGGCAAGGACGTGCCCGAGACCGAGTTCGTGGGCTATGCCAACACTGCCATCGACGACGCCAAGGTGGTGGCTCTGGTGGTGGAGAACGAGCAGGCCGAAGAGCTGATGCCCGGCGTGGAGGGCATCGTGGTGCTGGACAAAACCCCCTTCTATGCTGAGATGGGCGGCCAGGTGGCCGACCACGGCACCATCACTGCCGGCAGCGCCGTCTTCACCGTCACTGACGTGCAGAAGAACAAGGGCGGCAAGTATATGCACTACGGCAAGCTGACCGTCGGCGCCCTGAAGCTGGGCGACACCGTCACCGCCGCCATTGACGTGTCCCGCCGTAAGGCCATCATGCGCGCTCACTCCGCCACCCACCTGCTGGACAAGGCCCTGCGCACCGTGCTGGGCGACCACGTCCATCAGGCCGGCTCCCTGGTGGAGGAGGACCGGCTGCGCTTCGACTTCACCCACTTCTCCGCCATGACCGCCGAGGAGCTGGCCCAGGTGTCCGCCATGGTCAACCAGGCGGTGCTGGAGGGCTACGACATCCACACTGACGTGCTGCCCATCGAGGAGGCCAAGAAGAAGGGTGCCATCGCCCTGTTCGGTGAGAAGTACGGCGATACCGTCCGTGTGGTGGACATGGGCGAGGGCTACTCCGTGGAGTTCTGCGGCGGTACCCATCTGGACAATACCGCCAAGGTGGGCGTGTTCCACATTGAGAGCGAGTTCTCCGTGGCCTCCGGCGTCCGCCGTATCGAGGCCACCACCGGTGCTCAGTCTCTGAAGATCATGAACCAGAATCAGCAGAAGCTGTTTGAGGCCGCCGCCGTGCTCAAGGCCAAGCCCAGCGAGCTGCGGGAGAAGGCGGAGCAGACCGTCTGTGAGCTGCGTGAGCTGCGCCACATGGTGGAGAAATTCAAGGCCAAGGAGGCCGCCGGTGAGACCGACCGCTTCCTCATGGGCTGCCACCCGGTGGGCGACCTGAAGGTGCTCACCGCCACCCTGCCCAACGCCGACGCTGCCAAGCTGCGTCAGATGGGCGACATGCTGCGGGACAAGCAGCCCAACATCGTGGCGGTGCTCTCCACTGTCAACGACGGCAAGATCACCTTCCTGGCTGTCAGCGGCAAGGAGGCCGTCGCCAAGGGCATCAAGGCCGGCGACCTGGTGAAGCAGGTGTGCTGCTGCTGCGGCGGCAAGGGCGGCGGTAAGCCGGATAGCGCCATGGGCGGCGGCAGCGACATTCTAAAGCTGGATGACGCCCTGGCCAAGGTGGACGACTTTGTAGCGGAGAAGCTGGGCGTGTAATTCACCTGCCAGCTGTTTAGAACGGCGTCATCCAGCCCCGCCGCAGGTGCGGCGTGCCAAGCGTTTTGCCGCTAGGCAAAACCTTGATGCCGGGCGGATTCATTCCGCCCGAGCAGATAAAATTATCGGGGCCCCCGCACGACATGGTCGTGTGGGGATCGGCGCTCTGGCCAAGGTGGACGACTTTGTAGCGGAGAAGCTGGGCGTGTAAACGTATGCAACAAAAGAAGAAGGCCCGCGGAACTTTTGTTCCGCGGGCCTTCTTCTTTCCTTTCTTATTCCGCATCCAGCATGGCCTGGGCCGCCGCTTTGATGACCTTCACCGCCGTATCAATACCGATCCGGCTGTTGACGCACAGATCGTACTCCCGGCTCTGGCCCCAGCGCCCAGTGGCAAAATAGTTGTAGTAAGACGCTCTTGCCTTATCCTGCCGGATCACATAGCTCTCCAGATTGGCCTCCGTCACGCCGTACTCCTCCCGGGCCCGCTTGATGCGCTGATCCAACGGGGCATTGACGAATACCTTCAGCACGTGAGGCTCCTCCCGGAGGATATAGTCGGCGCAGCGGCCTACGATTACGCAGGACTCCCGTGCAGCCGCGGCCTTGATGACCTTGGCCTGGGCAATGAACACCTGGTCGGGTACAGACGGCGTAGCCACCGTGGTGTAGAGGTCATACAAAAAGCTGTTGGTAGGCCGCTGATGCTCGGTATCCCGAATAAAATTCTCGGAAAACCCAGTCTTCTTGGCCACTTCAGTAATCAGTTGCTTGTCATAAAAGGTGATCCCCATTTCCTCTGACAACCGCTTGGCGATCAGCCGCCCGCCGGAACCATATTCCCGGCCAATGGTGATAACGATGTGTTTCATACGGACACCTCCTATCCTGTTTTTAGTATAGAGCATTTTCCCCGCCCCGTCAAAGGTGATTTTTATTCCCTTTGATTTGCAATCCTTCCGTGATATTGGTGCACTTCTCTTGATGGTCGTCCGCCCTTTTTCGTCAATTCTGCAATTTTATTTTTTTCTCTTGCATTTCTAAACACTCTGCATTATAATAACTCCATCGTGTAAAACACCCGGGCAACACCGGAAAAATTCGGCAGGTCTGCTGAGGCCGCCATACAAAGGGGTTTGGCAATATGGCATTTACGATCACCAATTCTTATCTCCAGAATGTTTATGAGGGTGTCTGCAAGAAGAACGCCCACGAGCCTGAGTTCCTCCAGGCGGTCGGCGAGGTGCTGGAGTCCCTTCAGCCGGTGTTCAATCAGCGGCCCGAGCTGGCCAAGGCCGGCGTAATCGACCGGATGGTGGAGCCCGAGCGCAGCCTGCTGTTCCGCATTTCCTGGGTGGATGACAAGGGTCAGGTCCAGGTAAACCGCGGCTACCGGGTGCAGTTCTCCACCGCCATCGGCCCCTCCAAGGGCGGCCTGCGGTTCCATCCCTCCGTCAACCTGTCCATCATCAAGTTCCTGGGCTTTGAGCAGGTGTTCAAGAACTCCCTGACCGGCCTGCCTCTGGGCGGCGGCAAGGGCGGTTCCGACTTTGATCCCAAGGGCAAGAGCAGCAACGAGGTCATGCGTTTCTGCCAGTCCTTCATGACCGAGCTGCAGCGCCACATCGGCCCCGACACCGACGTGCCCGCCGGTGACATCGGCGTGGGCGGCCGTGAGATCGGCTACCTGTTCGGCCAGTACAAGCGCATCCGCAACGAGTTCAACGGCGTGCTCACCGGCAAGGGCCTGAGCTATGGCGGCTCCCTGGTGCGCACCGAGGCCACCGGCTACGGCCTGTGCTACTTTGCCGACGAGATGCTCAAGGCCGCCGGCAAGTCCTTCAAGGGCCAGAGCGTGGTCATCTCCGGCTCCGGCAACGTGGCCATCTACGCCAACCAGAAGGCCACCCAGCTGGGCGGCAAGGTCATTGCCATGAGTGATTCCAATGGCTACATCGTGGACGAGAACGGCATTGACTTCAAGGTCATCCAGGAGATCAAGGAGGTCAAGCGCGACCGCATCAAGACCTATCTGGACTATGTGCCCACCGCCAAGTATTTTGAGGGCTGCCAGGGCATCTGGACTGTTCCCTGCGGCATCGCCCTGCCCTGCGCCACCCAGAACGAACTGCCTCTGGAAGGCGCTAAGGCTCTGGTGGAGCACGGCTGCTTCGCCGTTGCTGAGGGCGCCAACATGCCCTCCACTCCCGAGGCTGTGGCCTACTTCCAGGAGCATGGCGTGCTGTTCGCCCCCGCCAAGGCTTCCAACGCCGGCGGCGTGGCCACCTCCGGCCTGGAGATGAGCCAGAACTCCATGCGCCTGAGCTGGAGCTTTGACGAGGTGGACCAGAAGCTCCACGGCATTATGACCAACATCTACCACAATGCCGCCAAGGCTGCCGAGGAATACGGCATGCCCGGCAACCTGGTGGCCGGTGCCAACATCGCCGGCTTCATGAAGGTGGCCGACGCTATGATCTGGCAGGGTGTTTCCTACTAAGAGAAACATTTCTGCAATATACCTGCTTCCAAAGGGGGCGCGGTTTAACCGCGCCCCCTTTGGCGTCGGCCACCGGGACCCATTTCAGATGGGGCGGCGCGATAAGCGCCGTCCAAGCGTTTTGCCGCCAGGCAAAACCTTGATGCCGGGCGGATTCACTCCGCCCGAGCAGATTCAATCATTGGGGCCCCCAGCCTGCCCTGTAGGCTGGGGCTGGCCGACGCCATGATCTGGCAGGGTGCTTCCTACTAAGATTTTCATATACAAGGGCATCCTCTGAACAATCAGAGGATGCCCTTTTTCTCTGTTTATGGTATAATACCAGCATTCTGAGAAATATGAGGATCACACTATGCTCCGTATTCAAAATATTGCCCTCCCCCTGGACGGGGGCGAGGCACAGCTGAAAAAGAAGGCCGCCCGTATTCTGGGAATCAAGCCGGATGCCATCACCAGTCTTACCCTGGCCCGGCAGTCCATCGACGCCCGGAAGAAAAGCGACGTCCACTATGTCTGCACCGTGGATGTTACCGTAACCGATGAGGAAAAGGTCATGGCCCGGTGCCGGGACAAGCACGTGAGCCTGCACCAGAGCGTCCCTTACGCTTTTCCCCCGGTACGCCGGACCTCTTCCCTGCCGCCGGTGGTGGTTGGTATGGGCCCGGCTGGCCTGTTCGCCGCCCTCTTTCTGGCCCGGAACGGTCTGGCCCCCATCGTGCTGGAGCGAGGCCGCCCGGTGGAGGAGCGCACTGCCGATGTGGAAAAGTTCTGGTCCACCGGCGTGCTGGACACCGCCTCCAACGTGCAGTTCGGTGAGGGCGGCGCGGGCACCTTCTCCGACGGCAAGCTGAACACCGGTACCCACGATCCCCGGATCGCCACCGTGTTCCGGGAGCTGGTGGCGGCAGGGGCTCCGGCGGATATTCTGTACCAGCACAAGCCCCACATCGGCACCGACGTGCTGCGGGACGTGGTAAAAAACATCCGGCTGGAGCTGATCCGGCTGGGGTGCGACGTGCGTTTCGGCCATCAGCTCACCGGCCTCACCCTTCGGGACGGTGCTGTGGAGGGATTGACGGTAGAAGGCCCTCAGGGGACCTACGACCTGCCCTGCGACGCCCTGGTGCTCTCACCCGGCCACTCCGCCCGGGACACCTTCCAGATGCTCCACGAGGCCGGTGTGCCCATGGAGCAGAAGGCCTTCGCCATCGGGGTGCGCATCGAGCATCCCCAGAGCGCCATTTCTCTGGCTCAATTCGGCCCGGCCTGGGAGAAGCTCCCCGCCGCCGACTACAAGCTGGCCTGTCACCTGCCCAACGGCCGCTCTGCCTTTACCTTCTGTGTCTGTCCCGGCGGCCAGGTGGTAGCCGCCGCCTCGGAGGAGGGACGGCTGGTGACCAACGGCATGAGCCGCCGGGCCAGAGACGGCAGGAACATCAACGGCGGCTTCCTGGTGGGGGTCAACCCCGCTGACTTCGGCTCCGACCATCCGCTGGCGGGCGTGTTCTTCCAGCGGCACTGGGAGGAGGCCGCCTTCCAGCTGGGCGGCGGCGGTTATCTGGCCCCCGCCCAGACGGTGAAGGACTTTCTGGCCCGGCAGGCCTCCAGGGCCCTGGGTACGGTGGAGCCCACCTACCGGCCCGGCGTGGTCCCCACTGATCTGGACCGCTGCCTGCCCGACTATGTAACGGACACTCTCCGGGGCGCTCTGCCGGTATTTGACCGTAAGCTCCACGGCTTCGCCGCGCCGGACAGCCTGCTCACCGGCGTGGAGACCCGCTCCTCCTCCCCTGTCCGCATCCTGCGGGGCGAGGACTTCCAGTCCGCTGTCCGGGGCCTCTACCCCTGCGGCGAGGGGGCCGGTTATGCAGGGGGCATCACCTCCGCCGCCGTGGACGGCATCCGGGTTGCCGAGGCGGTGGCCGGTCAGCCATAAGTGCAGAAGTGCCGCCGCAAAATGCGGCGGCACTTTTTTCGCCTCTGTGCAATCATCCGCCCGTTCCAGGTGTGTTATGGGCAGAAAGGAGAGAGAGCCATGGCCATGCAGCTCCGGGGGGACGCCCCCTTCTCCTACGCAATGGAGCATTATCTGGATACGGTTTACCGGGCGGCCTGCCACAACGCCCCCACGGTGCAGGACGCGGAGGATGTGACCCAGGAGGTCTTTGAGGCCCTGCTGCGCAGCGGCAAGGCCTTTGCTGACGGGGAGCATCTGAAGGCGTGGCTGCTGCGGGTGGCCATCAACAAGTGCAAAAACCTCCACCGGGCCAAGCGGTCGGAGGAGGTGCCTCTGCCGCCCCAGTTCCCCGCCCCGGCGGAGGTGGACGGCTCGGTGTTAGACGAGGTGCGGGCTCTGCCGGAGCCCTACCGCAACGCCATCTACCTGCACTACTTTGAGGGCTACACCGCCAAGGAGATCGGGGAGATCCTTGGCACCAAGCGGAACACCGTCCTGTCCTGGCTGTCCCGGGGACGGCAGGCCCTGCGCGCACGGATGATCGGAGGCTTTGAAGATGAATAGGTTGGATTATATGGTCCAGGTGGAGGACCTCCACGCCTCTCCGGAGCTGCGGGCACGGATTGCGGCCCTGGCCGGAGAGGCCAAACGGCCCCGGCGGCGATTCAAGCCTTGGATGGGGGTGTGTGCCGCTGTAGCCGTGGTGGTACTGGGAGGCGCCTGGCTGGTGACTAATGTACGGATGGGCGGCAACGCTGGAGGCGGCGGCCACGACGAGGCCTCCACCTTCATGTCCTATGCCGGGCCCGTCTTCCCCCTTACGCTGGGTGAAGCCAATGACGGCATCACGGCAGAGCGGGACATTACTCTGGACTTCGCACCCTGGGAGCCGGAGTGGATCTCAAACGAGGAGGAGGCGGCAGCTCTGGAGGGCGTTAGCGAGGCTGAGCGGCAGGAGGCCCTGGAGCAATACAACGAGTGGTTCACCGACGGCGGGTATTACCGCAGCTATGACCACATTCTGGTCACCGACTCCTACACCCTGACCAACCACAGCGACACCGACCAGGAGGTGACGGTATACTATCCCTTCGCCTCCATTCTGGAGGAGCAGTCCAAGTATAAGCCCACTCTGCGGCTGAACGGGGCGGAGCTGGACACCGTTCTAACGGTAGGAAGCAGCGGGGAGATGTACAGCGCCGGGAGCTGGGAGGACTACAAGGACCTGTTTTCCGGCGGAGACTACCTGGAGACAGCCCTGGCTCCCCTTCGGGACCCCGCATCCATCCCGGTGATCGTCTACGAGTTTACCGATCCCTACGGACCGGAGGGGAGCGAGGAGGTCCCTAACCCCTCCATCCGTGCCAGCATGGAGCTGGACTATGATCAGACGGCAGTGCTGTCCTACGGCTTCCAGGGCGGTTCCTTTGATCGGGAAGCGGGCACCATGATCCAGGACTTCTCCATCCCGGAGCCCGGAGAAGCGGACTACGGCAGTACCCGCTGCCTGGTGGTGCTGGGCGAGGATGTGACCGGCCTCACCACCGGCGGCTATATCACCGGCGGCACCGACCCCGACACCCCCATTCTGGAGGACACCGGGGTCACTGTGAAGCGCTACGAAAGCGATCTGGACACCATCTTCCGGACCATCCTGGCCGATGCCCTGGCCCGACGGCTGGATGAAGACGACCAGCGGTATGTGGGCCTGGACTTCGAGACCTGCTATCGGGTCATCCTGGAGCGGTTCTACCAGAGCGGTCTGCCGGAAAACCTGTCGGAGTGGAACGGCACCGGCTGCATCGAGGATTTTATCAGCGAGAGCTTCACCATGGATCGAGTGAGCTGGGTTTCCGCCCAGGTCACCGTCCCCGCCGGAGGGAGCGTCACGGTGGAGGCATCCTTTGCCAAGGCGGGCAGCTTTGACTATACCTGCGCCCACACCAAAAACCGCGGTGTGTACGGCTACGACCTGGTAACGAAGCTGGGCTCCAACCTGGCCTGCACATCCCAGACCGCCACCCTGGAAGACCGGGGTCTCATCGAGATCGTCCGACAGAACTTCGGCTTTGACCTGGAGAATGGGGTCAAGACTGTCGCTCTGGACCCGGCGGAGGAGTACTACTACCTGGAAGTCAAGCGCCTTACAGAATAGAAAAAAGCGCCGTTTCCAATTGGAAACGGCGCTTTCCTTTTTTGTTTAATGGGCCGGGCACCTTCTGTTGGGCCGCATGAACAGCCACTCGGACACCCCGCGGCGCATCACGTCGTGGAGCAGGCACTGGGGCTCAAATCCCAGGGACTGATAGAGCTTCTTGGCCCGCACATTGAATTTGCTGGTCATAATGAACATGTTGGGGGAATCACCGGCCTCCATGACGCCGATGAAGATCTTCACCAGCGCAGTGCCGATACCCATACCACGATAGCGTCTCTTGACGCCCAGCAGGCTCAGATAAGGCAGACCGGCCAGACCGTCCCGGGTCATATGCATGACACCCACGGGCTCATCCTTGGAGCTCATGGCGATATAAAGCTCGCCCTTCTTCATGGCGTCCATCAGTATGTTGGGCAGGCGATCGCTGTCGGCAAAATACGCATCATATAGCTTGGAGTCATAAAACACCTGACAATATTCCTCCAGGCGGCTGGGATCACCTTTGACAAGGGTAAAGTCCATGCTGTTCCCTCCCAAAATCTCTCTGTCTGTATGGTACGGCAGCCGAACGTGCTTGTCAAGCCCTCATCGGCTTTTCTTACCGCTCACCCATAGGCACATAGTCGGTATGGGTACCCACATACTTGTAAGCCGGACGGATAATCTTGCCCATGTTGATGAGCTCCTCCATCCGGTGGGCGGACCAGCCGGCAATACGGGCCATGGCGAACAGGGGGGTATACAGCTCCAGCGGCAGGTCCAGCATGTGATACACAAAGCCGGAATAGAAGTCCACGTTGGCAGACACGCCCTTGTACATCTTCCGCTCTCCGGCGATGACCTCGGGACCCAGCCGGGCCACCAGGGAGTAGAGCTCGTATTCCTCGTCCCGTCCCTTCTCCCGGGAGAGCTTCTCCACAAATTTCTGGAACAGGTTGGCACGGGGGTCGGACAGGGAGTAGACGGCGTGGCCCATACCGTAAATGAGGCCCGCCTTGTCGAAGGCTTTCTTGTCCAGCAGGGCCTGGAGGTAAGCACGCACCTCGTCCTCGTCCTTCCAGTCCTTCACATGCTTCTTCATGTCCTCAAACATACGCACCACCTTGATGTTGGCGCCGCCGTGCTTGGGGCCCTTCAGGGAGGCCAGGGCGGCCGCCATGCAGGAATAGGTGTCGGTGCCGGAGGAGGTGACCACGTGGGTGGTGAAGGTGGAGTTGTTGCCGCCGCCGTGCTCGGCATGGAGGGTCAGGCAGAT
>CALWXT010000087.1 GCA_944385575.1 uncultured Flavonifractor sp. | reverse complement strand
CGGTCACGGACGCGGATGCGGGGGAAGGGCCCGTCGGGGGCGTTGAAGGTGTTGTCATAGGATGCCAGGCCGGTGGCGGTGATGGCGCAGCCCTCCGCCAGGTTCTGGATCTGCTTGTCACTGGTGATATAGCCGTCAATGAAGACCCGGCCAATGCCGCCGGCGCTGTCCCGAATCAGGATAGTCTGGACGCTGCCGTTCTCCACCTGATAGGACACCACGGTGCCCTTCAGGGTAACCAGGCTGCCCAGGACGGAGCCATTGTTGAGCTGCTCGGCAGTGATCTCCCTGGGCGCGGGAGCAGCAGCCTCGCCGGTCTTCTGGATGGCCTTCACAGCGATCTGCCGCTCGCCCTGGTAGGAGGAGGTGTGGCCGGTGATGCGCACCGTATCGCCGATCTTGTAGTTGCCGGACACCGGGAAGGCGTTGATGCCGCCGGTGGCATCCTGCACGTAGATACAGTCGAAGAAGGCGGTGTCCCTATCGTAGCCGGAGGCGTTGGAGGTAACCACGCCCTCGATGGTATAGCGGATTCCCTCCTGCTCCTGGGCCTGCACGTCCGCAATGTTGGTGATGTTGGGCGCATTGAGTCTGCTCAGCAGGTTCTCGCAGATACGGTAGTTGGAGTAGTTCTTCTCCTGGGCGTTGTCCAGCTCGGCCTTGACCTCGAAGTCAGACAGGAAGGCCGCGCCCGACACCACGATCAGGCCCTTGCCGCCGCCCAGATCCTCGGTGGCCATGGCCATCAAGCGATTGGTACCGTCGGTGTACGCATACTTAGGAATTTCACCCAGTCCGCCGTAGTTGTCCTTGTCGTCATCGGCGGAATAGCCGGTGTCAAAGGCATACACCACGGGCGTCACAGTACCGGGAATGGAGGTGGTGGGATTGCCCTCGCCGTCCACCGCGTAGATGGAGGCGCCGCCGTACTGGCTGAACAGCTCGGTATACATGCTGTCGTGGGGATGCTCAGCGTCATACGCCACGCCGTCCAGCAGGAAGGCGTCCAGATTGTAGCTGCTCAGATAGAGCCGCTGGGGCTGGCCGCCGTTGTAGGTGTCGTCCTTGAGCTCATCGTCGCTGATCCGCAGGCTGGAGCCCAGGGCTTCCAGCAGCTTGTTCTGCTGGGCCGCCATGTGATCCCCGGCCGGGAAATCCTTGTAGCTTTCGTAATAGTCGCCCCAGCCGGCCACGATGACCGTGCCGCCGGCGGCGTTGAAGGAAACGATGGCGTCGATCTCATCCTGCGTGTAATTGGCATAGGGGTCCCGCAGGCTGTTGCCATCCCGGCGGGAGGGGGCTGTCAGGATGATAGCCTCATATTTGTCGTTCCCGCAGGCCGCGATCAGGTCCCCGCTGGTCTTCAGCTCCACGGTGCGCACCGAATACTCGGAGGCCAGCTTGGAGAAGTTGCCCATGGAGTCCTTGTAGTTGCCCGCCACATATTCGTTGTAGTGGGAGGCGTCAATGCCGATATACACCATCTGGCTGTTGTCCATTACATCCAGGGTGATGTCCTTGGAGTAGGTATACTCCTTACCGTCCTGCTCCATCATGGCAGTCACCGTAATGGTGGTGAGTCGGGCCGTACCGGGGGTATACTTCCACTCCACGGTGCCGGTGCTGGAAGCAGCCACCTCATGGACGGCAGTATCGGTGCCGACGACTGTTCCATCCATGGTATAGGTGATGCTCTTGACCGTGGCGGTGGTGCTCTCACTGTTGAAGAAGGTGGTGGTCAGGGTGAGCTCCTCACCGGTGACAGGAACGGCGGTGCCGCACTCTACGGAGGAGACACCCAGCTTGACGGTATCACCCACCCAGACAGGGGCGGTGACGGCCAGGTTGCCGTCGCCCTGGGTGACGCGAATGAAGTAGTAGCTGTAATCGGCGGGGATGGTGCAGGTCAGCTCGCCGGTCTTCAGCTGGTCGGGGTCGTCCCAGGTATAGGCCACCGCGCCGGAGTTGACCACCACTTCCACCTTGGCGATGGAGTCGGAGGCGTCGGGGTCGTAGACGCTGACGTTGATGGTCACGTCCTCGGGCACTTCCTCAATGATGGAGCCCAGCATCTTGTCATTGAGGGTGTAGTAGATCTCCAGGTTCTTGTCCTCAGTGGCATAGACCCGGTAATTACGGATGGCCTCGTAGATGCCCTCCTGGGAGAAGTTGTCGGTCAGGATCACGTCCCGGGCGTCGTTGGCGTTACCCCACTTGCCCTTGTGGTTGTCCTGGTTGTTGGTGGGCGCTACATGCCAGCCCTTGTCCAGAGCCATGATGTAGTAATCGTAGCTGGGGAAGTAGCCGCCGGAGCCGATGGCTCCCTCGCCGTTGCCGACCTCCACCAGGTACATCCGGGTGTCAATGATGGCGTCATAGTAGGCAAAGTCGGAGAAGGTGCCGAAGGTGGAGCCGGGGTGGTTGAACTGGCTGATGGAGTCTTGCAGCGCCGGATTGCTCAGCAGGGCGTAGTAGGCCTTCATGCCGGCGTCGGCACTCTTGTTGTTCAGGTCCTTGTTATTGCGGGAGACGATGCCGGGCGTGCTGAAGGTGTTGATATGGCCGGGGCCGCCGGACCAGGTCATCTCAAAGCCCGCCAGGGCCACCAGATTCCCGGCGTGCTCGGCATTGAAGGCATCCACCGCGCCGGTGTAGGCGCTCCACTTTTCCGCGCTCTCCGCCGTCATCTTGCTGGTGTCGTAGAGGGCATCCGCGGGGTTGGGATCGCTGCTGGAGTCAAAGTAGTTGGAGTGGTCGGTAAATGCCGCAAAGTCCACATTGGCGCTCTCGGGCAGCCCAGCCACATAATCCAGGGCGGACTCCAGGGTGCCGGCGCCGTCGGAATACTGGGTGTGGGAGTGGAGCTGGCCGAAATAGAGCTGGTACTGGGCGGAACCCACGGTAAAGCTCCAGGACTGCTCCACCTGCCTGCCGTCGGCACGGGCCAGGGTGACGGACACAGCGGTCTTGCCGTCGGCCAGGTCGGCGGCGGGGGTGTAGGAGGCTCTGCCGTCCGTAATGACGGGGGTGACGCTCTGGCCATTCACCGTCATGGTCACGGTGGGCGCCTCCCCGGCGTTGCCGAAGGTAAAGCCGATCTCCGGGCGCTTGTTCTCGCCGGTCTGGCTGTTGGCCGCGGGGAAGATCTCATTGATATAGGGCTCGTCCTTCACGGTAAGCTCAGCCGAGCCGGAGATGGCCACGCCCTCGGTGTCGGTACCGCTGACGTTAATGGCCAGCTTGCCCTCCGCCAGGTCAGCGGCGGGAATGGTGAAGCTGTAATCGGCATCGGTTTTCGTCAGGACAGCCTCCGTCTCGCCATATTTGGCACTCAGGCCCTCGCCTACGCCGAACACGGCGTCCACGGTGAAGGTAACGGTGTAGTCCTGGCCCACATAGGCATCAGCCAGGGTGCCGAAGGTGACTGTGGGCATGTTGACCACGCCCTTGGTCACGGTGATATCCGCCGCCAGGGGGTAGAAGTGGAAGGTGTAAATATCGCGGTCGTCTTCCGGCTTGCTGTCATACAGGCTGTATGTCTTGTAGGAGCCGCTGTAAAACTCCAGATACTGGTCATACTTGCCGTTGTACTTGGCGGTGCGGCTCATCAGGTTATAGCCGCCGTTGTAGGCCGACACCTTCCAGTCGGCATCATCATTGGGCTCCGCCTGATAGAAGGCGTTGCTGCCGGTGCCGTTGGAACTGAGGTAGCCGTAGGCCTCGTTGCGGAAGCGGTAGTACTCGCCGTTGGGCTCCGCAGTAAAGACCACGGCTCCATTGGCGGGGACAGCCTTGCCGTCAGACAGGGTGGCGGCCACGTCCAGGATGGAAGGGCTCGTCTCATTGTCGTCCTGGCCGCCCAGCACGCCCTCATGGCCGTATTGTCCGGTGGAGACATTGTAGATGACAAAGGGCCCCTCCGGGAACTCCACCTCTCCGCCGGGCTCATCAGGGATTTCGGTCACTTCATAGAAAGCCAGCGCAAAGAGATTCTCACTGCCGGAGTTGATTTTGGAGTAGGAGCTCCAGTTGTTCTTCTCAGCATACCACTCCATGTAGGAATTGCGCACACTGTTCTTGATGTACCAGAGGCCGTTTCCGGCATCCTCCAGCGCCCACTTATCGTTCTTCTCGCCCAGCGGCATGCTGGAAAATTGGTCGCCCATGCCGATCTTCTGACCGTCGTAGGAGAAGGACCAGGTGCCGTCGCCGTTGTCGGACACCGTCCACACGTCGGCGGCGGTGAAGCCGGTGAGCTTGCCGTCCGTCCCCATCGTTACGTCGGTGCCGTTGTTGTAAAACCCGTTGTACGTGCCGGACAGGGCCTTGTTGAAGGCGGGGTTGTAGATGACCACCTGCTCCCCGTCGCGGATGGGTGCGTCAGGATCGGGGTCAGGGCCGGGGCCGGGATCGCCGGTAACCTGATAGAATTGGATCTTAAACTGGTCATCCGTGGCCGGGTTATTGGCCGCAAAGGTGCTCCAGTTGCTGAATTTGTTGTACCACTCCAGATAATTGCCACGGGTTGTATTTTTGACGTTGAAGGTGCCGTCCTCCAACGCCTCCAGCGTCCAGTCGTCGTCCGCCGCACCCAGATTCAGGCTGGAATACCCCTCGCTGATGCCGATATTCTGCCCGTCCTGCTGGAAGCTGTAGGAGCCGTCTCCATTGTCCACCACAGTCCAGATATCGGAGGCCCCATAGCCGCTCACCGTGCCGTCCTCCGCCACGGTAATGTCGGTACCCACATTGTAATTGCCTGTTTTCTCAGAGGACAGCGCCTTGTTATAGGCGGGAGCATAAATCACGACCTGATCCCCGCCCTTGATGGGGCTTTCGCCGGGCTCAGGCGGGTCAACGGGCCCGGGATCAGGATCGCCGGTACCCTCCACATACTGATAGAGGGCAAAGCTGCTGGGATATCCGGCCGGATTGTTGGAAACGGTAGTATTCTTGTAGGCCCGGAACTTATTTTCGGAGCCAGTGTTGCTGGCCAGGACCACGGTGTCTTCCCCGGTGCCCAGGAACCGGAAGGCTCCGTCAGCAAATGCAGCAGACCAGGTGTATGTCCCGGCTTGGATGCCGTTGTTGTTTCCGCCCTTGGGCGCCACCTGGATGCCGTTGGCGTCGGTGAGAGCAACGCCATCCGCCGTCACGGTCAGCTCCCACACCAGGCTGGCATCCGGGTTGGTCAGGGTACCTTCCTCGTCAGTCACCTGGCTGGCGGTAAGCCAGGTACCGTCCAGGGCGCCCACTGCGTAGCCGGACTCCACCACCATGACATACTTGCCGCTGGTCAAGGCGTCCTGCGTTGTGATTTTCTGAAACGTTCCCGTCTCACCGGCTGCAAAGGCTGCGCCTGGCAGCAGTGAGAGCAGCATGGCCAGCACCAATAGTGCCGACAGGATGGGTTTGAACCTGCGTTTCATGCCAGATCATCCTTCCTTTCCTTCATGTCCGTAAAATCTGAAATCCGTATCATTTCTGTACGATGTATTGTATCAAATCTTTCGATAAATCACAACGATTTTCCGAGTAATTTAACTATGTATACATGTAGAATCTGTAAAGAAATTGTGCACTTCATGAAAAACCAGAAAACAAAACATCCCGGGCTGAATATTTCAGTCCGGGATGTTCCTAACCATTTATCCCTATGCTACCAGTCTTCAAATCATGCATTTAGCAGGGGCACTGGCGGC
Organism: uncultured Flavonifractor sp.; assembly: GCA_944385575.1. Lineage (GTDB taxonomy): Bacteria > Bacillota > Clostridia > Oscillospirales > Oscillospiraceae > Flavonifractor. The sequence continues at coordinate 3,939 of CALWXT010000087.1, read as the reverse complement.
CGGTGTGATCTATGGTATAATCTGTGCCGCATTCACCAGACAGAATGATCTGGGAAATGGGCACAAAGGTATAGCCATCCTGCAGCAGCGTCTCGATAATACCCGGCAGGGCCTCCGGGGTGTGGAGGGCAGCGTTATGGAACAGAACAATGGAACCAGGCTGTACCTTGCTCACAACCCGCTGGGTAATTTCAGAAGCGGGCAAATCTTTCCAATCCAGGCTATCCACATCCCACTGGATAGGTTCCATGCCCATGGAACGGATGGTGCTGATCACGTGGTCGTCATACTCCCCATAGGGCGGGCGTACCAGTGTGGGCCGCACGCCGGTAACCGCCTCTATTTTGTCGTTGCACGCATTGAGGTCGGCTACAATCTGGTCACTGCTCAGCTGGGACATATGAGCATGGGAATCGGAGTGGTTCATCACCTCATGGCCGGCATCGGCCAGAGCCTTGACCGACTCAGGATATTTGTCCACCCAGGCGCCCACCACAAAAAACGTGGCCGTCACATCATATTGTCCCAGAATGTCAATGAGCTGCTGGGTGTCTTCATTTCCCCAGGCGGCATCAAAGGAAATGGACACCATCTTCTGATCCCGCTGGACACAGTAGATGGGCAGCTGGCGCTTGGTGGCCGATGCGGTGGCCGCATAAGGGTAATTCACCACATAGAACATCAGCGCCGCCGCCAGAGCACAGGCCAGTACCACCAGCGGTTTTCTCCGCAGCAATAAGATTTTCCCCATTGCAAACCCTCCTTTGTGCCAGTCTATGATACTCCACGCAAGAACAGAAGGGCAGCAATTGAAAACGGGAACGGCTGCCTGCACCGGCATCCATTCCCGTCTTCACGATGATTGGAAAATGAACGGGGTTCCCGCGCACATACACCTGTGTGAGGAAGTTCCGCTTACGTCAAAAGAAAAAGGGCTGCACCCAAAAGGGTGCAGCCCTCCGGCCACCGGAAACCGGCGGCTGTGCGCACCCTCTCTGGACCGGAGAGGCGTTTTGTGCGTCATATGCAGGCAGGTATTCTGACTCAGGCAGACACCGCAGCCCCCGCCTTCCCGGATTACGTCTCCAGTGGCCTGTGGGGACCGCTCAGCCAATACAGCAACGGCATTGTGCGGGATTCTCACCCGCTTCCCTTTTCCGTGCGCGTTCACGCGCACCTGCATACCCATATGATTTACTTTTTCTCCGTTCCGCTCTGACAGGGCGGAACGGAGCGGACAAAATCAGCCCAGCAGCTCCTGCCAGTTGGCGGGATAGACGAAGTAGACGTACCGGGTCTTGTCCGGAGTCTGGAAGTGGATGTGGCTTCCCTTGGGGATGTAAATGATGTCGCCGGGGCCGCCGGAAACCACGCGGCCGTCGATCTCGATCTCCAGGGTGCCTTCCAGCACCACGTCGTACTCGTCATAGGTCAGCGTCCACTCAAAGCTGGTGTGATCCAGCTCCATGACGCCGCAGCCCATGCGGGGGGCCTCCTCCAGGGTGACTACGTCCTTGAGCTTGACGCCATCCTGCTCGAAGGGGTCGCACTTGACGGTGCTGGTCTTGATGCCGATGATACCGCTGGGGTCCACCTGCTTGACAAAACCGGGACCGGTCTTGCCGGCGGCTTCCTCCAGCACCTTGCTGACGATCTCACGGATCAGTGCTTCACTTACATTCATAATATGCTCCTGTTTCTGTTAGGCCTCAACCTTGGTGGATTCGATCTTGCTCAGCAGCTTGGGCGCCAGGATGTTGGCAACGATCAGGGCGGTAATGCCGGCCACCAGCTTACCCACGATCACGGGAGTGACCATGGACTGGTTGACACCGGCGGTGAAGCCCAGGTGGTCGCCGAACACGAAAGCGGCGGACACGGCAAAGGCCACGTTGAGCAGCTTGCCCTTGGGGTTCATATCGCCCATGATGTTGAACATGGCGATGTTGTTGGCCAGGGTGGCCACCATACCGGCGGAGCCATTCTCATCCATGCCCAGGGCGCTGCCGATCTTCTTCAGCGCGCCGCCGAAGGTATCGGTGATGAACTTGACCATGGGGAAGGCGCCGATGAGCACGATGCCGATCTGGCCGCAGGTCAGCAGGCCGGAGTTCAGGGGGGTCAGTCCGGTCTCGGGATCAACAGTGGACATCACGTCGAACAGGGGGAACATGATACCGGTGATCTGCTGGAACACCGCAATGGCGGTGAAGGCGGTGATCACGATGGTGACGCCGGTGCCGAACACGTTGAAGCCCTTGATCATGGGGCCGGGGGCGAACCACAGGCCAATGACGATCAGGCCGGCGATGACAATCACGGGGATCAGGTTGATGATGATCTGCATGAAGGTCAGCTTGTACTCGGTCATGGCGCTCATGGCCAGGCCGCCCACAATGCAGCCGATGGGAACGGTGATCAGGCCGGCCAGCACGCCGGCGCCCAGATAGGAGCGGTCCTGCTTGGAGATGATGCCCAGGGCCACGGGGATGGTGAACACGATGGTGGGGCCCATCATGGTGCCCAGGATCAGGCCGGCAAAGTTGCCGAAGGCATCGTTGCTGGCCAGTTCCATAGCCAGAGGATAGCCGCCCATGTCGCAGGCCAGCAGGGTGGTGGCGAACATGGAGGCGTCAGCACCGATGGCGGTGTAGATGGGGGTGATGATGGGGCCCAGCACCTCGGACAGCACCGGGGCGGCGGCCACGACGCCGGCCATGGACAGGGCCAGGGGGCCAATGGCGTTGAAGCCTTCCTCAAACTTCTCGCCATAGCCGAACTTGTTACCCAGGATCTTGTCCACGGCGCCCACCAGCATGAAGATCATCATGATCATCATGATCACGGAGTTGATGGACAGGTTGGAGATCCATGTCTGCAAGCTCTCAGTAAATACGTTCATTTTCTTATCCTCCTCAATTCACTTTGCGTTGTGCCAACCGGCACGCCAATTCCGCGGAGTTTAGAGCAAGGACTGGAACACCTGCTTTGCCGGGCGCGGGATCACGCTGGTGCTGACCAGCAGCTCAGCGTTCTCCGAGGCGGCGGCTACCGCCGCCCGGACGGCGCCCACGTCTCCGGTGAGGGTCACATAGCCCTTGCCGCCGACGGCGTAACCGATGCGCACCTCGATGAGGGTCACATTGGCCGCCTTGGCCGCCACATCCGCGGCGGTGATGGCAGAGGCGATGGAGTAGAACTCCAGAATACCCAGAGCGCCGTCCTGCGGCACCTGGGTGGTCATGCTGATCGCGGGGATGAGCTGGGGATGGACATTGGGCAACAGCAGGGTGTTGACCACACACTCACCACCCCGGCGGACGCCCTCCGCCATAGAGGCTTTTACATCGCCGGTGTCTCCCGCGATCAGGATGATGTACTTTCCGGGGCAGACGGTGGAGGCGCGGATGAGGTCTACCTGCGCTGCCTTTACCATGTAGTCACAGGTCTCGATGCCTCTGGCGATGCTGGTCAGCTCCACCATGCCGATGGCGATTCTCATGCCGATTCGACCTCCTTCCGGCGCAGCCAGACGCCTGCCGGTGTGATTTCTTCCACCACGCCGTCTATGCTGGCGTGGATGTTGGCGGAGAGTCCCTCCGCCGCCTGGCCCAGCAGCTCACCCTTGGAGATCTGGTCGCCCACCGCCTTGACGGGGGAGGCAGGCTTGCCGATATGCTGCTGCATGGGAATGCAGACCCGCTTGGGTTCCAGCGTGATGCAGGTGTGGGCGTGCAGGCCGTTGTAGGATGCCAGACCCAGGCGGGCAATGAGCCGGTCCGTGGGGGTCTTGCGCTCCTCCACAAACTCCCGGGCATGGGGTTCCATGTTCCGGGGCACCTGGATTCCCCGGCCGCGCAGCTCCCCCTTCAGGTAGCTGTTCACCTTCCGGGGGGAGAGCCCCATGGGGCAGGCGAACATCTCGCACACGCCGCAGTC
>CALWXT010000086.1 GCA_944385575.1 uncultured Flavonifractor sp. | reverse complement strand
GGGGCGCTCATACCCGCCCCTCCCCGGAGAAAATCCACACCGGATTCTGGGCGTCCATCAGGTGGTAGCGGCCCGCCTGCCGGGTGCGGGTGGCGGACACCTGCACCATGTCGGCCCCTTCCAGCCCGGCAAAGAGGCGGGCAGCCTCGGCCACCGTCTCCAGGGTCACAGCGGTGCACACCACCCGGGCGGCGGGATTTTTACGGAAAATCACGTCCAGGATCTCGCTCAGCTCTCCGGAGGTACCGCCGAGAAAGACCCGGTCGGGGGCGGGCAGCTCCTCCAATGCCTCCGGGGCGGTACCGCCCACGATGGTCAGGTTGGAGGCGTGGAAGCGGGCCTTGTTCTCGGCCAGCAGGGCCAGGGCCGCCTCCTTCTTCTCCACGGCGAACACCCGCCCGGCAGGGCAGGAGAGTGCGCACTCGATGGACACCGAGCCGGTGCCGGCCCCCACGTCCCACACCACGCTGTCCTCGTTCAGCCGCAGCTTGGAGAGGGCCAGGGTACGCACTTCTTCTTTGGTCATGGGCACGTCGCCCCGGAGGAAGGCGTCGTCCGGCAGGCCGGAGCCGTTCCAGGGCCGCACCACCGGGTCGGGATTTTCCGCCAGCAGCACGGACAGGTCTTCAAACTCCTGCTCCGCCAGTTCAGCGGCAGTGCCGGTGACCACCCGCTCGTCGGAGTAGCTCAGCCGTTCCCCTACGGAAACCTTCACGTTCCCCAGGCCTCGGTGGGTCAGCTCCCGGCAGATGTCCTGGGCCTTCGTATTGCCGCCGGTGAGGGCGAAGGTGCGCTCGTTGCGCTGGATCTCCCCCACCACATTGTGGCTTCTCCCGTGGGCGCTGACGATCTTTACGTCCTGCCAGTCCACGTGGAGCTTAGCGGAGAGATAGCTCATGGAGGAGATACCGGGAATGGTAATCACCTCATGGTCCAGCAACAGGGTCCACAGTCTTTTGGCCCCGCTGTAAAAGCCGGTGTCTCCCGACAAAAGGACACCCACCGGCCCCTCCTGCACCTTGCCGATATATTCCGCGATATCGGCCCCGGCGATGAGAGGCACGCAGTCGTGGCTTTCTGTCCAGGGCTCCAGCAGGCGACGGGCGCCCACCAGCACGGGACAGGCCTTGATGGCCTCCAGCGCGCCCACCGTCATGGTCTCGGGGTTGCCCATGCCCACCCCGATCAGATAGACCTTCATGCCCGTTCCTCCTTCAGCCTCTCCTGGATCTCCTCCATGGTCAGCCCGTCCTCCCGGCTGGGCCGCTCCACCACCAGCAGGGCGCAGCCCGCCTCTCTGGCGGCCTCCGCCTTTTCCCGAAACCCGCCGTAGCCGCCGGTGTCCTTGGTGACCAGGGTCTTGATGTGATATTGCCGTAAAAGGGCCACATTCAGCTCTTTGGAGAAGGGCCCCTGCATGCAGATGATATTTTTGGGCGGAAAGCCCAGCTTCAGGCAGCGGTCCAGGGAGTCCGCCATAGGCAGCACCCGGGGATAGCACCGCTCCACCAGACCAGGCTTTGCAAAGGCGTCCAGCTCCTTGCTGCCGGTGGTGAGCAGCACATTGCCCGGCAGCTGTTCCAGCATGTCCGCCGCCCCAGCCATGTCCCCCGCTTTATGGCACAGGTCTTCCCCGTCGGACTGCCGCACCAGCCGGAGGCAGGGCAGCCCCGCCGCCTCCGCCGCCGCTTTGATGTTGGCGGTCACCTCCACGGCGTAGGGGTGGGTGGCATCCACCACGTGGGTGAAGGGACGGGAGGCCATCAGGGTCTCCATACCCGCCCGGTCCAGACGGCCCACATGGGCCTCCGCGCCGGGGGGCAGAAGGGTCTCGCCGTACTCGGTGGCCACGCACACCAGGGTGGGGATCTGCCGGTCCAGCAGCCACTGGGCCAGCTCCCGGCCCTCGCCGGTGCCGCCAAAGAGCAGGATCTCCATCTTACTCGCCCCGCTGGAGGTAGCCCCGGGGGGTGACCATCTTCCCGTTCAATACCTTGGTCTGGCTGTTGCCGATGAACACGGTAGTGAACATGTCCACCTGGGTGTCCCGCAGCTGGGTCAGAGTGAGGAGCTGCCCCTCCTCCCCCTCCCGGCCGATGTTGCGGACGGTGCCGCACACGGTATCGGGGTCCTTGTCCCGCAGCAGGATGTCACAGGCCCGCTGGAGATAGTCGGGGCGGTTCCGGCTGGAGGGGTTATAGAGGCAGATAACAAAGTCCGCCTGGGCGGCGGCGCTCAAGCGCTTCTCGATCTTCTCCCAGGGGGTAAGCAGGTCGGACAGGGAGATCACCGCAAAGTCGTGGGTCAGGGGTGCTCCCAGCACGGCGGCTCCGCCGCAGGCGGCGGTGATGCCGGGCACTACTTCGATCTCGATGGGGTCATACTCCTGAGCCACCTCGTAAATGAGGCCCGCCATGCCGTACACGCCGGAATCCCCGGAACACACCACGGCCACGTTTTTGCCGGTGCAGGCGGCCTCCACGGCGGCCCGGCAGCGGTCTACCTCCCGGCGCATGCCGGTGGACAGCACCTCTTTCTCCGGGAAATCATCCTTCACCAGGTCAATATAAGCGGTATAGCCCACGATGAGGTCGCAGGCCTCCAAAGCGGCTCTGGCCCGGCCGGTGAGATCCACGCCGCCGCCGGGGCCCAGTCCGATCACAGTTACTTTCATACAATCTTCCTTCCCGCCACCGCTACGGTGACGCCGTTTTTTGCCTGTTTGGGCACCAGAATGGCGCCTCCCGCCAGCACAGCCGCCCGCTCGCACACGTTGTCCACGCCGGTGATCCCCTTCACGAAGTCGGAGGGGGTAAAGTCGCCCTCAACCGCCGCCAGCTCCGCCGCCGAATAGACGGACAGGGGCAGGTTACGGGCAGCGCAGAAGGCCAGCAGGCCGGGCTCGTCTTGTTTCAGATCAATGGTGGCCACCCGCTCCACGGCGGCGGGCTCATACCCCGCCAAGGCAGCGGACACCGCCTCCTCAATGGCCGCTTGGAGCGTACCTCTCCGGCAGCCAATGCCCAAAATCAGTCCTTTGGGCGCCAACCGCAGGGTGTGGGCAAAGGGGCCGTTCCCGGTCTTCCAGGTGACCCACACACCAAGCTCCGCCGGGCCCTCGGTGAGTCCGGCCGGGCAGGGATGGCCGAAGTCGCTAGCAAAACCCACGCGCTTGCCTTCCAGCAGAGCGGCGGACACCTCCTTGGCCAGCGTCCGGTCCGTGATGGCCATATCCCGCTCCCTGGCCCATACGTCCACGGCGAACAGGCCGTTGACGTCGGTGGCGGTGGAGATGGCCGCCTGTCCGCCCGTGAGGGCCGCCACCCGGAGAGCCAGCTCATTGGCCCCGCCCACATGACCGGAGAGAAGCGGCACTACAAACTTCCCCGCCTCATCCACGCTTACCACGGCGGGGTCGGTGAATTTATCCTTCACATGGGGGGCAATGGCCCGGACGGCGATGCCGCAGGCTCCCACGAAAATGAGGGCGTCCTTTTCCCCCCACATCCGTGCCGTCCAGCCCTCCAGGCTGTCGTAGGCCTCCGCCCCCACCTCGTCGGCAAACCGGGCGGGCACGTGGAGGGAGGCGTCCAGCGCCTCCGCCAGCACCCTTCCCAGGGTCGCGCCCCGCCGTGTAAAAGCCAGAATGGCCGCAGTCACTTGCTGGCCTCCCGGAACTCGTGGGTGAAGGTGGGGTCATACAGCTTAGATCTTTCGTATTTTTCACCCAGAAAATTACCAATCGTAATCAAAGCTGTCTTGGTGACGTGGTTCTCCCGGGCAGTCTGGGCCAGGGTGGACACGGTGCAGCGGTACACCTTTTCCTCCGGCCAGGTGGCCTTATAGACGATGGCCGCCGGGGTGTCGGGGGCATAGCCACCCGCCGCCAGTTCTTTTTCCACATCCTCCAGCAGTCCGGTGGACAAAAAGAGCACCATGGTGCAGCCGTGAGAGGCCATTTTGCGCAGCTGCTCTCCCTCGGGCACCGGCGTGCGGCCCGCCATGCGGGTGATGATGACGGACTGTGATACGTCGGGCAGAGTATACTCTGCGCAAAGGGCAGCGGCGGCTCCGGAGAAGGAGGACACGCCGGGGGTCACATCGTAGCGGATGCCCAGCTTATCCAGCTCGTCCATCTGCTCCCGATGGGCGCCGTAGAGGGAGGGGTCGCCGGTGTGGAGGCGGGCGGTGGTGCCGCCTTTTTCTTCAGTGGCTTTCATCACCTCAATGACCTCTTCCAGGGTCATCTTGGCGCTGTCGTACACCTGGCAGCCCTCTTTTTTATAGTCCAGCAGGGCAGGGTTCACCAGGGAGCCGGCGTAGATAATGACGTCAGCCTCCCCCAGCAGCTTGGCTCCCCGCACGGTGATGAGATCGGCCCCGCCGGGGCCCGCGCCGATAAAATGTACCATAAGTTCCTCCTATACCCGGTGGAGGGCCAGCAGCCGGTCCGCCCCCGATGTTTTTCCCAAAATACCATATTGATTGGAGAAGAAGACCGCTTCGATCTCCAGCTCCGGCCCCGCCCGATGGCGGAGCTGATCTTCCAGGGCTACCCCGATGGAGGCCATCACCGGCTCCAGCAGGCCGGCCTTTTTCAGCAGCTCCACCCCCGCGTCGGTGGTGGGGCTGTCAAACAGGGCCCGGAGCAGCTCCGGCGAACCGCCCGCCAGGGCCGCGTGGGCGGTGAGGGTCTCCCGCCGCCCATCGGCCACTCTGGAATGGGTGTTCATGCTGCCCGCCGCCACTTTGATGAGCTTGCCCAGGTGCCCCACCAGCAGCAGGGAGGAGAAGCCCAGCCCGGCGGCGTGGTCGATGGCCATACCCAGGTAATTGCTGCAGGTACAGCGGTGGGTGAGATCCAGCCCCAGAGTTCCCTCCGCAAAAGAGTCCCCGTAGTTACCCGGGGTCATCAGCAAATCTGTCGCCCCGGCGGCCCGAGCCATGTCCTGCTCCAGATACAGTGAGTCGATGAGGGCGGCCTCACTCATGGGCCGGACGATGCCGCTGGTGCCCAGGATGGAGATGCCCCCTTCAATGCCCAGCCGGGGGTTGAAGGTGTGGCCCGCCAGTTTTTCTCCCTCGGGCACGGAGACAGTCACCAGCACGCCGCCGGCATAACCCGCCTCCGCCATGGCCCGCTCCGCCTGCTCCCGGATCATCCGCCGGGGGGTGGAGTTGATGGCCGCCTGGCCCACCGGCTGATCCAGGCCGGGCCGGGTAACCCGACCCACGCCCACGCCGCCGTCAATGGCAACGCCGGGAGCATCTGTCCGTTCTGCCCGGGCATAGATCAGGGCACCGTCGGTGACATCCGGGTCATCTCCGCCGTCCTTCCGGACAGCGCAGGAGGCCCAGTCCGGTCCGGCAGCGTGGTCCAGCAGCTCGGCCTCCACGCTGATCCCGGCGGGAGTATCCACCCGCACGGCGGGCAGGGCCTCCCCGGTCAGGAGCCGTCGGACCGCCCCGGCGGCCGCGGCAGCAGCGCAGGTGCCGGTGGTATAGCCGCAGCGCAGCTTTTCCTTCCCGACGGGGAGGTAAACCTCCAGTTTTGCCATGCCGTACCTCCCTTTCAAAAAGAAAAAGCCCTCCCATGGACGTGGGAGGGCATGTAGCCTAAACCTGCCGCACCTCTCCACCTCAGAGCTACGCAAACGCATCTTACAGTGGGTCTCCTGGCTCGCGCTTCCTCCTCCGGCGCGCCTTCTCAGCCCCTGGGGGCCAATGGCCTATGCGCCTTCGTCCACGCTTACAGTAGAGGTAAGACTGCGCCGGATTCTCACCGGCTTCCCCTGATGCGGTACTCCGCGGCTGTAAGTGCTTTCAATTCAGTACAGGCTATTATATCAGTATCTCCGAAAAAACGCAAGGAAAAAGCCGTTGTATTCTTCCGTTTTCCACAAAATTCACTCATGGAGCTTTCCCGACACGATCATGGGCACGAACAAGCCCAGGGCGGCCATCAAGGTGAGCCACAGCTTTCCAGCCTCCCACAGGGCAGGCACAAAAGTCAGGAGCGCCAGATAGAGCAGCGGAAAAACCACCGGTGTGACCAGCAGCCACCACCGGGCCGCTCCCATCAGGTAGGGCCAGTTCCGGTTACTGATGCGCACCCCCGCCAGATTCAGGTGGAAGGGACCGCTGCTGAAGGAGCTGATATTGTTCTGGTCATAGTAGGCGGGCAGCACGTCCGGCGCAAACAGGCAGACCCAGCCGCCGAACAGCAGGCAGAGGCCCTCCACCACTCCCAGGTCGTTCCACAGAATCGGCCAGGAGAAGCCCAGCCACCGCAGGACCAGCAGCTCCACCAGGGTCATCACCGCAGACAGGGCAAACAGCCATCCTCTCTGCCGCCGGTCCTGCCGCTTCTGCTGCCGCTGGGCGCCGGACAGCTCCAGGGAGCCGGTCACCAGCTCCTCCACCTGCTCCATCGGCAGGCTCTCCGTCCCCAGCCGTTCTCCCCGGAGCAGCTCGGTCACCGTCACGCCCAGGATCTCCGCCAGCGGGGTGAGCAGGGAGATGTCGGGCAGGCTCAGGCCCCGCTCCCATTTGCTCACCGCCTTATCGGACACATAGAGTTTTTCGGCCAGCTCCTTCTGGGTCAGGCCCTTCTCCTTGCGCAGCTGCACCAGGAAGGCTCCAAAAGCCTCCCGATCAATTTCAAACATGATACGGCCTCCTTCCTCCCGCTATTGTAGCCGTTCCGCCCGGTCCCGGCAACCGACCAGCGGTAGAATGGAGGAAAATTCCTCTCTCAGCAGCCTTTTTCAGCGGTTTTTTCCTCCGCCGGCTGTCGGGCTACCCCCAGCAGGATCAGATCCAGCATCTTCCGCGTAGCCTCCAGCATGGCGTGCAGATCTCTGGAAGACTGTTTTTCCAGAAAGCTCTGGATCACGGAGGGGATGACCGGCTCGATGCTCTCCAGATACCAGGCTACACATTGCGGGTCCAGATCTTTCCGCAGCGTCATTCTGGCAACGATGCCCTCAATAAATCTGCGGTTCAGCTCCATAATGGGTCTGTGCAGCTGCTGGATCTGCTCCGCCAGATGCTTGGGCGGGTGGAGGATGGCGGTCTCAAAGACCCGCTTGCGCTGGGGCTGGCCTTCAAAAAAGCGTTCCCGCAGCAGGAAATAGTCTTTTATGGCGTCAAAGGCGCTCTGCCCTTCTGCGTTTACAGATTCCTGCCGGATATAGGCCTCCAGCGCGTCGAAGGTGTCCGCCACGCAGAGCAGGAAAAGCTCGTCCTTATTGGAATAGTAGTGGTACATCATCCCTTTGGAGATGCCGTGACCGGAGCAGATGCGCTCCATGGTCACTTCCTCATAGCCCCTGGTACCAAACTCCTCCATGGCCGCCCGGAAGATCTCCTGTCTGCTCCGCTCCTGCCGCTCTTTTTGTGTCATGTCTCCTGCAAACCTCCTTTTGCCTGGTGCAGCTCTCCCGCCCATTCAAAGCCCTTTTTCGCGATGAAGACCGCCAGAATTTCATTGATGACCGCCGCGGCGGCGATGGTACCCTGAAGGATAGCCGCGCACTCCGGCGCCGGGCCGTTCAGCACCGACACAGCGATACCCGTAAAGACCAGCGAGACCCCGGAGTGGGGCAGGAGCGTAAAGCCCAGATACCGCCGCACCGCCCCGGGCGCATGACTGATGGACGCGCCAAACCAGGCTCCACAGTATTTACCCACGGCCCTGGCGGCAATGTAAACCGCTGTATAGATCCCCGCGCCGAAAATCAGGTGGTAGTCCAGCGGCGCGCCCAGGTTCAAAATGACCACGATCATGGCCAGCCCGATCACCGGATTCATGGATTTCATGATGCCCTGAAGCTGCTCCTCAGAGATCATGTTGGCAAACGCCGTGGAGAAGGACATGCCGATGAGCATGAAGTTCAGCACAGGCGCGGGCAGCAGGCTGTTGAGGAAAAAAGCCACTCCCGCGGAGGCCAGCAGCATCAGCACCATCACGGTCAGCGCCCCGCCGTTGGTGCGGGTATGCCGGAGCAGCTTGCCCGTCAGAAAGCCGGTGACGGCGCCGATGACCACCGGCAGAAACACCAGGAGCAGGATGACCGCCACCGGAATTTCCTGAGAGGAGATGTGGGCGGACACAAAGGCGATGACCAGGAAAAACACCAGCGCCCCCACCAAATCGTCCAGGGCCGCCATGGGGATCAGCGTTCTGGTGACCGGCCCGTCGGTCTCCATGTCCCGCACCACGGACAGGGAAGGCGCAGGCGCGGTGGCCAGGGCAATACCGCCGAACATAAACGCCAGATAGAGCGGCACGCCGGAGAACCAAAAAATCACGCCAAACACCGCGCTCACCACCAAAAAAGTACCCAGCGACTCCGTGACGGTGGTGACCAGGATCTGCGGCCCCGCCTGTTTCATCTTCTTCCAAATCAGCTCCGTGCCGATGATCAGGCCGAAGGTGCACTCAAAGATGTGCTCCAGCACACCGAACCACGGGGCGTCCAGCACCTGATTGCTCAGCAGGTTCAGGGCGTGAGGACCCATGATCATGCCCGCAATCAGCCAGCCCAGAATGGACGGCAGCTTCAGCCTGGCAATGAGCTTGCCCGCCGCAAAGGCCAGTACGACCGCTGCCACAAGCCTCAACACTTCAAACAGAATATCCATAGTTATCTTCTCCCGCACAAGTTATAGACGATATCGTCCGTTTTATACAGGATAGCACTTACAGACGCTTCCGTCTGTAAATGAACTGTAAACTTTTTGCGCAGGACACAGAAAACCGTGCCGCGGGCTGCCACCCACGGCACGGTTTTACCGCTTCATTACGAAGTTGGTCAGCAGTACGCCGCGGCGCTCCACCTGCTGCTCCTTCACCACCTGCCAGCCCCTTTGTTCAAAAAAGGGCCGGGCGGTAAGGGAGGCGTGGGTCAATTTGGCCCCGGGCAGGGCGTCGCACAGGGCGGTGGCCACCCCTCTCCCCTGCCAGTCCTTGTGGACATACAGCCGGTCCAGATAACCGTCGTCCGCCAGGTCTGCAAAGCCCACGATGATCCCCTCCGCCTCCGCCACCAGGGTGGTGTGGGCCAGAAAGGAGGCGTCCCAGGCAGCCAGATCCACCTGACCGTCGGCCCAGGCGTCCAGCTGCTCGGGCGTATAGTCCCGGGCATTGACGGTGTGGACGGTGTCATAAAACAAAGCGGCCAAGACAGGGCAGTCCTCAGAGCGATAGGGACGCAGGGTCATAGCTTCCGCCTCCCCCGCAGGCGCTTTCCCTTATTGATCAGGGAACTGCCCAACTCAAAGAGGTTGAGCATCAGCTTGAATACCGAGTAGGACAGGCCCAGGAAGACCAGCAGCACCAGGAAAGGCTGAAGTTCCAGAGGAGTGAGGCCGAAGTTGGGTCCAAAGAAGATAATCGTCACCGCCGAGGAGCCCGCCATGGCGCCCCACAGCACCCGCCGCTTCCAGTCGAAGGGCTTGCACACCTGATAGAGCACCAGGATGCCCACCACAATCAGCAAAATGGCGGAGATGGTGGACAGCTCGTCGGTGGTAAAGCCAAAGGCCAGATAGAAGGCCTCCGCCCCCAGCACCACAATCAGGTCGGTAAGACCGCCGGGCAAAGCGGAGCGGAACACGTTGCCCAGGAATTTTCCCTTCACCAGGCTGTGGTTGGGTTCCAGCGCCAGGAAGAAGGAGGGCACGCCTATGGTGACGGCGCTGAGCAAGGAGAGCTGCAACGGGGTTACCGGATAGGGCACCGTGGCAAACAGAGAGATAATGGACAGACAGAAGGAAAAAATATTTTTGACCAGGTAGAGGGCGGCGGCCCGCTGGATGTTGTTGATGACCCGCCGGCCCTCGGCCACCACCTTGGGCATGGCGGAGAA
>CALWXT010000085.1 GCA_944385575.1 uncultured Flavonifractor sp. | reverse complement strand
TCGGTCCAGTCACGCAGCTGGAGCCGGCCCTCCACCACGGCCAGCCGGCCCTTGGTGAAGTAGCGGGAGACAAATTCGGCCGTCTGGCGCCAGGCCACGATATCAATGAAGTCCGTGGTCTTTTCGCCGGTAGTCCGATCCTTGAAGTCGCGGTCCACAGCCAGGGAGAAGGACGCCACCGGCGTTCCAGTCTGAGTGTGGCGCAGCTCGGGGTCACGGGTCAGACGGCCCATGAGAATGATGCGGTTCAGCATGCGCGCTTCCCCTTTCTTACTCGTCCGTGCAGACGATCAGGGAACGCATCACGCCGTCGGTGATCCGCAGGATACGATCCAGCTCGCGGGGGAACTCGGGCTTGGAGCTGAAGGTCATCAGCACATAGTAGCCCTCGGTCATGTCGTTGATGGGATAAGCCAGGTGGCGCTTGCCCCACTCGTTGACCTCAGCCAGAGTGCCGTTCTGCTCCACCAGAGTCTGGAACTTGGACACCATGGCAGCGGTGGCTTCCTCGGTCATGTTGGGGTCGAGGATGTAGACCACCTCGTAATTTCCGCTGAGTTTTGCCATTTTGTTTGCACCTCCTTATGGACGTATGGCCCCCGCCCTTTGTCGGGGGCAAGGATAGTGCCTGTTTTTCAAACAAGCCCTATTATTATATAAGAATTCGCCAAAAAGTCAAGGGGTTTTGCAAAAAAGAAATTTTTTAAATTTCCGTGCAATAAACGGCACCGCCCCTGCATTTCATAGTCAGAACGGAGGGAGCAGCCCCACAGGGGCCCGCCGGTATCATAAATCAAACAATACATTGCAAAGGAGTTTTTAACATGAAAAAGGGTTTCGGTAAAGGTTTCGCCACTGGTATTCTGGTCGCAGCGCTGACGGTTGGTCTGGGCGTGTCCGCCCTGGCCGCCACCCGCACCATCACGGTGGATGACAACATCCGGGTCACCATCAATGGCGCTACGTTCACTCCCAAGAATGAGCAGGGCAAGGAAGTGCCTCTGTTCTCCTACAACGGCACCACCTATGCCCCCGTCCGCGCCATCTGCGAGGCCGCCGGCCTGAAGGTGGACTTTGATTCCTCCAATTACACCGCCGTGCTCACCACCCAGGATCAGTATATCGCCTCTACTCCCAACGCCTCCAACTATATCACCGTAGAGAAGGCCAAGCAGGCCGCCCTCAGCCACGCCGGTGTCGGCGCTGCCAACGCTGTTTTCGTGAAGGCCGGCCTGGACTGGGACGACGGCAAGGTGTGCTATGAGGTGGAATTCTATGCCGGCAATACCGAGTACGATTACGACATTGACGCCGTCACCGGCGCGGTTCTCTCCTATGACCGGGACTGGGATGACTTCTCTCTGAAGAATACCTCCTCCAGCTCCGGCTCCACCACCGACGGCCTGATCTCCGAGGCCAGAGCCAAGGAGATCGCCCTGGCCAAGGCTCCCTCCGGCGCCACCGTGGTCAAGTGCAAGCTGGACCGGGACGACGGCCGCTATGTCTATGAGGTGGAGATGCGCTCCGGCCGCACCGAGTACGACTGCGAGATCAACGCCGTCACCGGCGTCATCCTGGACTGGGATGTGGACTACGACGACTGATGATAAAAGGGAAATAAAAGCGGGCCGGCTGCTATAGCAGCTGGCCCGTTCTTTTTCTATTTACGCCAACAGATCGGGGCCGGGCAGGTCCATCTGCCGCTTGCGGGCGGCGGAAAAGGCCAGCTTGTCCGCCAGGGCCTGCCGGTCGCCGGAGGCCAGCACGTCCCGGTAGGACTGGAGGTTGCCCATCAGCCGGTCCAGTACAGAGAGCAGGGCGGGCCGGTTCAGGGAAAACAGCTGGGTCCACAGGCCCACATCCAGGGCCGCCACCCGGGTACACCCGCGGAAGGAGGAACCCTCAAAGCCCTTACAGGCAAACAGATCCGGGTCATCGCACACCGCCACGGCAATAATGTGCATGATCTGGCTGGTGTAGGCGATCAGGGCGTCGTGGTCCTCCCCGGTGGTGCGGCACACGTCCTTGCAGCCAATGTAGGCTGCCAGCCGCTCCAGCAATTCAATGTGCTCCGGCTTGCTGTCTTTCCGGGGGATCATCAGGAAGTGAGAGCCCTGAAACATCTCCCCAAAGGCGTGCTCCACACCGGAAAATTCCGTGCCCGCCATAGGATGGCAGCCGATAAAGTCCACCGTGTCGGGCAGCACCGACGCCCCCTCCAGAATGGCGGACTTGACGCCGCACACGTCCCACACCAGGGCGCCAGGCTTGAAGTGGTCCCGATGGGCCGCCAGAAAATCCAGGATGCCCTGGGGATGGAGAGCCAGGGCCACCACGTCGGCCTGGGGAATCACCTCATCGGCGTGTTCCGTCACCCGGTCGCCCACCCCGTGCTCGGCGGCGTAGCGGAGGGTAGGCTGAGACACGTCCACTCCTACGACCTCAAAATCTTCAAAGTCCTTCAGGGCGATGGCCAGCGAGCCGCCAATAAGGCCCAGGCCCACGATCACAAGGGTCTTTTTCATCTCTTACAGCTCCCTTCCCACACAGGGGGCCAGCACCCGCAGCTGATCCATGAGAGCGGAGAACTGGTCGGGGGTGATGGACTGAGCCCCGTCGCACAGGGCGTGGGGCGGATCGTTGTGGACCTCAATGATGAGGCCGTCCGCACCGGCGGCAATGGCCGCCTGGCTCATCCGCTCCACCATCCAGGCCTTGCCGCAGGCGTGGGAGGGGTCCACCACCACCGGCAGGTGGGAGAGCTGCTTTACCGCCAGCACCGCCGACAGGTCCAGCGTATTGCGGGTGAAGGTCTCAAAGGTACGGATGCCCCGCTCGCACAGGATCACCTTCTCGTTGCCGCCGGCCATGATGTACTCGGCGGACATGAGCCACTCCTCGATGGTGGAGGAAAGGCCCCGCTTGAGCAGGATGGGCTTGGTGGTCTTGCCCAGCTGCTTCAAAAGGTCAAAATTCTGCATGTTCCGGGCCCCCACCTGGATCACGTCCACGCACATCTCGAACATCTCCACATTGTCGGTAGACATGATCTCGGTGACGATGGGCAGGCCGGTGACCGCCTTGGCCTCCTGGAGCAGGCGGATGCCGTCGTTGCCCATGCCCTGGAAGGCATAAGGGGAGGTACGGGGCTTGAAGGCCCCGCCCCGGAGGGCGGAGGCTCCCGCTTCCTTTACCGCCTGAGCCACACCCACAATCTGCGCCTCGCTCTCCACCGAGCAGGGCCCGGCAATGACCGCCAGCTTCTTGCCCCCTACCAGGGTGCCGTTGCCCAGGTCGATCAGGCTGTCGTCGGGGTGGTATTTCCGGTTGGCCTTCTTGTAGGGCTCAGTGACCCGCATGACCCGCTCCACGCCGGGCAGCAGGGACAGCTTCTCCTGATTGATGCCCGCGGCGTTGCCCTCGGCGCCCAGAATGGTGGTCTCGGTGCCCTTGGACACCATGACCTTCACGCCGCCCTCCTCCATGGTGCGGATGGCCTGCTGCAGCTGCTCCGGGGTAAAGCCCGGCTTCATAATCACTACCATAGTTCTGCTCCTTTCCGGAAAAAACAAAGATCCGTGACCGCCCAAAGGCGGCCACGGATCCCTCTGCACCTCTCCTGGAGGGGCGTCCAGTCACCGGCCGGTCATGGGCATGCAAAATCGCCGCTGGCATAATAGCAGCGGTAATAGCTATACACATAACCGGCAACGTGCTTCATACTGGCGCACCCTCCTTTCCTTGTGAGCACTTTAGCACTTTTTGGCACGAAAGTCAAGAGGAAATTTTCCTTGAAATCCTACCTGTAATATGGTATTATATTGTTCACTAAAATAAGGTAGGGATATACATGAAAATTTCCACAAAAGGGCGCTACGCCCTGCGTCTGATGCTGGACATCGCACTGCACAGCGGCGGGGCTGCGGTCCCCCTCCGGGATGTGGCTCAGCGTCAGGAGATTTCAGATAAATATTTGGAGCAGATCGTGACCCAGCTCTCCCGGGCCGGCCTGGTACGGTCGGTGCGGGGCGCGGGCGGCGGTTATCTGCTGACCCGGGAGCCGGAGGAATATACCGTGGGTGAGATTCTACGTACCCTGGAGGGCAATCTGGCTCCGGTGAGCTGTGCCGACGCCGACGACGTGTGCCGCTGCGGCCGGGCGGACCGGTGCGTGACGGTGGAGGTCTGGCGGGACATCCAGGCCGCCGTGTCCGGCGTGGTGGATCACCTGACGCTGGCCGATCTGGTGAAGCGCTACCACGAAAAGTGTCCGGGCTGCCAGGAAAGCGCCGACTGAAACCCGGTGTAAAAGGATCTTTGCGTGACAAATCCGCCCATCCGGCCTATTCTTGAGGCGAGGTGATGTGGGTATGCGTGACATCGGCAAAAACATCCGGGCGCTGCGGGAGAAAAAGGGCATGACCCAGGAAGCACTGGCGGAAGCTCTGTTCGTCACAAGACAGACTGTGTCCAATTATGAGAACGGCCGCAGCCGCCCCGACCTGGATATGCTGGTAAAGATCGCCCAGGTGCTGGAGGCTGACGTGAACCAGGTGCTCTACGGCCTGCCGATGGATCAGGACCGGCGTCGGATGGTCAGGCGGCTGGGCGTGGGCCTGCTGATCTGGGCGGGAATCTATCTGTTCTGTGTCCTCACGGCCCCCACCATGAACGATCTGATACAAAAGTTGTATGTCAGCCTGCCCATGTCCCTCTCCGCCCTGCTGTCACCCGCCCTGTGGCTGGTGCCGGGGTGGTGCATCCTTGAGCTGTTGGGTCTGGCCCGGTTGGCTCACCCGTTCCAGGCTGGGATCTGGGTGGACCGGCTCCGGCGTGTGCTGCTGATCCTGCTGGGGCTGGAGGCAGCTCTGTTTCTCCTCCAGTCGGCGGTGGGCGTGGTTCAGGTGATCCAGATCGTCTCCAGGCAGCCGGAAGTACTGAATTTCCCCACCATCCCGGTGTATACCAGGATAATGAATGAGCTGCTGATCTTTAACGCGCTCCACCCCCAGGTATATGCCATTCCCGGCGGGGCCTTATGGCTCCTCCGGTTTCCCAAACCATAAGAAAAGGGACGTTGCTTTTGCAGCGTCCCTTCCTCTTTAATTAAAAATGCCGGTGGAGAGATAGCGCTCCCCGGTGTCAGGGAGGATAGCCACGATGGTCTTGTCCCGGAAAGCGGGGTCCTTTGCCAGCTCCAGGGCGGCCCAGTAAGCCGCGCCGGAGGAAATACCGGCCAGCACACCCTTGCCCCTCGCCAGCTCCCTGGCGGTGTCCATGGCCGCCTGGCCGGGAACGGTCAGCACCTGATCCACCACGCTCATATCCAGCGTGCCGGGGACAAAGCCGGCGCCGATGCCCTGGATCTTGTGGGGACCGGCCTTGCCGCCGGAGAGGACGGGGGACTCGGCAGGCTCCACCGCCACTACGGTAATATTGGGGTTCTGCTCCTTCAGATAGCGGCCCGCACCGGTGATGGTGCCGCCGGAGCCTACCCCGGCCACCAGCACGTCTACCTTGCCCTCAGTGTCCCGCCAGATCTCCGGGCCGGTGGTCTCATAGTGGGCTTTGGCGTTGGCCGGGTTGTTGAACTGGTCGGGCATCCAGGCGCCAGGCACAGTGTCCAACAGCTCCTTGGCCTTGGCAATGGCACCGCCCATACCCTTGGCACCCTCGGTGAGTACCAGTTCCGCCCCCAGGGCGGCCAGCAGGCTCCGCCGCTCCTGGCTCATGGTCTCAGGCATGGTGAGCACTACCTTATATCCACGCTGACGGCCAATGTAGGACAGAGCCACACCGGTATTGCCGCTGGTGGGCTCCACAATGGTGGCCCCCGGCTTCAGCAGGCCCTTCTCCTCAGCGTCCAGAATCATATACAGCCCCGCCCGGTCCTTGGCGGAGGACAGGGGATTGAAGCTCTCCAGCTTACCCAGCACCGCTCCGCTGCCGTTGTCCGCCAGCTTGAGCAGGGGGGTATTGCCAATCAGCTGTGCAATGGAATCCGCAATCTTCATAGGAAAGTTCCTCCCGTTGTTTTTCTCCAGTATAGCACGAAATTCCTATCAAATCAATAGGAATTTTAAACAGACACAAGGCCCGCCAAACGGCGGGCCTTGCTGCGGTTAGAACATAGGCACAACGGCGCCGGGCCAGGTCTCCTCCATGAAGGCCTTGACCTCGTCACTCTTGAGGGCGTCTACCAGAGCCAGGATGGCGGGATCTTCCTCCCGGCCCTCCTTAACGGCCAGGACATTGACGTAAGCCTGGGCGGCTTCGCCGTCAGTGGCCTCCACGGCCAGGGCGTCAGCGGCGTTCAGGCCGGCCTGCAGGGCGTAGTTGCCGTTGATGACGGCCAGATCCAGGCTGTCCAGGGAGCGGGGCAGCTGGGCGGCGTCCAGCTCCTCGATCTGCAGGTTCTTAGGATTCTCGGCGATGTCCAGCTTGGTGGCGGTGAGGCCCACACCCTCCTTCAGGGTGATGAGGCCCTCCTGCTGCAGGAGCAGCAGAGCGCGGCCCTCGTTGGTGGGGTCGTTGGGCACGCCCACCTGGGCGCCGTCGGCCAGCTCTTCCAGGGAGGCGGTCTTACCGGCGTAGATACCGAAGGGCTCATAGTGGAGCTCAGCCACGCTTACCAGGTGGGTGCCGTTCTCGGCGTTGAAGTCATTGAGGTAAGTGATATGCTGGAAGTAGTTGGCGTCCACCTGGCCGTCCTCGGTAACGGTGTTGGGCTGGATGTAGTCGGTGAACTCCTCGATCTCCAGAGTGATGCCCTGCTCGGCCAGCACTTCCTTGGCTACCTTCAGGATCTCAGCGTGGGGCGTGGGAGAGGCGGCCACCCGGATCACAGTGCCCTCCAGGCTGCTGCCGCTCTCAGTGGGAGCCTGGGAGCCGCCGGGAGCGGGGGTGTTGGTAGTACTGGTGCCGGAACCGCAGCCGGCCAGCAGGCCGAAGGACAGGACGCCGGTCAAAAGCAGAGAGGCAAGTTTCTTCATGATACATTTCTCCTTTTTGTGGTGTTACCCAAATCCGAGCACAAAAAAACGCCCTTGAATCAGTTTCAAGGACGAGAGCCTTCGGCTTCGTGGTACCACCTTGCTTCACCCCCGCCTCGCGGTCAGGGGCCTTATGGAGTACAACCATACTCCTGCGCAATGACGGGCGCACCCGTCGCAGCCTATACCTTGCGGTAGTCGGTGCGCCGCTCCGAGGCCATCTTCACCAAAACCTTCCGTACCCGTTCCCACCATACCGGGCTCTCTGTGCCGTACCTTTTTGGCTACTCTCCTCTTCATCGCGTTTGAGGGGCGTATTCAGTTCTCGCTGGGTTGCGTTTAGTTTACAACCGGAATGCCGTTCTGTCAATCCGTCATTTTTAACAAAAAGTGCGTTCAGCAAACCAGCAGGTTTGCTGAACGCACCTTGATTACAGCATGGGCTGAGACGGATCGCGTTTGTCGGTGTCGATCTTGTGGGCGGTCTCCTTGCTGCGGCGCTTTTTGCCGCCCCGGTCGGTGATCCGGTGATCCAGGCTGACGGAGATCCGGGTACCCACGCTCTGGAACAGCTGCACCAGCACTACAATGAGCACCACAGCCACGATCATGACGCCGGGGTTATAGCGGTTGTAACCATAGTTGACGGCGATCTTGCCCAGACCGCCGCCGCCGATAAAGCCGGCCATGGAGCCGTAGCCCAGGATGGTAATGAGGGCGGTGACAAAGCCGGCCACCAGGCCAGGCTTGCTCTCGGGGAGGATCACCTTCCAGATGATCTGGAAGGGGGTGCAACCCATAGACTGGGCAGCCTCAATGACTCCCTTATCCACCTCCCGCAGGGAGGTCTCCACCAGACGGGCTACAAAGGGCGCCGCCGCCACCACCAGGGGCAGGATGGCCGCCTTGGTGCCGATGGTGGTGCCAATTAGGGGCTTGAACACCGGCAGGAGCATCATCATCAGAATGAGGAAGGGGATGGAGCGCAAAATGTTGATGACGGCGTTGATGATCTTCATCAGCGGGCCGGGCAGAGGCCGCACGCCGTCCTTCTCACCCGCCACCAGGATCACGCCCAGGACCAGGCCCAGCAGACAGGCCAGGACAGTAGCCAGCAGCGTGGAGTAGATGGTCTCCCAGATGCCGGTGAGCATCTCCTGCTGCATGGCGGGCTCAGTGAGGGCAGCCTTCACCTGTTCCAGAAACTTATCCATGGTAGTCAGGCACCTCCTCCACCGTTACGTCTCTCTGGGCTTTCAGATAATTCATGGCCTTGGCAGCCTCGCTTTTGTCCTCAGGCAGGCCCAGCAGCATAGAACCAAACGCCTTGCCGTTCACGTTGCGGGTGTCGGCGCCCAGGATGTTCACCTTTACGCCGCAGTCGATGGCCAGGGAGGCGATAAGAGGCTCATAGGAGGAGCCGCCGTTGAACACCACCCGCACCACGCTGGCTACCGGGAACTGGTCGATATGGGCCCCCTCGGGAAACACCAGCTTGCGGCCGGCCTCGCTCCTGGGGTTGGAGAAAACCTCCTCCACCGTGCCGGTCTCCACCATATTGCCGTGCTCCAGGATGGCCACATGGGTACAGATCTCCTCCACCACCGCCATCTCATGGGTGATGATGATGGCGGTAATGCCCATGCGCTTGTTGATATCCTGGATCAGCTTCAGAATAGCCCGGGTGGTGGTGGGGTCCAGAGCAGAGGTAGCCTCGTCGCACAGCAGCACCTTGGGGTTGGAGGCCAGGGCCCGGGCAATGGCGATCCGCTGCTTCTGGCCGCCGGAGAGCTGGGCGGGGTAGGCGTTGGCCTTGTCGGGCAGGCCCACGATGTCCAGATACTCCAGGGCCCGCTTTTTGGCTTCCGCCGCCGGCACGCCGGCGATCTCCATGGGGAAGCAGATGTTTTTCAGGCAGGTGCGCTGCATGAGCAGGTTGAACTGCTGAAAGATCATGGCAATGGAACGGCGGGCCTGCCGCAGCCGTGCGGGAGAGAAGGTCATCAAATCCTCCCCATCCATCAACACCTGGCCGGAGGTGGGCCGCTCCAGAAGGTTGATGCAGCGGACCAGGGTGGACTTACCCGCGCCGCTCATACCCACAATGCCGAAGATGTCCCCGTCCTGAATGGTCAGGCTTACATCCTTCAGGGCCTGGAAATCCCCGTCCAGCGTGGGAAAGGTTTTCGATACCTGTTTTAGTTCGATCACAGAACCGTACCCCTCTAACTGTAAAAATAGTCTGGAAACCGCCCCATTAAGACCAAAAGGGCGGATTTTCGCGCATACGATATTCTATGCCAACCCTGTCCCGCTGTCAAGCCAAAAAGCCCCCGGCGGGCCGAATGGCCCGCCGGGGGACTTGGGATCAATGTCCGCAGGAACAACAGCTGCCGTGCTCCTCGTCCTCACAGGGCAGCTTCAGGTTCTCCGGCACCTCTTTCCCCTGCCGCTTATAGTAGTCGGCCAGGGCGGCCTTGATGGCCTCCTCCGCCAACACAGAGCAGTGCATTTTATAGCCGGGCAGACCGTCCAGGGCTTCGGCCACCGCTGCGTTGGTCAGAGTCATAGCCTCCCCGATGGTCTTACCCTTGATCATCTCGGTGGCCATGGAGGAGGTGGCAATGGCCGAACCGCAGCCAAATGTCTTGAACTTCACGTCGGTGATCACGTCACCGTCGATTTTCAGGTACATCTTCATAATATCCCCGCACTTGGGGTTGCCCACCTGGCCCACTCCGTCGGCGTCGGCGATCTCACCCACATTCCGAGGGTGTTCAAAGTGATCCATCACCTTTTCAGAATACAGCATATCAAGTGCTCCTTTCAGCAGTACAGCAAATATGGAAGTTCTTTTTGCTTCTTTTTCTTTCAAGAAAAAGAAGTTACAGTTCCCAGGTGGGTTT
>CALWXT010000084.1 GCA_944385575.1 uncultured Flavonifractor sp. | reverse complement strand
TTGTGGATCCAGGGGATGTGCTTGTCGCCGATGCCCTCGATCCGGTGGTCGCCGAAGCCGTTTTCCAGGATGGTGGGACACTGGAGTGCCTCGCCCACCGCCAGCTTCATCTGAGGATAGACCTCCTTCAGGTAGTCCCCGCAGCCGATGGTGCCGGCGGAGCCGGAGGTGAAGCAGGCGCCTGCCAGCCGGTCGCCGGGACGTTTGATGGCCTCAAAGGTCTCGGCAATGGCGCTGCCGGTGACCTGATAGTGCCACAGGTGGTTGCCCATCTCCTCAAACTGGTTGAAGATCATGCAGTCGGGCTCCTGCCGCAGCTCCCAGGTCTTGTCAAAGATCTCCTTCACATTGGACTCGCAGCCCGGAGTGGCGATGACCTCCCCGGCGATCTGGCTGAGCCACTCAAACCGCTCCCGGCTCATGCCGGCGGGCAGGATGGCCACCGACTTGACCCCCAGCAGCTTGGAGTTGAAGGCGCCGCCTCGGCAGTAGTTGCCGGTGGAGGGCCACACAGCCCGGTGATAGGTGGCGTCAAACTGGCCGGTGACCAGCCGGGGCAGCAGACAGCCGATGGAGGCGCCCACCTTGTGGCAGCCGGTGGGGAACCACTTGCCCACCAGGGCCACGATGCGGGCGGGCACGCCGGTGAGGGCGGGGGGCAGCTCGATGTAGTTGGGCACCGCCTGGTACAGACCGCCGGACAGGGTGGGCTGGTTCTTCCAGGTGATGCGGAACAGGTTGGCCGGGTCCACGTCCCACAGGCCCACGCCCTTGAGGCGCTCCTGCATTTTCTCCGGCACGGTCTCCGGATGCTTCATGTTCTCAAAGGTGGGGAGCACCACCTTATTTTCCCTGGCCTTCTGGATATTGCGCGCCAGCGCTTCCCGATTCATGGTCAGATCGATCATGGAAGGAACCCTCCTTTTACAGCGAAATACTTACCTTCATGATAACACATGACGGGCGGAAATCAAGAAAAACCCGCTCTTTCCTTTTTCCCGCCGGTAGGTTATACTGAAAGCATATAAAGGAGGTGCGTATTATGGAAGTCGGGAGAAGCATCCCCCGTGTGGACGCTGCCGACAAGGTGAGCGGCCGTGCCAAATACACCGACGACCTGTGCCCCCGGCCTGTGCTGGAGGCCAAGATCTTACACAGCACCATTGCCAACGGCTGGGTCAAATCCATGGACATCTCTGCCGCCCAGGCTCTGCCCGGGGTGGTGAAGGTGCTGACCTGTTTTGACGTGCCGGACATCCAGTACCCCACCCCCGGCCACCCCTGGAGCGTGGAGAAGGGCCACCAGGACGTGGCCGACCGGAAGCTGCTCAGCCGGCGGGTGCGCATCTACGGAGAGGATATCGCCGCCGTGGTTGCGGAGGATGAGATCACCGCCCAGCGTGCTCTGGAGCTCATCAAGGTGGAGTATGAGGAGTACCCCGTCATGCTGGAGCCGGAGCAGGCTATGGCCGAGGGCGCCGTGGCTATCCATGAGGAGAAGCCGGACAATGTTCTGGCCAAAATGGATCTGCGTACCCCCATTGCCGATGACCGGTATGAGAATGTGGAACAGGTGCTGGACGATCCCCAGTTCTATCAGTTCCGGGGCCACTACGCCACCCAGCAGGTGCAGCACTGCCACATCGAAAACCCTGTCTCCTTTGCGTGGATGGAGGCGGGCCGCATCCATGTGGTGACCTCCACCCAGATTCCCCACATTGTCCGCCGGGTCATTGGTCAGGCCCTGGGCATCGGCTGGGGCAATATCCAGGTCATCAAGCCCTACATTGGCGGCGGCTTCGGCAACAAGCAGGAGGTGCTGTACGAGCCCCTCAACGCCTGGCTCACCACCCAGGTGGGCGGCCGCTGTGTCCGACTGGACGTGAGCCGGGAGGAGACCTTCCAGAACACCCGCTCCCGCCACCCCATCTCCTTCGACGTGGCGGCGGCGGTGGACAAGGACGGGAACATGATGGCCCGGTCCTGTACCGCCATCTCCAACCAGGGCGGCTACGCCTCCCACGGAAACGCCATTGTGGCCAACGCCATCACCGGCTTCCGGCAGCTCTATCCCGACCGGATCGGCCACCACTCCACCGCCTACACGGTGTACACCAACCGGCCCGCCCCTGGTGCCATGCGGGGCTACGGCATCCCCCAGTGCAACTTCGCCGTGGAGTGCATGATGGAGGACATTGCCCTTAAATTCGGCTTCGACCCCATTGAGCTGCGGCTGAAGAACATCATGCCCCTGGGATATGTGGACCCCTTCAACGGCATCACCTGCCACTCCACCGGCCTGGCCGAGTGCATCCAGAAGGGCAGAGAGGCCATCGGCTGGGACGAGCTGCGGGAGAAATACAAGGACCAGACCGGCCCGGTCCGTCGGGGCGTGGGCATGGCCTGCTTTTCCTACAAGACCGGCGTGTACCCCATTTCCCTGGAAACCTCCTCCGCCCGGATGGTGCTCAACCAGGACGGCACCATTCAGCTTCATCTGGGCGCCACCGAGATCGGCCAGGGCGGCGACACCGTCTTCTCCCAGATGGCTGCCGAGGCTGTGGGCATTCCCACCGAGGACGTACATATCGTCTCCTTCCAGGACACCGACACCGCTCCCTTTGACACCGGAGCCTACGCCTCCCGGCAGACCTACGTCACCGGCAAGGCCATCAAGAAGGTGGGCCTGGAGTTTCGGGAGAAGCTGCTCTCCTACGCCGCGGAGCTTTTCCCCGAGGCCAAGGACCTTACCATTTCGGAGCGGTTCATCACCGACGGGGCGGGGGAGAAGCTCATCTCTCTGGAGGAGCTGGCCACCACCGCCTTCTACTCCCTGGAGCACTCCGTCCACATTACCGCCGAGGGTACCAACCACTGCAAGGAAAATACCTTCGCCTTCGGCTGCTGCTTTGCCGAGGTGGAGGTGGATATCCCCCTGGGCAAGGTAAAGGTGCTGCGGATGATCAACGTCCACGACTCCGGCAAGCTCATCAACCCCGCCCTGGCGGCGGCCCAGGTCCACGGCGGCATGTCCATGGGTATCGGCTACGCCCTCAGTGAGGACATGAAGTTCGATCCCAAGACCGGCAGACTGCTCAACGGCAACCTGCTGGACTACAAGATGCCTACCTCCATGGATCACCCCGACCTCACCGCTCTGTTTGTGGAGACGGACGACCCCTCCGGGCCGTTTGGCAACAAGGCCCTGGGTGAGCCTCCGGCCATCCCGGTGGCGCCCGCCATCCGCAACGCGGTGCTCAGCGCCACCGGCGTGGCGGTGAATACCCTGCCTCTGTCTCCCCAGAAGCTGGTGGAGGAATTTACGAAAGGAGGGCTCATCGGTCATGTATGATATTGGTTCCATCTATCAGGCCACCTCGGTGGCTGACGCCATCCGGGCCCTTCAGGCCGACCCCGCCGCCCTGGTCATCGCCGGCGGCACCGATGTGTTAATTAAAATCCGGGAGGGCAAGCTGGCCGGCTGCTCCCTGGTGTCCATCCACGAGCTGACCGGCGAGCTGAGCGGCATCACCCTGGCCGACAACGGCGATGTGGAGATCGGCCCCCTGTCCACCTTCCGGGACGTGACCTTCAGCCCGGTGATCCGGGAAAAGATCCCCGTGCTGGGTGAGGCCACCGACATGGCCGGCGGACCCCAGCTGCGGGCGGCAGGCACCATCGGCGGCAACGTGTGCAACGGCATTACCTCCGCCGACTCCGCCTCCACCCTGACCGCCCTGGACGCCGTGATGGTGGTCCGCGGACCGGCAGGGGAGCGGCAGGTGCCCATCTCCCAGTGGTACAAGGGCGTGGGCAAGGTGGATCTGGCACACGATGAGCTGCTGGTGAAGATCGTCATTCCCCGAGAACATTATGAGGGCTTTACCGGCCACTACATCAAGTACGCTATGCGCAACGCCATGGATATCGCCACCCTGGGGGTGAGCTGCCTGGTGAAGCTGAGCGCCGACAAGGGGACCGCCGAGACCGTCAAGCTGGCCTTCGGCGTGGCCGGGCCGGTGCCCATGCGCTCCCCTGCCGCCGAGGCGGCGGTGTCCGGCCTGCCCATCGGGGAGGCCATTGAGAAGATCGGCAAGGCCGCCCTGGGCGACGTGAACCCCCGCACCAGCTGGCGGGCGTCCAAGGAATTCCGTCTCCAGCTGGTGGAGGAGCTGTCCGGCCGGGCGCTCCGGGAGGCGGCACGGAAGGGAGGCGCCGCGGTATGATGGAGATTCTGCACTGTACCGTGAACAACAAGCCGGTGGAGGTGGGCATCGACCCCCGGGAATCCCTGGCGGACACCCTGCGGCAGCGGCTGGGCCTGACCAGCGTGAAGAAGGGCTGCGAGGTAGGGGAATGCGGTGCCTGCACCGTCCTGGTGGACGGAGTGGCCATCGACTCCTGTATCTACCTGTCCGTCTGGGCCCAGGGCAAGACCATCCTCACGGTGGAGGGGCTCCAGAACGAGAATGGGGAGCTCACCCCGCTGCAAAAGGCCTTTGTGGAGGAGGCCGCCGTTCAGTGCGGCTTCTGCACCCCCGGCATTATCATGTCGGCGGTGGAGATCGTGGGCTCCGGCAAGCTGTACACCCGGGATGAGCTGCGCAAGCTCATTTCCGGCCACCTGTGCCGCTGCACCGGCTACGAAAACATCCTCAACGCCGTGGAGCGTGCGGTGAATGAGACCCATAAATTCGTGGGCAAAGAGGAAGAATAAGCAAACGAGGGAGGCACCGGTCTGGTGCCTCCCTCGTTCCTTACAGGCGGGATTTAGGTAAAAAAAGACCTGCGGCAATGCCGCAGGTCTTTTTGATCATTAGCACATGGGCTTCAGGTCGGGGGAGACGATCAGGGTGGCGGCGGTAGCGGCCTGCACCTGCTCGACGGTGAACTCGGGGTTGATCTCCACCAGCTCCAGACCCTTATCGGTCACGTTGATCACGCACATCTCGGTGATGATCTTGGTGACGCAGTGCACGGCGGTGTAGGGCAGGGTGCACTTCTTCAGGATCTTGGGATTGCCCTTGGCGGTGTGCTCCATGGCAACGATGACTTCCTTGGCGCCCACCAGCAGGTCCATGGCGCCGCCCATGCCGGGCATCTTCTTGCCGGGGATGATCCAGTTGGACAGGGAGCCCTCCTCGTCCACTTCCAGGCCGCCCAGGATGGTGGCGTTCACGTGGCCGCCGCGGATGAAGCCGAAGGAAGTGGCGGAGTCAATGTAGCAGCCGAAGGTATCGGCGCAGGCGGGAGAACCGCCGGCATCGATCTTGTACTTGGGCTCAGCGTTCTCGGCGGAGGGCTTGGGGCCGGTGCCGATGATGCCGTTCTCGGACTGGAGGATCACGTGAACGCCATCAGGCAGATAGGCGGGAACCAGAGTAGGCAGACCGATACCCAGGTTGACAACGTCGCCGTCCTTCAGTTCCTTGGCGACACGCTTGGCGATAAAGCCCTTGATCTCAGACTTCTCCATTACAGCTTCCCTCCATCCACAATGTAGTTAATAAAGGCACCGGAGGTGACCACGTTCTCAGGCTCGATGTCGCCAACCTCAACCAGGTTGTCAGCCTCGGCGATAACCACATCGGCGGCGGTAGCCATCACGATGTTGAAGTTGCGGGTGGTGCCCTTGTACCAGATGTTGCCGAACTTGTCAATCATGTGACCGCCGATCAGGGCGAAGTCAGCATGCAGGGGCTTCATCAGCAGGTACTCCTTGCCGTCGATGGTCTGCTTACCCAGGCAGAAGGGAGAATCCTCCACGATGGTGCCCACGCCGGTGGGGGTGAGCACGCCGCCCAGACCAGCGCCGCCAGCCCGGATCATCTCAGCCAGAGAGCCTTGGGGGATCAGATCCACGGTCAGGGTCTTGTCCACCATGTTCTGGGTGCCGACCTCGGGGGTCATGCCCACGTGGGTGGCGATGACGTGCTTGACCTGATGATTGTGGATCAGCTTGGCTACGCCATAGAACTCCTCGCCGTTGGGGCCGGTGGCCATACCGCAGTCGTTGCCGATGATGGTCAGGTCCTTGGTGCCCTTCTTGGCAAGAGCCTCAATGATGTGATGGGCGCTGCCGCAGCCCAGGAAGCCGCCATACATGATGGTGGCGCCATCGGGAATCATGTTGACAGCTTCCTCTACGGAAATTACCTTATTGCGCACGATTGTTACCCTCCTATAAGTAAAATAAGGGATTCAGGCAGGGTGTGCCGGGCTGCGCCCGACACACCTTGTGATTATTTTAACACTTTTCGAAGATGGTGGCAACACCCATGCCGCCGCCGATGCACAGAGTAGCCAGGCCCTTCTTGGCGTCGTCGCGCTTGGCCATCTCATGCAGCAGGGTGACAATGATGCGGGCGCCGGAGCAGCCCACGGGGTGACCGATGGCGATAGCGCCGCCGTTGACGTTGACCTTGGCCATGTCGAAGCCCAGCTCACGGGCCACGGCGATGGACTGAGCGGCAAAGGCCTCGTTGGCTTCCACCAGGTCAATGTCCTCGATCTTCAGGCCGGCCTTGGCCATGGCCTGACGGGAAGCGGGCACGGGGCCCACGCCCATGATCTTGGGATCCACGCCGCCCTGGCCCCAGCTCACCAGCTTGGCCATGGGCTTCAGGCCGTACTTCTCAACAGCCTCGCCGGAGGCCAGCAGGATGGCGGCAGCGCCGTCGTTGATGCCGGAAGCCTGGCCGGCGGTGACCCGCTGGACGTGCTTCTTGGCGTCAGCAGCATGAACCTGAGTGGGCTCAAAGGTATGGACAATCTCGTCCTCCACGCCCTCGGGGCCGCAGGGGAAAGCGCCCTTCAGCTTGGCCAGGCTCTCCACGGTGGTGCCGGCGCGGGGGAACTCGTCCACCTTGAACTCCACCATTTCCTTCTTCTTCTTGATCATCACGGGCACGATCTCGTCGTCAAACCGGCCGGCCTTCTGAGCGGCCTCGGTCTTCTGCTGGGAGGAAGCGCCGAAGGCGTCCAGCTCCTCGCGGGTGATGCCCCACACGTCGCAGATGTTCTCGGCGGTGGTGCCCATGTGGTAGTTGTTGTAAGCGTCCCAAAGGCCGTCCTTGATCATGGTGTCGACGACCTTCTTGTCGCCCATGCGGGCGCCCCAGCGCTCATTGGGCAGGGCAAAGGGGGCAGCGGACATGTTCTCGGTGCCGCCGGCCACGATCACGTCGGCGTCGCCAGCCAGGATGGCCCGGGCGCCCTCGATGACGGTCTTCATGCCGGAGCCGCACACCATACCCACAGTGTAGGCGGGCACGGAGTAGGGGATGCCGGCCTTCACGCCCACCTGGCGGGCCACATTCTGGCCCAGGCTGCCGGTGAGCACGCAGCCAAACATAACCTCGTCCACCTGCTCAGGCTTCACGCCGGCGCGGTTGAGGACTTCCTTCACCACGGTGGCGCCCAGATCTACGGCGGGCACGTCCTTCAGGCTGCCGCCGAAAGAGCCGACTGCGGTACGGCAGCAATTGACAACATAGACTTCTTTCATTTACATAGACCTCCAGATGATTTTTTGGATTTTCCCATGCAAAAACACCCTTCAAGCAAGATTATACCTCTGCGTTTAAGAAAAAGCAACTGCATAACCCGGTGATTTTTGGCTATTCTTTTCATATTCCCGCCAATTGTTTTAATAATTTTGACGAATATTATCAAAAGGCAACACGGGGCTCCCGGAAGCCTTGATTCCGGGAGCCCCGTGCTTATGGTTACTGCTGGTCAAAGGTGAGATTTTCCATTTCAGGAGATAGTCTTTTATCCATGAGGAAGATCTTCAGGGTGACCGCCTGCCCGTACTGCTCAAAGTCCAGGCTGGCGGTGCAGGTGCCGCCGTCAAAGATCACCGGGACCTGCACGATGTCCAGCAGCATGCCGTCGGCGTCATAGATGGCGCCGGTCAGGCTGTACTGGTAGTAGGGATCGTCCTGGCTCACCAGGGAGATGCGCACCGGCTCGCCGGCCTTGACACTGTCCATAATGGCCTTCTCAGAGCTGCCGGAGGGGGTGTATACCGCTGCCGCGCCGGTCTGAACGACGTCGCCAATACCTGCGGGTGTCACCTTTTCCACGGCAAAGCCAAATCTGTATGTGCTACCGAAATCAAGGGCAGGCATGACCACCGTCAGAGTGTCGCCGTCAACCGTCATGGTCTGCCCGGCCTGGGACTGGCAGTGCCAGGTCTCTCCGTTTACCGTCAGATCCACGTCCGTGCGGTCGGAGAAGGTCACGTCCAGGCTGGTGGCACCGGGGAAGGTGTAGGTATAGGTAATGGGCTCCGCAATGCTGGAAATGCCGTGCTCACTCTGGAGCAGGTAGTCCTCACTGCCGCTGTTCCACAGCATGGGAGTGAAGTTCACGGTGTTGACCGTCCCATCGGCCACGGTATAGATATCGGCGCTGCTCATGTCCTTGGTGAGAGTGCCATCCTGATTGACATAATACCAGGAGGTGTCCGCCGGGGTGTGGGTGTCGTTGGAGTAGCAGATCAGACGGTAGTTGGTACCCACAGTGAAAGAGGGGTCATTCAGAGAGTAGGTGCTGAACCAGCCGTCCTCATCCTGCTGGCCACTGCCGGGGCCCACCATGACTTCCACCGCGCCCTGGGGGAACTCGAGGGTAGAGAGTTCGCTGACGATCTGGGGGTATACCACAAAGGTGGTGGTCTGCTCCAGACCCTCGGGGCAGCGGACCTTGCCGGCGGCGAAGGGCAGGGCGGTCAAAAGAGTGAATTCATGGGCGGGGGGATTGGCCAAGGCGAAGGTGCCCGCCAGGGAGGAATCGGTGGTCAGGCTGCCGTCAGCGCACAGATAGATGCTCTTTTGGGTGACGATGCCTTCACCGCTGTAAATGGTGTAATAGAGCTGATACTCCGTGGCGGTCTCCGAGGTGGGAATGGCGATGGAGAAGTTGCCGCTGTCGCTGTTGTAGTCGATGGACGCATTCGTATTGTAAGACCAAGTGTAATAGTCCCGCTTTACCAATGCGCAAAGGTTCAGGTTCAGGTAGCCCTCAACGCCCTCCGGACGGTATGCCGTACCGGTGATGACGGTTCCTGCCTTTACCAGAGTAAAGTCCAGCCCGTCGGTATTGCCGGTGATGGAGCCGGTGCTCAGGGTCTGCTCCTCTCCCCAGTAAATGTTGCTGGGCACACCGGGAGCGTATATCGACTGGAGAACGATCTGGTACTCAGCCGTCTGCTTGGGCACCGCCACGCAGTAGCTGCCGCCGGTCGGGCCAACGGTACCGCTGCCCCGGTAGTCGGTGTAGGAGCCGTCGGCAGTCTTTACGACTAAACTTACATTCACCGTTTTGTCGGTGATATAGCCACCCTCAGGCAGCTTGATGTCGCCGGACAGGAGCCAGCCCGTCTCCACATACAGCTTCAGGCCGGTGACATCCTCCCCGCCTATGGTGAGCGGGCTGGCCTCCGCCTCTGTGGTGACGGCATGGTCGGCGGTGCTGTAGTAATAATCCCGGTTGCCAAAAATATTGGTCTGGACGTTGCCGGAAATGTAGGTGCGAAGGGTAAACTCCCCGGTAAAGCTGGGATCCACTGCGGCGGACCAGTTGCCCTGAGCGTCCGGGGTGACAGCGAAGGACTCATTGCCGGTATCGGATGTCAGATACAGCCAAAGAGTTTCCTCCGGGTCCCAAATTACCTCGCTGCCGTCATCAGCCACCAGGCTGCCGCTGATGGTTTTGGCCTTGGGGATGGTCAGACCTACAATGTTTTCGCCCTCCGCCAGTGTGATGGGGGTGGCCTCGTTCCGGTCGGTGGTGGTGACGCCGTTGCTGACATAATAGTAATCCTTGTAGGGCAGAACACCTTCGCCCTCGTAGACATTGACGGACAGGTAGTACTCCTGACCAACAGCGTCCTCGGACA
>CALWXT010000083.1 GCA_944385575.1 uncultured Flavonifractor sp. | reverse complement strand
GATCTGGTGCGGGAGAGCGGCATCCCCTGCGTCAACATGGACCTGATTGCCGGACTGCCCGCCGACACGGTGGACGGCTTCCGCTCCTCCCTGGACCAGGTGCTGGCTCTGGGGCCGGAAAACATCACCGTCCACACCCTGGCCCTGAAAAAGGGCTCCCGGCTGATGGAGGAGGGCTCCGCCATCCCCTCAGGCGCCGACGTGGCCGCCATGCTGGACTACGCCTGGTCGGCTCTGCGGCAGGCGGGACAGCTGCCTTACTACCTGTACCGGCAGAAGTACATGTCCGGCTCCTTTGAAAATGTGGGCTGGTGCCTGCCGGGGACGGAAAGCCTCTACAACATCTGCATGATGGAAGAACTGCACACCATATTATCTCTGGGGGGCGGCGGCATGACCAAGCTGGTGGATGCCGATGCCGGACACATCGTCCGCATCGCCAACCCCAAGTACCCAAAGGAATATCTGGAGCGGATCGACACCGTCTGCGCCGAGAAGGAGCAGGTGGTCCGCTTCTGCCGGTCAGAACAGGAGGGATGACCATGGCCTACCAGCTGGACAACATCAACCACGGCCTGCGCACCGACCCCAAGGGCTTTCTGGAGGCGTGCGACGCCGCCTATCAGGGGCGCATCAGCGACGCCGTAGACCGCATCCTGGAGCGGATGAAGGTCAGCCCCATCGTGCTTCTCTCCGGCCCCTCCGGCTCGGGCAAGACCACTACCGCCCTCAAGCTGGAGCAGGAGCTGGAGCGCCGGGGTGTGAACACCCACACCATCTCCATGGACAACTACTATAAGACCCTCAACCGCAAGACGGCGCCCCGGACGCCGGAAGGGGACATCAACTATGAGTCGCCCCTTCTGCTGGACCTGGACCTGCTGGATGATACCTTTAGCAAACTCTCCCGGGGAGAGTGGGTTGTGGTACCCAGGTATGAGTTTGCCCGGCAGATGCGCAACGACAGCCGGGGCACTTTCCTGAAGCTGGACAAGAACGAGATTGCCATTTTTGAGGGCATCCACGCCCTGAACGACGACATCTTCGGCCGCCATCCCGAGGCCACGGGACTGTATATTTCCGCCCGCTCCAACGTGCTGGAGGGGGAGGAGATGCGTTTCAAGGGCACCTGGATGCGCATTTCCCGCCGTGCAGTACGGGATTATAATTTTAGAGGCACAGACCTGTTGGAAACGCTGATGATGTGGTATAATGTCCGCCGGGGCGAAAAAACCTACATATCGCCCTTCAAAAACCGGGCCAATATCATCATTGACTCCTCTCTGCCTTACGAGCCCGCGGTGTTCGCCAACTACGCGGCTGCCCTGGGCAAAGCGGTGGATCAGGTACCCAAGGACAACCCCCGGTACAGAGAGTTCCACGACCTGGTGGACTCCTTCCGGTACTTTGAGCCGGTGGATCAGGCCCTGGTGGCCCCCGAATCCCTGATCCGGGAGTTTATCGGCGGGGGCACATACAGTTATTAACGGGCGGCAGCGCCCATACCATTCACGAAAGAAGGAAAAACAACATGTCAGAATGTACCCACAACTGCTCCACCTGCGGTGAGAGCTGCGGCGAGCGCACCGCGCCCCAGGATCTCCATGTGCCGGTGAACGGCCTGTCCCACGTGGGCAAGGTCATCTCCGTGGTCAGCGGCAAGGGAGGCGTGGGCAAGAGCCTGGTGACCTCCTCTCTGGCGGTGGCCATGCGCCGGCTGGGCAAATCCGTGGGCGTGCTGGACGCCGACATCACCGGTCCCTCCATCCCCACCGCCTTTGGCGTCCACACCCGGGCTGAGGGCAGCGAGCTGGGCATTTACCCCGCCCAGACCCGCACCGGCATCGAGATCATGAGCCTGAACCTGCTCACCGAGCATGAGACCGATCCCGTGGTGTGGCGCGGCCCCGTCATCGCCGGTGCGGTGAAGCAGTTCTGGACCGACGTGATCTGGGGTGACGTGGACTATATGTTTGTGGATATGCCGCCCGGAACGGGCGACGTGCCCCTGACTGTGTTCCAGTCCCTGCCCATCGACGGCATTGTGGTGGTCACCTCTCCCCAGGACCTGGTGAGCATGATCGTCACCAAGGCGGTGAAGATGGCCGAAATGATGCACATTCCCGTGCTGGGCCTGGTGGAGAACTACTCCTACTTCCAGTGTCCCGACTGCGGCAAGCAGCACCACATCTTCGGCGAGAGCCACATCGAGCAGGTGGCCGCCGACCTGGGTCTGAAGGTGCTGGCCCGTCTGCCCATCGACCCCGCCGTGGCTGCCGCCTGCGACAGCGGCCGCATCGAGGACTTCGAGCCCAACTATCTGACTCAGGTGGCTCAGGAGCTGGCAGCTCAGGAAGGCTGAGGGAAGGGTTTTCACAAATCGTTCACATCCGGTTCAAGACAGGTTCACAGCCTGGCCTTAGGATAAGACCGTGGTCAGAAACGACCACACTCCCTCTCTTTCCTCTCTTCTTTCAATTCCGGAAACACAGGCCCGCGAAGGCGGTGGGCCTGTGTTTCTGCGTTTGGGGACAAAAAAGCGGGCGGCCTTTGGCCGCCCGCTTTTACGCGAATATGGTCTGAACCAGCACCATATACAAAATGGTGCCGCCGAAAATACTCAGCAGGTTATTGTGCTTCCAGAGGTGGAGGGCCACCACTGCCGCCACCGACACCAGCTGGGGCACCCAGCCGCCCACGGACAGGAAGGACAGGTCCTTCAGGCAGTAGATGATGAGCATGGCGATGATGGCAGGGGGGAGCACCCGTCCCAGGTAGAGCACGATCTTGGGGGGTGCGGAGCCCCGGTCGAACAGCAGGAAGGGGAGGGCACGGGTGAGGAAGGTGACGACGGCCATCACCGCAATGGCGGCAATGGCTCCGGCGGTGGTCAGCATGCTTCTCCCTCCTTTTCTTCCAGTCTGTCCCGAAGGGCCAGCATCAGCACCACAATGACCGCAAGGGAGACAATAAGCATCTGCTGCTGGCCGAAGATCTGACCCAGGATTAGCAGACACACAATGGTGACGGCTCCGCCGATGAGGGCGGGCAGGTGCTTCCGATAGGCCTTCCACTGATCCACGGCAATGACCACGAACAGGGCGGTCATGGCAAAGTCGATGCCCTCGGTGCTGATGGGGAGGATCTCACCGGCCACCGCACCGATCACCGAGCCGATGATCCAGTAGCTCTGATCCAGCAGGGCAATGGCGAAATAGAAGTTCTTGGGGTTCACCCCAACCGGGGCCTGGGCGGAGGAGAGCAGGGCATAGGTCTCGTCGGTCAGGGAAAAGATCATATAGAACTTCCGCCAGCCCATACCCCGGAACTTTTCCAGCATGGACAGTCCGTACACCAGGTGGCGGAAGTTGATCAGCAGGGTCATAAGGGCCACCGTGCCCAGAGCGGCGGCGGATGCGAGCAAACTCACCCCCAGATACTGGCCCGACCCGGCATAGATAGTCAGGCTCATGAAAAAGGCCCAAATGAAGTTGTATCCGATGGCCTGGAGCATAAAGCCAAAAGCCATGCCGATGGCCAGATAGCCCATCAGCACCGGTACCGTCACCGGAAAAGCGGCGGCCAGGGCTTTGCGATCCATGGGCGGTCACTTCCTTTTTCTGTCGTTGGCTTTTCATTTTACACACTTTAGCTGGGAAAAGCAATAGCGGGCACGCAATTTTGTGTCCCCGCCACACAGCACGTTGTTTTTTCGGAAAAAATCTGTATAATACTCAGTAAATGATATGAGGAGCGAGTCTATGGACAAACTGCTGTTTCTCTACAATTTGCACGCAGGGAAGGGGATGCTGCGGGGCAAGCTGGCCCCCATCCTGGACGAGTTGACGGCGGACTGGGACGTGACGGTCCATCCCACCCGGGGCCCAGGGGACGCCGCCGAGACAGCCAAGCGCCGGGCGGGTGAGTTCGGGCGCATCGTGTGCTCCGGCGGCGACGGCACCCTCCATGAGGTGGTCAGCGGCCTGATGGAGCTGCCCAGGGAAGCCCGGCCTCAGGTGGGCTATATCCCGGCGGGCACCACCAACGACTTTGCCAAAAACCTGGGCCTGCCCGGTTCTCTGAATGAGGACGCCGCCGTGGCGGCGGCGGGCTTCCCCCGGCCGGTGGACATCGGCTCCTTCAACGGGCAGAGCTTTATCTATATCGCCGCCTTCGGCGCCTTTACCGACGTGGCCTACAACACCCCCCAGCAGGCCAAGAACCTGCTGGGCCACCTGGCCTACGTGCTGGAGGGCGCCACAAGGCTGGGCTCCATCCACCCCTATCCCATGACGGTGGAGTATGACGGCGGGACGGTCACCGACGGCTTCTGCTACGGCATGATCTCCAACACTGTGTCGGTGGGCGGCTTCAAGGGCACCCCCGTCCAGCCGGTGGCCCTGGACGACGGGCTGTTTGAGGTGGCTCTGGTGCGCCAGCCCCAGAATCCCCTCCAGCTCCAGGGTATTCTCAAGAGCCTGACCACCATGGCCCCCGACGAGGGGGGACTGGTCACCTGCTTCCGCACCAGCAGGCTGAAAATCACCGCCCAGGAGCCCATTGACTGGACGCTGGACGGGGAGTTCGGCGGCAGCTGCCAGATGGCGGAGATCGTCAACCACAAGCAGGCGGTGACCATCGTATACGGAAAGTAAGAAGGAATACACACAGATGGACTATCAAGCGGGAACTTACGACATTGCGGTGATCGGCGCGGGCCACGCGGGCATTGAGGCGGCCCTGGCTGCCGCCCGGCTGGGTCTGCGCACCCTGTGCTTCACCGTCAACCTGGACGCGGTGGGCAACATGCCCTGCAACCCGGCCATCGGCGGCACCGGCAAGGGCCACCTGGTGCGGGAGCTGGACGCCCTGGGGGGCGAGATGGCACGGGCCGCCGACCAGGCCTGCATCCAGTACCGGCTCCTGAACCGGGGCAAAGGCCCTGCGGTGTGGTCCCTCCGGGCCCAGGCCGACCGGCGGCGGTACCAGGAGGTGATGAAGCACACCCTGGAACGGCAGGAAAACCTGTGGGTGAAGCAGGCGGAGATCACCGATATTTTCACCGAAAACGGCCATGTGTCCGCCGTGCGCACCGTCTACGGGGCGGTGTATCAGGTGAAGACGGCCATTATCGCCTCGGGCACCTATCTGGGCGGCCGCACCATCGTGGGGGAGGTCACCCGGGACTCCGGGCCCGACGGCCTGGCCACCGCCAATTCCCTCACCTCCTGCCTGGAACGGCTGGGGCTGTCCCTCCGGCGGTTCAAGACGGGCACTCCGCCCCGGGTCAACGCCCGCAGCGTGGACTTTTCCAAAATGGAGCTCCAGCCGGGAGATGAGGAGGTTTTGCCTTTCTCCTTTGAAACGAAAATCCCCCCGGAAAACCGGGCGGTGTGCTGGCTGACCTATACCAATGAGAAAACCCATGCCGTGATTCGGGCCAACCTGGACCGCTCCCCCCTGTACGACGGCACCATCGAGGGGGTGGGTCCCCGGTACTGCCCCTCCATCGAGACCAAGGTGGAGCGCTTCCCCGACAAGGAGCGGCACCAGCTCTTTGTGGAGCCCATGGGGCTGAACACCGAAGAACTGTACATCCAGGGTTTTTCCTCCTCCCTGCCGGAGGACGTGCAGGTGGAGATGCTCCACACCATCCCCGGCCTGGAACAGGCCGAGATGACCCGACCTGCCTACGCCATTGAGTACGACTGCGTGGACCCCACCGAGCTGCTGCCCACCCTGGAGCACAAAAAGGTGCCCGGCCTGTACGGCGCCGGACAGTTCAACGGCTCCTCCGGGTATGAGGAGGCCGCCGTTCAGGGCTTCGTGGCGGGTGTCAACGCCGCTTTGAAGATTTTGGGCCGTGAACCGCTGATTTTGCGGCGGGATCAGGGGTACATCGGGGTACTCATCGACGACCTGGTGACCAAGGGCACCGACGAGCCCTACCGGATGATGACCTCCCGCACCGAGTACCGGCTCCTCCACCGGCAGGACAACGCCGACCGGCGGCTGTGCCCCATCGGCCACGCCATCGGGCTGGTGAGCGACGAGCGCATGGCGGAGGTGGAAGCAAAATACGCCGCCGTGGACAAAGAGATACGCCGCCTGGAGCACACCGGCACCAGGGATGGGCGGCTCTGCGACCTGCTGCGCCGCCCCGAGAACAGCTATGAAAGTCTGGCCGCTGTTGACCCCGACCGGCCCGCCCTGCCCCACGAGGTGACAGAGGCGGTGGAAATCGCGGTCAAATATCAGGGGTACATCGACCGGCAGCTGCGCCAGGTGGCGGAGCAGCGGAAGATGGAAGACCGGCCTCTGCCTCCCGACCTGGATTACCTCCACATGGAGGGCCTGCGGCTGGAGGCCCGGCAGAAGCTGGACCGCATCCGGCCCCTGAACCTGGGCCAGGCCAGCCGCATCTCTGGCGTCAGCCCGGCGGATGTGGCGGTGCTGCTGGTATTTTTGGAGAAATAAGGAGCATCTATGAAGCAACCCGTTGTCTTGGGCCTGTCCGGCGGGGTGGACTCCGCCGTGGCAGCCACCCTTTTGGCCCGGCAGGGCTTTGCCGTCACCGGCCTGTACCTGGATATCGGCCTGGGCGGCACCGGAGCGGCCGACGCCGCCGCCGTGGCCGACCGGCTGGGCATCCCCCTGAAAATCGCGGATATCCGGCAGGAGCTGGAGTGGGAGGTGTGCGCCCCCTTCGCTGCCGGGTACCTGGCGGGCCATACTCCTCTGCCCTGCGCCATGTGCAATCCCACGGTGAAGTTCCCCGCCCTGTTCCGCCTGGCGGAGGAGATCGGGGCTCAGTACGTCTCCACCGGACACTATGCCAATGTGGAAAACGGGGTACTGAAAAAGGGCCGCCCCGCCAACGACCAGTCCTATATGCTGGCCCGACTCACCCGAAGGCAATTACAAAGTGTAATTTTCCCCCTTGGAAATTACGAAAAGCGGGAGGTTCGGGAGCTGGCCCGGGAATTCGGCATCCCGGTGGCGGACAAGCCCGACTCTATGGAGATCTGCTTTATCCCCAGCGGGGACTATGCCGCCTGGCTGGAGGCGCACGGGTTTTCCACACCAGAAGGCAATTTTGTGGACAAAGAGGGCAATGTGCTGGCCCGCCACAAGGGCATCCACCACTATACCCTGGGTCAGGGGAGAGGGCTGGGGGTCTCCGGCCCCCACCGGTACTACGTGTCGGCCATCCGCCCGGAGACTAATGAGGTAGTGCTATCCGACGGCACCGACCTGGGCCGGGACGTGGTGCGGGGAGCGCAGCCCAACTGGATCGCCGTGGAAACCCTGACGGAGCCTATGGAGGTGACGGTGCGCCTACGCCACTCCCGCACCGAGCAGGAGGCCGTCCTTTCCCCTGAGGGCGACGGCATCCGTCTGGACATGAAGACCCCCGCCCGTGCCCCCACACCGGGCCAGCTGGCGGTATTTTATCAGGGGGATGCCGTGGTAGGCTCCGCCTGGATCGTATAGAGAGAAAGGAAGTCTTTTGCATGAAAAAGCTGCTGCTGATTCCCCTGGCCATGGCCGTTCTGCTCACCGGCTGCGCCGGGGGCGGGGACAAAAAAGCGGAGGAGAGCGCCGCCCCCGCCCATCAGGTGGCTCCCCTGACCCTCAGTGAGGAGGAGAGCGCCCTGCTGGACCTGATCGCGGGCACCGACGGGGAGTACGGCCTGTACGCCTGCTCCATGGGTGAGGATATGACCGGCTGCACCATCGAGGTGCTGTCCTGGGAGGACGGCGCGTGGCAGACCCTGGCGGAGGGCGGCCTGTCCTCCAGCGCATCGGAGAGCCTGCGGCTGGGCATCGTGCTTAGCGGCAACAAGATCACCGTCAATTTCCAGGACGGCGGCTCCAAGTACAGCTACGCCCCCCAGGTGGAGGGCATGGACCGGGATCTGAGCTCCGGCCGGAGCTGGGTGTGGATGGACGCTCCCCAGGAGCTGGTTGCCGGTGAGCGGGTGCCCCTCTATCTGGAGGTGTACGACAGCGGGGACGGGGTGCGTTCCGCCACTCTGCCCGACACCTTTACCAACGCCGGTCAGCTTAACAGCTACGACCGGGCCTATGCCGTGGCCCTTACGGTGGAAGGCTGAAAAAAAGCCTGTCATTCCTCGGAATGACAGGCTTCTTTTTTATTTCAGTTCCAGGCCGGTGAGGTACCGCCGCACCAAATCAAAGCCGTGACTGGCGGCAATGTGGCGGATGCGCTGGCGTCCGCGGGTCAGGTGGACCTGCCGCACCCAGGTACCCTCGGGGGTGGCAAGGCCGATGAACACCAGGCCCACCGGGTTGCCCCGCTCGTCGGGGTCGGGCCCC
The DNA here is from genome assembly GCA_944385575.1 of uncultured Flavonifractor sp. GTDB lineage: Bacteria > Bacillota > Clostridia > Oscillospirales > Oscillospiraceae > Flavonifractor. Next base: position 1,655 of record CALWXT010000083.1, on the reverse strand, counting down.
GCCACGCCGGTGAAGGAGAGGGCCAGGTCACAGCCCAGCACCTTCCTCGCTCCCTCAGCCATAGCCCGGGCCGTAGGTTCGCTTACTGCGCCGTATTCGTCCAGCAGGGCCTGGTCCACACCCAGGACGGTGTGCTTCACCTGGGTGGCATAGCTCACCACGCCGCCCCGGAAGACGGCGGAGGCGCCGGGCAGATCGGTGAACCGCTTGGCCGCCAGGCCGCCGGTGCAGCTCTCGGCGGTACCCAGGGTAAGCCCCTTCTCCTTCAGCAGGGCGAAAGCCGCCGCCTCCAGGCTGGGTACGTCCACCCCGTACACCAGGGGTCCGAAGTGGGCCTTCAGGTCGGCCTCCACCGGGTCGATGAGGGCGTGAGCCCCTTCCTCCGTATCCGCCTTGGCGGTGATACGCAGCTCGCACTCCCCCTCCTTGGCATAGGGGGCCAGGGTGGGGTTGGTCATGGCGTTCATTCTGTCCCGCAGCTGGGCTTCCATGGAGGACTCCCCGATACCGAACAGCTTCAGGGTGCGGGAGGCGATGACCCCGTCGGACAACTCCTTCAGGTAGGGGATCACCCAGTAGGTAAGCATGGCCCGGCACTCCCGGGGCGGGCCGGGGAGCATGATGACCCGCACCCCGTCGGCCTCAAAGGCCACGCCGGGGGCGGTACCCCAGTCGTTGTCCAGCACAGTGCAGCCTTCGGGCAGCATGGCCTGCTGGTAGTTGTTCTCCGTCATGGGCCGGGTGGGGTGGAGGGTACGGAAATAGTCCTCGATCCGCTTGGCGGAGGGCTCATGGAACACCAGCTGCTTGCCAAAGCACTCAGCCAGCACGTTTTTGGTCAGGTCGTCGCAGGTGGGGCCCAGGCCGCCGGTGGTGATGATGATGTCCGCCCGGCCCTTGGCAATCTCCACGGCGGATTTGAGCCGCTGGGGATTGTCACCCACCACCGTGTGGTAGTAGACGTTGATGCCCAGGGCGGACAGCGCCTCGGAGATCATCTGGGCGTCGGTATTGGCGATGTTGCCCAGCAGCAGCTCGGTACCTACCGCGATCAGTTCAGCGGTATGAGACATGGGAATGCACTTCCTTTATACTTGAATGCGCTCGATGCCCTCCACGGCGGCGTTCACCAGGCTCTCCACATCCAGAGCCTCCTCGGCGGCCTCCAGCTCGCCCAGCACAGGGCGCAGGCGGGGGTGGCGGGGGGTGAACACGGTGCAGCAGTCCTCATAGGGCAGGATGGAGGTCTCAAAGGTGTTGATCTTGCGGGCGATGCGGACGATCTCCTCCTTATCCATGCCCACCACCGGCCGCAGGATAGGCAGGGAGCAGACGGCGGTGGTGGCCCGCATGGCCTCCATGGTCTGGCTGGCCACCTGGCCCAGGCACTCGCCGGTGACGATGGCACCGGCGCCGCAGCGCTGGGCCACCCGCTCGGCAATGCGCATCATGAACCGGCGCATGAGGACGGTGAACAGCTCCTCGGGGCACTTGCGGCGCAGCTCCTCCTGGATCTGAGTAAAAGGCACCACATGGACGGTGAGCCGTCCGCACCAGGGGGTGAGCAGCTTGGCCAGGTCCAGCACCTTCTGCTTGGCCTCCTCAGAGGTGTAGGGGTAGGAGAAGAAGTGGACCATTTCCAGGGCAATACCCCG
>CALWXT010000082.1 GCA_944385575.1 uncultured Flavonifractor sp. | reverse complement strand
GTGTCCATGTACACCTGCGGCCCCACGGTGTACCACTTCGCCCACATCGGCAACCTGCGCAGCTATATCATGGAGGATGTGCTGGAGAAGTTCCTCCGGTACGACGGCTATGAGGTCAACCGGGTCATGAACATCACCGACGTGGGCCACCTGGCCTCTGACGCCGACACCGGCGAGGACAAGATGGTGAAGGGTGCCAAGCGGGAGCACAAGAGCGTGATGGAGATCGCCCAGTTCTACACTGACGCCTTCTTTGCCGACTGCAAGAAGCTGAATATCAAATATCCCGATGTGGTGCAGCCCGCCACCGGCATGATCGACTCCTATATCAAGGTCATCACCAAGCTGTTGGACACCGGCTACGCCTACCTCGCCGGCGGCAACGTGTATTTCGATACCTCCAAGCTGAAGCAGTATTATGTGTTCAACGACCACGACGAGGAAGATCTGGCCGTGGGCGTCCGGGAGGGCGTGGAGGAGGACCTGAACAAACGCAATAAGAACGACTTTGTGCTGTGGTTCACCAAGTCCAAGTTTGAGGATCAGGCCCTGAAGTGGGATTCCCCCTGGGGTGTGGGCTATCCCGGCTGGCACATCGAGTGCTCCTGCATCTCCATGAAGTACAACGGGGAGTACCTGGATATCCACTGCGGCGGCATTGACAATGCCTTCCCCCACCACACCAACGAGATCGCCCAGTCCGAGGCCTACCTGGGCCACCCCTGGTGCAAATACTGGATGCATGTCCATCACCTGAACACCACCACCGGAAAGATGAGCAAGTCCAAGGGCGAGTTCCTCACCGTCTCCCTGCTGGAGGAGAAGGGCTATGATCCCCTGGTCTACCGCTTCTTCTGCCTCCAGTCCCACTACCGCAAGGGCCTGGTGTTTTCCTGGGAGAACCTGGACAACGCCAAGACCGCTTATGACAAGCTGGTGAGCCGCGTGGCCGCCCTGTCCGACGAGCCTGCGCCTGTGGATGAGGAGGCTGCCGCCAAGTACAAGGCCGCCTTCATCGAGGCGGTGGGCAACGACCTGAACACCTCCCTGGGCATTACCGCCGTGTACGACGTGCTCAAGGCCGATGTGAACGACGCCACCAAGCGGGCCCTGATCGGCAGCTTTGACCAGGTGCTGGGCCTGGATCTGCTGGAAAAGGCCGCCGCGCTCCGGGAAAAGGCCGCCGCACCTGTGGAGGGCGCCGAGGAGATCGAGGCTCTCATCGCCCAGCGTCTGGAGGCCAAGAAGGCCAAAGACTGGGCCAAAGCCGACGCCATTCGCGATCAGCTCAAGGCTATAGGTGTTGAGATCAAGGACAGCAAGGAAGGTACGACCTGGACCCGGGTATAAGAGAGAGAACAGACCGGCCCGGCGCCCCGAATTGGGGCGCCGGGCCGGTTTTTCAATTATTTCACGTAGTTTCGATAGGGGAAGGGGGACCAAAACTTGCGGGCGCAGTCCTCGCAGTAGGTTTCCGTTCCGGTAAACCCATAGTAGGCATCACCGGTGAACTCCTTGTCGCACCTGTCGCATACCCAGGTCTTTCCGCAGCCGGATAGCAGCGCCGCCAGGACGACCCCTGTCAGAAACAGATGAATCAGCCGTTTTTTCATCTCCTGCCGCCTTCCGCTTAGGTCCAGAGACCTACGTCATCCAGGGCGCTCCTATTGGTGGAAACAAACTCTACTCTTAATTCCAAAATGCCTGTGAGATCCACATAGAAGTCAATGGGTTTGATGCCGCCGGCCATTTCAGCATGATAAAGGAGTTCTCCGTCGCCATAAATTGAGATGGTAGATTTTCCTGTATGAGACCTATCATCATATAGCTGAAAAAATGTTCCGCTGATAGCGGAGTATTGGCCGTTTATAAGGTAGATGTTGTTAAATTTTGCATTACCACAAACAACATCCTGCCGCGTATTCCCAAGATTGTCCTTCTCTGTTGTTTTAATCTCCAGATTTTCCCCTGTAAAGTAGTCCAAATCCTGGAGCCACACCGCCGGCTTCTCCCCGGTGTGCTTGCCCAGATAGGCGCTGTTGGTTTTGGGGTCCCACTGGACGGTTTTGCCCAGAGCCTCGCCGACGGCCCGGATGGGGAGGTAGGTAGTGCCGTTGTAGACGAAAACCTCCACTGGGTTGCCGTTGACATTGGTGGGTTCCAGCTTCACGTCGTCCACATAGATGTCCACCCCGGTATAGACCTGGATGGTTTTGGCGGCCAGGGCCGCCAGAGCGGGGGAGGTCAGGGAAGCCGCCAGGACGGCCGCCGCGACGCCGGAGAGGAACCAGCCTGCTTTTTGTCTGCGTTTCATGTGTCTCATCCTTTCTCTCTTTTTGTTGTTCACCCCGTTCCCGCCGGGGGCCTGTGCCCCCGGGGGATGGGTGAAAAACAAAAACGCCGTGCAGGGCAGAGCCTACACAGCGCGGGAAGGAAGGACCTTCTCAGTGCGACACAGACGCAGCAACACAAAACGCCAAAACCACCCCTTGCGCGGAAGGGCTGGTTTGTCGTATAATGTTCCATGCGGTGCGGCCGGATGGCCGTTGTGTAGGTGGGCTAGCACCTGCGCAGGCTTGTGGGTGCGCCAACACCCGCAAGCTGCCGCATTTTTGTTTTTCAGGTCGATTATAACAGGAAGCCTGTGGAAATTCAAGAGGATTTCCGGAAATAGCAGCAGGACCACCGGGTCGTAAAACGGCCTGGCGGTCCTGCCCTTTTTTATTTTGCGGCCTGATAAATGGCAGCCACATCCTGGATGCTGAGGGGTCTGACCACACCCAGAGCCTTGCCGCCCACCGCCTGGATGCACTTTTCCGCCATCTCCTTGATCTGTGCGTCGGTGGGGGAGACGCCCAGCGCGGTGAGGGAGGTGGGCATGTCGATGGAGCGGAAGAAGGCCTCCATGGCTTCGATGCCGCGCAGGGCGGTCTGATAGTCGTCCTCTGCGGCCTCCACGTCCATGACCCGCAAGGCGAACTGGACAAAGCGGTCCAGCCGCTCCCGGCAGACGTACCGGGCCCAGCTGCCCCAGACGGCGGTAAGACCTGCCCCGTGGGCCACGTCAAACATGCCGCTGAGCTCGTGCTCGATCTTGTGGGTGGCCCAGTCACCGCCATCGGTGCCGAAACCGGTGAGGCCGTTGTGGGACAGGCTGCCCGCCCACATGATCTCCGCCCGGGCCTCGTAGTTGTCCGGCTGCTCATTCAGCACCAGGGCATAGCGGAGCACCGTGCGCATCAGGGCCTCGGCGATGCCGTCGGTCAGCGCCAGGTTGTCCCCGTGGTTGAAATAGCGCTCCATGGTGTGCATCAGGATATCGGCGCAGCCGCAGGCAGTCTGAAAGGGAGGCAGGGTCATGGTCAGCTCCGGGTCCATCACCGCGAAGACCGGGCGGCACAGCTCACTTTTGCAGCCCCGCTTTAGCCCGTCTTCCTCCCGGGTGATGACGGAGGAATTGCTCATTTCGCTGCCGGCCGCGGAAATGGTGAGCACCGCGCCCACAGGCAGGCAGGCGGTGGGCTGGCGCTTGCCGTCGTAGTAGTCCCAGACGTCTCCGTCGGCAGCCACACCGTAGCCGATGGCTTTTGCAGAGTCGATGACACTGCCGCCGCCCACTGCCAGGATCAGGTCCACGCCCTCGGCTCTGGCCAGGCGGATGCCCTCATATACCAGGCTCAGCCGGGGATTAGGCACCACGCCGCCCAGGGACACATGGGCGATCCCGGCGCTGTCCAATGCCTTTTCCACCCGGTCCAGCAGGCCGGAGCGGCGGGTGCTGCCGCCGCCGTAGTGGATGAGAACTTTTTTGCAGCCCCGCTCCCGTACCAGTGTGCCCACCTGGTCCTCTGCGCCTTTGCCGAAGACCACCTTTGTGGGGGTGAAATAGGTGTACAAACTCATGTTCAGTTACCTCCTGTCTGATTGAGGGATGCCAGCCCCACCAGAGCCGACTGGGCCAGCAGAGCGGCAGCCAGGGGCAGGGCGGAATCGTCAGTGCGGAAATGCTCATTGTGCCAGCAGGGATTGGCCTGCCCGGGGAAGCCGGAGCCCAGCCAGTAGAAGAAGGCGGGGATGTGCTGCCCGAAGACCGCGAAATCCTCCGAGCCCATGTCGGGCCGGGGCGTGGCTACTTTGTCCGGCTTTACCAGCTCCAGAGCCGCCTTCCTGGCCAGAGCAGTGAGTTCCGGGGAGTTGACGGTGGCGGGCACGCCGGGATGGAATGCCACCTCCGCCGTACAGCCGTAGGCGGCAGCCACGCCTGTGGTCAGTTCCTCCAGCCGCCTGCGGGCCTTCTGATGGGCCCACTCCTGATGGAAGCGGATGCTCCCCGTCATGGTGAGCACATCGGGCACAAAATTATCCGGCGTGCCGGCGTGGATGGAGAGAACGGAGCACACCACGCTGTCCAGCGGGTCGGTGTCCCGGCTCACCACGGTCTGAAGGGCGTTTACCACCGCCGCTCCCGCCACGATCACATCGGTACACTTGTGGGGGGAGCCGCCGTGTCCCGACTTGCCGTGGAGGGTGATGGTAAAGTGGCTTTTGCCCGCCATCACCGGCCCCTCCATCACCGCGATGGTGCCGGTGGGAAGCTCCGGCCGGTTGTGCAGGCCGAACAGGTACCGGGGTTTTTCGGGCAGCTTGTCCAGCAGACCATGGTCCAGCATGGCCTGGGCGCCCTGGGTGACCTCCTCGGCGGGCTGAAACAGGAAGACCACATTGCCTGCCAGTGCTTCCCGCTGGGCGGCCAGCAGTCTGGCGGCCCCGTACAGCCCCACAGTATGGAAGTCGTGGCCGCAGCCGTGCATGATCCCGTCCGTGCAGGACAGGGCCCCGTCGTGGGGCGCCTCCTGCTGGGCAATGGCGTCGATGTCGGCCCGCAGGGCCACGGTTCCGCCGGGCTTTGCGCCCCGCAGTAAGGCGACAACGCCGGTCTCCATACCCAAATCCACCCGTTCCAGCCCGAGGCCGTCCAGCTTTTCCTTTAGAAGGGCAGTGGTGCGTACCTCCTGAAAGCTCAGCTCCGGATGGCGGTGCAGCTCGTCCTTGAGGGCCCGCAGCTCTCCCTCCATGGCCCGGGCCTGTTCCAGCAGCTTCACGATTCTCTCATCCTTTCCCGCTTGCGGGTCTTTGCCCGTTGTTATATAATGAACATACTATTTCTTACTATATTGCAAAAATCCTGGTATTGCAAGCAAGAAAACGAGGTGAGCACCACGCGGTCCCCGGCGGTAAACGATTTTTCCAAGGGCAGCATGGCCCGCAACATCATCCATATGGCTGTTCCCATGACAGTGGCGCAGCTGATCAATATTCTCTACAATGTGGTGGACCGGATGTATCTGGGCCGCCTGCCCGGCCATTTGGCCCTCACCGGACTGGGCCTTTGCCTGCCGATCGTGTCCATCCTGATGGGCTTTGCCAACCTGTGCGGCATGGGCGGCTCCCCCCTGTGTTCCATCCATCGGGGCAGGGGAGAGCTGGACGAGGCCGAGCGCATTATGGGTAATTCCTTCACCCTGCTGCTTCTGTTCGGCATCAGTTTGACCACTCTGTGCCTGATCTTCCGGCGTCCCATTCTGTATTTGTTTGGGGCCAGCGACCTGACCTTTCCCTACGCCAACGACTATCTGACCATTTACATTCTGGGCACCGTTTTTGTGATGATCGGCTTGGGGATGAATCCCTTTATCAATGCCCAGGGGTTCAGCAGGATGGGCATGGTGACGGTAACGGTTGGCGCGGTGGTGAACATCGTGCTGGACCCCATTTTCATCTTCGGCCTGGATATGGGTGTGCGGGGCGCCGCCCTGGCCACAGTGATCTCCCAGGGATGCTCCGCGGCATGGGTACTCAAATTCCTCACCGGACGCCGGGCCATCCTGAAACTGAAGCTGTCCGCCATGGTACTACAGGCCGGGCGGGTGCGCCGCATCCTGTCCCTGGGCACCTCCGGCTTTGTGATGTCCATGACCAACAGTCTGGTGCAGGTGCTGTGCAACGCCACCCTCCAGGCCTGGGGCGGGGAGCTGTACGTAGGTGTGATGACGGTGATTAACTCCATCCGGGAAGTGATCTCCATGCCGGTGCAGGGCATCACCAACGGCTGCCAGCCGGTGCTGGGCTACAACTACGGCGCGGGGGAGCACCAGCGGGTGCGCCAGGGTATTCGGTTCACCACTGCGCTGACCCTGAGCTATTCTCTGGTAGCCTGGCTGCTGGTGCTGATCTTCCCGGAATTTTTGATCCGCATTTTCAACAATGAGCCAGACCTGATCGCCGCCGGCATTCCGGCCTTCCGCATCTATTTTGCGACCTTCTTCTGTATGTCCTTCCAGTTCATCGGGCAGTCGGTGTTTGTAGCCCTGGGCCGGTCCAAGCAGGCGGTGTTTTTCTCCCTGCTGCGCAAGGCGTTTATCGTGGCCCCCCTGACCCTGCTGCTGCCTGTGCTGGGATTGGATGTGAACGGGGTATTTCTGGCTGAACCCATCTCCAATGTGATCGGCGGTCTGTCCTGCCTGCTCACCATGTATGCGGTGGTGTATCGGGCCCTGGGAAAAACGGAAGCATAACCTGTGCGGAGCACTCTCCGGAGCGCTCCGCAATTTTTTTGCTCCGGGTGAGATTTTTTGACCTGTTGGCGGGTATTCCTGGTGAAAGGCCTTTCACAGACCATCAGGAAGAAAGGGAGTTCCCATGACGGATGAGACATTTGAACAAGCGGCCCGGACCTATGGCGACATGCTCTACCGGGTGGCCTACCACGCGCTGAAAAACCGTGCGGACGCAGAGGACGTAGTCCAGACCGTCCTGCTGAAGCTGTACCAACAGGAGAGCTGCTTTGACGGGGAAGACCATATGAAGCACTGGCTGCTGCGGGTGACGGTGAATGAGAGCCGGAAGCTGCTGCGCTCCTTCTGGCGGCGGCATACCGTGCCGCTGGACCAGCGTGACGAGCTGCCTCCGCCCGGGGACACTCGGGGGGACGAGGTGTTTCAGGCGGTGATGGCTCTGGACGCCAAGTACCGCCTGAGCGTGTATCTCTACTACTACGAGGGCTGTTCCGTCAAAGAGGCGGCCGCAGCCATGGGCGTCAATCCGTCCACCGTCCAGACCTGGCTGCAGCGGGCCCGGGACCGGCTGCGGAAAACACTGTCCGAATCGGAAGAAGAAGGGGAGGGGAACCCATATGTTCGACCTGAACGCGTACCGTGAGCGATGCTCTGAGCTGCATCTCTCCGGGGAAAAATTGCAGGAGGTCATTTCCATGACAGAGCAAGCTAAGAAAAAATCCGCCCGCCGCCCTCTGCGTGTGGGCCTGGTAGCCGCCGCCCTCTGCGCCCTGCTGGTGATCTCGGTCAGCGCCGCCAATCCGGAGGTGCTGGAGGGGATCGTGTCCACCATCCGGGCCTCCATTGCCGTGGGCGAGTATCGCCAGGACATGACTCTGGATACCGGGGAGCAGATCGTTGCCCTGGCTTATCCTGAGGTCAGCCTGGAGGAGCGGGGAGGCCGCGTGATTTTGATTGTGGACGGCGAAGAGACGGATGTTACTGATGCCCTGAATGAAAAGGGCAGCTACCTGTGGGAGTACGAGGACGAGGGAGCATCCATTCAGGTGAAGGTCACCATGAACGAGGAGGGCAAGCCCGAGGCGGTTACCAGCATTGTGCCCGCCGGCACTGAAATCGGGGAGAGCGGGCTGTCCATGGTCATTGAATCTGTCGTCACCACCACAGAGGAATAAGCCAGCCAGTATCAAACCGGGCGGCCCAGTCGGGCCGCCCGGTTTTTTGACTAAAGCAGCATTGCGTGGTATAATATGCTTACTTATCGGCATTTCTGAACTGGGAGGATCTTCCATGAAACTCATGGTCATTGACGGCAATTCCATCATCAACCGGGCCTTTTACGGCATCAAGCTGCTCACCACCAAGGACGGCCAGCCTACCAACGCCGTCTATGGCTTTGTGAATATCCTGCTCAAGCTGCTGGATGAGGAGAAGCCGGAGGCCTTGTGTGTCACCTTCGACCGCAAGGCGCCCACCTTCCGTCACCTGGCATACGAGGGCTACAAGGCCCAGCGGAAGGGCATGCCCGACGAGCTGGCCGCCCAGCTGCCGGTGCTGAAGGATGTGCTGGAGGCCATGAATATCCCCCGCTACGAACTGGACGGCTGGGAGGCCGACGATCTCATCGGCACTATTTCCGTGAAGGACACCGCCGCCGGGTGGGACACCGTCATCGTCACTGGCGACAAGGACTCTCTCCAGCTGGTCACCGATACCACCCGAGTGAAGCTGGTGTCCACCCGCATGGGTCAGACCACCACCAGGGAGATGACCCCGGACACCTTCCGGGAGGCCTACGGCTTCGATCCCATCCATATCATTGACCTGAAGGCCCTGATGGGGGATTCCAGCGACAACATCCCCGGCGTGAAGGGCATCGGAGAGAAGACCGCCATGGACCTGATCCAGCGCTACCAGAGCGTGGCGGCCATTTATGGGGATCTGGACAGCGTGGAAGCCAAGCCTGCCGTGCTGAAAAAGCTGGCGGAGGGCGCGGAGCAGGCCAAGCTGTCCTATGACCTGGCCACCATCCACACCGACGCACCCATCGATTTCACCCCCGAGGCCAATGTGCGGCAGGCGCCCAATGAGGCCGCCCTGTATGACCTGTTTTTGAAGCTGGAATTCAACAAACTCATCGACAAGCTGGGCCTGAAAGCCCCTCAGGGTGAGGTGCAGCAGCAGGAGGAGCAGTTTACCGGCAGCTGTACCAGTGAGGACGTGACCGACCGTGCCCGGGCGGAGGAGCTGCTGGCGGTCTGGAGGACAAAGGACAGCGTGGACGTGTTGGCCCTGCCCAGCCTGGACGTGGTGGTAGTGGAACACTGGGAGAGTGAGCAGGACAGTCACGCCGCCATTCTCAGAGCCGACCGGCTGGAGGGGTACAACGACGTACTGAAAGCCCTCTTTGCCCCTGACATCAAAAAGAACACCCACGACGTGAAGACACTGCTGTCCCGGCTGCTGGACGAGGGGATTGAGGGAGGCGGCTTCGTCTTTGATACCGCCATCGCCGCCTACCTGCTCTCTCCCACCGACGGCAGCTATGAGCTGGAAACTCTGGGCATGCGGTGGTTCAACCACGAGTATGACAAGGCCAAGGACACCTACCTGGCCAAGGATGCCTTCACCCAGCTGGCCGACCAGGTGGCGGTGCTGGGTGCCTTCCTGTCCCACTGCGCCCTCATCGGGGCGCTGAAGGAGGCCATGGCTCCCCGCCTTACCGAATTGGGCATGGACAAGCTGTACTATGAGGTGGAGCTGCCCCTGTGTCCCGTGCTGGCCGAGATGGAGCACCTGGGCATGCTGGTGGACCGGGGCGCCCTCACTTCCTTCGGAGAGATGCTGGATGAACGCATCAAGGCCGACGAAGCCCTGATTTACGGACTGGCGGGGGAGACCTTCAACATCAATTCCACCCAGCAGTTCGGCCATATCCTCTTTGACAAGCTGGGCTTGCCCCCGGTGAAGAAGACCAAGACGGGCTACTCCACCAACGCCGAGGTGCTGGAGAAGCTGCGCAGCAAGCATCCCATTGTGGAGGCGGTGCTGGACTACCGGCAGCTGGCCAAACTGAAATCCACCTACGTGGACGGCCTCACCAAGGTCATCGCTCCTGACGGGCGGATTCATACCTCCTTCCAGAACACCGTCACCGCCACCGGGCGGCTCAGCTCCACCGAGCCCAATCTGCAAAACATCCCCGTCCGCACCGAGCTGGGGGCGGAGCTGCGGAAGATGTTTGTGGCTCCGGCGGGGAAGATGCTGGTGGACGCCGACTATTCCCAGATCGAGCTGCGGCTGCTGGCCCACATCGCAGGCGATGAGCACATGATCGCCGCCTTCCGTTCCGGGGAGGACATCCACACCGTCACCGCCGCCCAGGTGTTCGGGGTGGCCCCGGATGAGGTGACCCACGAGATGCGCCGCCGGGCCAAGGCGGTGAACTTCGGCATCGTCTACGGTATCTCCGACTTCTCCCTGTCCCAGGA
>CALWXT010000081.1 GCA_944385575.1 uncultured Flavonifractor sp. | reverse complement strand
CTGGGACCGCTCTCAGCCGGTGACGTTCCCTCTCTGGCGGGTACTCGCTGGGTACTATTTCCGTTCCTCGCGCTATTCAACTGCTTTAGTATATTATCATCTTCTCCAAGGTGTGTCAAGAAGGACTCAGACCTTGCTCCAGTCGATGACATCCTTGTTGTTGATAAAGTACTCCACGCCGGAGTAGATGGTGGTGCCAATGATGAGCGCAATGCAGATCCCATCCAGCACCGGATGGACGATCACCAGCATCAGGCAGATGCAAACCATGGTGGAGGCGGTCTTCACCTTCCCCGACCAGGCGGCGGCGATTACCCGGCCGCGCTCCACGGCGATCAGCCGAAGGCCGGTGACGGAAAACTCCCGGACGATGACGATGAGCAGGGCCCAGGCCGGGAACCGCCCCACCTCCACAAACCACAGCAGCGCGGCCATGACCAGCATCTTGTCCGCCAGAGGGTCCATAAACTTGCCGAAGTCGGTAACCAGGTTATAGTGCCGTGCAATGTACCCGTCCACAAAGTCGGTGACGCTGGCCAGGATAAAGATGATCAGCGCGTAAAGCATGTGGAAGGGCACGTCCAGATACAGCACTACCAGGAACACGGGAATCAGAAAGACCCGCAGCATGGTCAGTTTATTGGCGGTATTCATGGTATGTCACTCCTCAATCTCTCCGGTCAGGTCGCCGTCCTGGGTGCCGGTGATGCGCACATTGACAAAAGTGCCCGCGGGAATCAGCCCCGCAGCTGTAAAGTATACATGGTTGTCAATATCTGTGGAGTCCGCATAGGAACGCCCTGCGTAGCAGCCCATATCAGGGTCAAACCCTTCACAGAGGACCTCCAGGGTCTCCCCCAATCTGGCCTCGTTCCAGGCATCCATGACCCGGCTTTGCAGCTCTACCAGCAGCTCCACACGGCGCTGGGCCACGTCCCCGGGCACCTGATTGGGCATGACGGCGGCAGGCGTGCCCTCCTCGGGGGAGAACTGGAAGATTCCGGCCCGCTCAATGGGGTTCTCCCGCAGGAAATCGCACAGCTCCTCAAACTCCGCCTCCCCTTCTCCCGGCAGGCCGCAAATCAGGGAGGTCCGCAGCACCACGCCGGGAATGCGGTCCCGGAGCTTGGCCAGCAGGGCTCGGATCTCCGCGCCGGTGGAACGGCGGTTCATAGCCTTGAGGATACCGTCATTGATATGCTGGAGAGGGATGTCGATATACTTGACGATCTTATGCTCATGGGCAATGACGTCGATAAGCTCATCCGTCAGCAGGTCAGGATAAAGATAGTGCAGGCGGACCCAGTGGAAAGGCAGCTTGCACAGCTCCTTCAGCAGCTCAGGCAGCATGGGCTTCTTATAGAGGTCAATGCCGTAGCGGGTAATGTCCTGGGCAATGACGATGAGCTCCTGCACGCCGTTCTCCGCCAGCCCCTTTGCCTCCTCGATCAGAGACTCCATGGTGCGGCTGCGGTAGCGGCCCCGGAGGTAAGGAATGATGCAGAAGGAGCAGCGGTTGTCGCAGCCCTCGGCGATCTTCAGATAGGCGGTATAGGGCGGTGTGGTCACCATCCGCTCCCCGTCCTCATAAGTGCGGCTGATATCCCCGAACATCCGGGGGTGGCCGCCGGCGGCCACGTCCTCCACAGCGGAGACAATATCAGTATAGCTGCCAGTACCCAGAACACCGTCTACCTCCGGCATTTCCTTTGTCAGCTCGTCCTGGTAGCGCTGGGACAGACAGCCCGCCACCAGCAGCTTGCCCAGCTTGCCCTCGTCCTTCAGCTCAGCCAGCTCCAGGATATTCTGGATGGCCTCGCTTTTGGCGGAGTCGATAAAGCCGCAGGTGTTGAGCACCGCCACGTCTGCCCCTTCCGGGTCTCCGGTGACGGTGTGGCCGGCTTCCTTCACCAGGGCCATCATCTGCTCGGTATTTACCAGATTCTTGGCGCAGCCAAGAGAAATAAATGCAACCTTCAAGTGACCTGACTCTCCTTACACGATGGTATAGCGTCCGTCCCGGCGGGGAGGCAGCTTGCCCTTCTGATCCGGGTAGCCCAAGGTAATGGCCGCTACGAACTCACCCTTGCCGGGGGCAAACCGCGCCTGAAAAACCGGCCCAAAGCCCATGCGCTGAGGCGCGGACAGCCAGCAGGAACCGATGCCCTTGTCCCAGGCGGCCAGCAGCATATTTTCAATAGCCGCAGAAACGGACTGCATGGCGCCGTCCCGGTCGGGATAGTTCGGCTTGAGCATAAAGGCCAGCACACACACCGGCGCTCCGCCCAGAGTGGAGAGGAACTTGTTGGTAATCCCAATCTGCTCCGGGTTGCGGGAAAAGCGCTGCTTCAGAAGCGGCGTGAATTTCTCCACCACACCACTCATAATCTGGCGTACATCCTCCATGGCGGCCGGGTCCTGTACCGCCACAAAGTACCAGTGCTGCAGGTTAATCGCGGAAGGGGCATACAGCCCAGCCTCCAGAATCTCCCGCAGGTCAGACTCGGGGATGGGATCGCTTTTGTAGCGGCGGATGCTGCGGCGGGTCAGCAGAACTTCGCGGGTATCCATCAATAATCCTCCTCCATAGCCCCGCCGTACCGGCGCAGGCCGTCTTTGATATCCTCCCACCGGAACCCCCGGCGGGCCAGGGCGTCGGCGGCGCGTTTATAGCTTTTGGGGTCGGTGAGATCCGCACCCCGGAGTTTCTTTTGCAGAAAAGCGTCGATCGCCTCATCCGGAGCGTCCAGCCCCTCCAGAGCCTCGTCCCAATACTCCCGGGGCACACCCCGGCGGTAGAGCTCCTCCCGGATGCGGCTGGGACCGCAGCCCTTGGCGGCGTAATGCTCCGCCACCGTATGGGCATAGGCCTGATCGTTGAGATAGCCCAGCTCCTCCAGCCGGTCGGCCGCCGCTTCGGCGCTCTCCCGGTCGGCCAGAGGCTCCTTACCCTTCTGCCGCGGTCTGGCGGTAAGTTTGTCCACCAGTTCCTTCCTTGACAGAGGTCGGGCGGAGAGCAGTTCCACCGCCTTGTCCCGTACCGCCGCAGCTTTTGCCGCCCGGGTGATCTCCTCCATCTGACCCTGTGTCAGTTCCAGTCCGGAGCACAGGCCGAAGGCCACCACCTCGTTTTCGGTGATGCGCAGGATCGTGCCGTCTTCCAGATGGCAGAGCCAGCGGCCTGTGATATGCTGGGATGGTGCCAGCTTACTGATCCGCATCCTCAAAGTCCTCGGCGGAAATATCCACCGCGCGGCCGGCGGCGCGGGCAGCCGCCCGGGCCTGGCTGCTCATCAGCTTGTAGGAGTTTTTGCGGATCTCGGCTTCCAGCCGGTCGCAAACCTCCGGATTGTCCTTCAGATACTGCTTGGCGGCGTCGCGGCCCTGGCCCAGACGGGTGTCCCCCATGGCGAACCAGGAGCCGGACTTCTGCACCAGATCCAGTTTGGTGGCCAGATCCAGGATCTCGCCTACCTTGGAGATGCCTTCGCCGTACATGATGTCGAACTCGGCCTCCTTGAAGGGGGGCGACACCTTGTTCTTCACCACCTTGGCCCGGGTACGGTTGCCGATGATCTCAGAGCCGTTCTTCAGGGACTCCACCCGGCGCACGTCGATACGGACGGAGGCATAGAACTTCAGAGCGCGGCCACCGGTGGTGACCTCCGGGTTGCCGTACATGACGCCCACCTTTTCACGCAGCTGGTTGATGAAGATAACCACACAGTTGGTTTTGGCGATGGAGCCGGCCAGCTTACGCAGGGCCTGGCTCATCAGGCGGGCCAGCAGGCCCACGTGGGAATCGCCCATGTCGCCCTCAATCTCAGCCCGGGGGGTCAGAGCCGCCACGGAGTCCACCACCACCACGTCGATGGCGCCGGAGCGCACCAGAGCCTCGCAGATCTCCAGGCCCTGCTCACCGGTATCAGGCTGAGAAATCAGCATGGAATCAATGTCCACGCCCAGAGCCCGGGCATAGTAGGGGTCCAGAGCGTGCTCGGCGTCGATGAAGGCCACCTCGCCGCCCCGCTTCTGGGCCTCCGCCACGATATGGAGAGCCAGGGTGGTCTTACCGGAGGACTCAGGACCGTAGATCTCAATGATACGGCCCTTGGGAACGCCGCCAATGCCCAGGGCCAGGTCCAGGGACAGAGAGCCGGTGGGAATGGCCTCCACCACGATATCGGCGTTGTCGCCCAGGCGCATGATGGAGCCCTTGCCATAGGTCTTCTCGATCTGAGCCATGGCGGTTTCCAGGGCCTTTTTCTTATCGGAGGCGGGAGCGGCGCTCTCCACCACGGATTTCTTCTTGTCTGCCATATTGTATATCTCCTCTCAAACGGCGTCAGCGATTCATGACGCCCTCTACCACCCGCCAGATTCCCTGGGTGTCCTGAGTGGTCTGGATCTGTTCAAAGCCGTTGGCGGCCAGAATCTGCTCCACGTCGGGGGCTTGGCCGATCCCCACCTCGAACACCAGGGAGCCTCCCAGCCGGAGGGCCTTGCCCCAATGCTCTGCGATGGCCCGGTAAAAATCCAGCCCGTCAACTCCCCCGTCCAGAGCGGAGCGGGGCTCATAGTCCCGCACGCTGACGTCCAGGCCGGCAATGTCACCGGCCGGGATGTAGGGCGGGTTGCAGGCAATCACGTCAAAGTCCCACAGGGCGGCGGCGGGGGGCTCCAATGCGTCGGCATGGACGCAGGTCACCCGGGCATTCAGATCGCACCGCCGGATATTGGCCTTGCATACTTTCAGCGCCGCCTCGCTTACGTCGGCCAGAACCACCCGGCACTCGGGCACGTTGGAGGCCGTTGCCAGCCCTACGCAGCCGCTGCCGGCGCACAGGTCCAGCACCCGCGCCCCATCACCGGCGGCACGGGCCAGCAGGATGGCCCGCTCAGCCAGTACCTCCGTATCCATCCGGGGGATCAGAACATCGGGGGACACTTCCAGAGACAGGCCATAAAATTCCCACTCTCCAATGATGTAGGCCACCGGTTCGCCAGCCAGACGCCGTTCCACCAGTTCCCCCAGCTTCTCCTCCACCTGATCGGAGGCATAGAGGGCCATATCCCGGTAGAACTGCTCCCGGCTTTTGCCTGCGGCGCAGCAGACCAGCTCCCTGGCCTCCAGCTGCGCACCCTCCACCCCGGCATGACGCAGGCGCTGCCTGGTGTCCAGGTAGAGGTTGTTGTAGGTGGTCGCCATGAAACCACACTCCCGTTGTCAATCTCTCTTTCTCTCACACACGCGAATCACCACTGGTCCTTCCCTTCCTCCTGAGGAAGTACCAGTGTAAAGGCACGAATGCCCACTTCGATCATGCTGTCGTCCGGCTCAAAGGTGGTCCAGTTCTGGAGCCACAGGCCGGGCGCCGTCATCAGACGGGTAAACCAGTTATCATACCGGCCCACCAGACGGTTGAATTCATAGGTCAGGCTGACGATCACCGGCAGCAGCAGCAGATGCAGCCCCATCCGGGCAAAGGTGTTGGTTACAGATACGTAGCTGAACACCACGCTGGAGAGCAGGATGCTCACCACAATGACCACGAACAGGAAGCTGGTACCGCAGCGAGGATGATGTCTGGGCTGCGCCCGCACATTTTCCACCGTCAGAGGCAGGCCGTGTTCGTAGCAGAAAATGGTCTTGTGCTCGGCGCCGTGATACTGAAATACCCGGTGGATGTCCTTGGTGTGGGAACAGAAAATCAGGTAGCCCACAAAAATCACGATGCGCACCACGCCCTCCAGCAGGTTGCGCACCCACATGGCCAAAGGCACCGCCCGCCCGAACAGGCCCACCAGGGCCGTGGGCAGCAGAATGAACAGCGCCACGGAAAAGAGCATCCCCAGCACCACCGCGAAGGTGACCAGCGCGGAAGCCGCCTTCTCACTGCCCAGATGTTCGTCCAGCCAGCGCTCAAACTTGGAGGGCTCCTCCGGCTCCTCCTCGTCCTCCGGCAAAAAGGACGCGGAATACATTAGCGCCTTTACCCCATTGGCCATGGAGGAACAGAAGTTGAACACGCCCCGGATGAAGGGCACACCCAGCAGCGGATGCTTGTCCTTGATCAGCACCCGCTCCTCGACCTGCTCCTCCAGTTCGCCGTCCGGCTTGCGTACCACCACAGCCTTCTTCTCCGGCCCCAGCATCATGATGCCTTCTATAAGCGCCTGGCCGCCGATCATGGTCTTGTAGGGGGTGGCGCAGGATGATTTGGTCTTGTTTGACATGCAGTCTTTGTTCTCCTTGCTGTTGGAATCTGATATATCTTGTATATTGTATCAAACCCGCGCCCTGATTGCAAGGGGCGCGGGTTTGGTTTTTAGAACTTATGTTCTATTTTATGCCTGTGTCCGGATGGGCAGGCGGATGGTGACGATACAGCCGCCTCCCTCAGCGTTGCCGATCTCCAGGGTACCCTCATGACGGCCGATAATCTCGTCGCACACCGCCAGGCCGATGCCGGAGCCTCTTGCCTTGGAGGAACCCTTATAGAACTTGTACTTGACGTGAGGCAGTTCGTCCTCCGGGATGCCGGGGCCGTAGTCCCGGATGGTAATGACCACCTGATCATTCTCACCGCGGATGGCAGTGTCGATCCGCTTGCCGGAGCCGCCATGCTTGGCAGCATTGTCCAGCACGTTGCAAAATACCTGACGCAGCCGCTCGGGATCGCCGGAAATGAGGGGGAACTCCTCCTCACAGTCAAAGTGGTTGAGCTCGATGCCCTCCCGGCGGAAGAACTCCCGGTAGGTGTACACAGCGTCCTCCAACTCCGCCTTGATATCCATAGGCTCCACCGACAGGGTAAACCGGCCGTCCTGGATGCGGGAGAATTCCAGCAGCTCCTCCACCATGTTGGTCAGGCGGCGTGCCTCAGACACAATGATGCCCATGCCCTTCCGCACGTCGCCGCTGTCCCGCACTTCCCCGTTCATGATGGTCTCCGCCCAGCCGTTGATGGCGGTGAGGGGGGTACGCAGTTCATGGGAGACGGAGGAGATGAATTCATTCTTCATTTTCTCGCTCTGGCTGATTTTCAGGGACATATCGTTGATGGCGTCGGTCAGGTCACCGATCTCATCGTCGAACTGCTTCTCGATCTGCACGCCGTAGGACCCGGCGGCGATATGCTTGGCAGTCTCCGTAATGCTGGCCACCGGCTCCACGATGGAGCGGACAAAGTACAGGTTGGAGAAATACACCATGGCCAGGATCGCCAGGCCGATGCCCAGGGAGACGGCCACAATAAGAATGATCTGCCGGTCCACGATACGCAGAGAGGTGACATAGCGCATGGCTCCAACTACTTCCCCATTGATGATCAGCGGGCTGGAGGCCGCCATGATATGCTCTCCCGTGCTGGGGTCGGACCCGGACCAGGACTTGGTCTTGCCCTGGCTCAGCGCCTCGGCAATGTCCGGCGTGTTGGGCGCACGGAAGGCCGTCAGGTCAGAGCTGGAAAAGCGGATCTGGCCGCTGGCGTCCAGAAACTCCACTTCCAGCTTGTCACCCGACTGGTCACCCGCCACCAGGGAGCGGGCGTATTCATAATAGCTGTCCTCCGACAGAAAGTAGCTGAAGCTCTGTACCGCATTCTCCGCCTTTTGGGTCAGAGACTCGCTGAGGGTGGAATAGTAATAGCTTCCCATGGCGGCGGAGAAGGCCGACACCGCCAGCAGGACAATAAACAGCACCACGCTGATGGAGTTTACCATCCAGCGCTTGCGGATCCCGCGGATGCCTTTGATCTTCTTCATATGTTATCCTCTCACCACCTGGGTTTTTTGCGCGTTCTTGGTCAAATCAGAAGCCCCACTTGTACCCGTAGCCCCACACCGTCGTGATGAACGTGGGATTGGTGGGATCATCTTCGATCTTGATGCGCAGACGGCGGATATTCACGTCCACGATCTTCAGTTCGCCGAAATAGTCCCGGCCCCACACCGAGTCCAAGATCTCCTCCCGGGACAGGGCTTTGCCGGGATTGTCCATGAACAGCTTGATGATGGAGTACTCCACCTGGGTCAGCTTGACCCGCTGGCCGCTCTTCTCCAAGGTCCGGTTACGGGTATTGAGGAGGAAGGGCGGCTGGCTGATCTCGCCGGAATCCACCGGGTCCCCGCCGCCAGTGCGGCGGTACAGCGCGTCGATGCGGGCGGTCAGCTCCGCCGGAGAGAAGGGCTTGGTCACATAGTCGTCCGCGCCGGTCATCAGGCCGGTAACCTTATCCATCTCCTGGGTACGGGCGGTAAGCATAATAATGCCGATCTTGTTGTCGCCCGCCCGGATGCGGCGGCAGACCTCAAAACCGTCCATATCAGGCAGCATGATATCCAGCAGAGCCACTTTGATGTCCGGATTGCGCTTGAGCTGGGCCAGCGCTTCCTCGCCGGTCTCAGCCTCGATGGCTTCATACCCGGCCCGCTTCAAGTTGATGACCACAAAGCTGCGGATGTTGGCCTCATCCTCCAGCACGAGTACCTTTTTCATCTCCGCTTCCTCCTACTTTCTCTTATTTCTCATAAGACCATTCGTTGGTAATTAGGGCAAAATTCTGTCTGACCCCTTCCTCATCCAGGCCGCAGTCCCAGTCGCATTGCAGCAGCCGGGCGGCATAGATGGTATCGCTGTCGGTATCGTCAGGCAGCAGCCGGAATCGACCGGCCATATTGGCCCGCATGAACCGGTTGTCGCCGCTGAGTGCATAAATCACCAGGAAAGGCACCGGCTCGGCCTCTCCCCCTTCTTCCCAGTAGGAGAAGATCACTGCCCGCTCACCGCCGGCCACATCGTTCCGGGAGACCGTGATCTTGCCCTCCCAGCTTTCAGGCAGAATGAAGTACCACCTATCGCGGTCATTATAGTAGGTCGTAAATACCAGGTCGGAATTCCCGTTGATATCATACTGAAGCCAGCGGATAGCCCAGAAATTCACCGCGATGCTCAGGCTGTCCGGATCGTTCAGCGCATAGGGATCGGGCAGCTCCAGGATTCCGTCCTGATTGATGTCCTTGGCAGAGACCGTCGTATACCAGCGGATGGTGCTGTCGCTTTCCCCGGTGGTGGTATTCAGGGTGATATTCTGCATCTTTCCGTTCTTCCAGGCAAAGATGTCCGTGATATGTCCGTCATCGCTGTACGTGGTATTGTTGAAGGCAGACAGGTCCGTTCCGGTGGAATAGCTGCCGTTAGCAGAATAGAGGCAATCCACAAAAACAGCGGGCGCTCCGCCCTGAAGCTGGCCAGTTCGCACGCCGTTTTCCGACAGGCCGGTAATATTGCGGGACAGAGGTGCAGCGGAATCCAATTCCAGCATGCCGTTGCGATAATCATACAGCTCCGCCCGGTTGCCGTTCTCCGCCGTACCGGTATGGATCACAACGATCTCATTGATGCCATCCATATCCAGATCGCACACCTGGAAGTCGGTATATTCCGTCCGCATCATCTCCAGAACCTGGTCATTGTGAATGGAATAGGCCGCCAGGGAATAGAGCTTGTCGCTCTGCTGCCAGCCCACGATGATCTCCTTCCCTGGCACGCCGTCCACATCCTGATAGCCCACCACATTGATGGCGGTGCCGGCGCTTTCGATCATGGCGGCCAGCTCATAGTCCTGGTCAGACTGGCGGTATATGCAGATCTTCAGCTGCCGCTCGTCCGAACTGACCCGGAAAAAGGCGATGGCCTCCTGCACACCGTCCCCGTCCAGGTCCTGGAGCTGCACCTTTTGGGTCAGCTCGCCTGTCAGGGGCGCGGCGTACTCACCGCCGGCGTTGAGCATCTCATTGATCTTTTCATCCAGCTTCAAATAGTCATCCGGCGCCTTGGGCGGGGCATAAAGCTCGTCCACTGATTGGGAAAAGCATCCGGTCAGCACAAGCAGCAGGCCCGCAGCCAAAATCAGCCTGATTCGTTTTATCATAGTAAACCCTCCGTGGGATCTCACTTATTGCAACACTGATATCATATCACATCCGCAAAACAAATGGTACGGTATTTTTCTCATTTTCTCCGGCGAGAACACTTGCCAAGCTCTCCAAACTCATGTATAATAGCCTTCGTACCCTGTGCCGGTATGATGGAATTGGTAGACGTGACGGACTCAAAATCCGTTGGTGGCAACATCGTGTCGGTTCGAGTCCGACTACCGGCACCA
>CALWXT010000080.1 GCA_944385575.1 uncultured Flavonifractor sp. | reverse complement strand
ACCCCGCTGATGTGCATTTTTTCCATGGTCTTCGCAACCTCCTTGACTTTCGTACCCGGTCTGCCGGAAAAGCTGGAGAGCACCTCCAGGCTGATGCCATACCGCTTGGCCATCTCCACCGAGCGGTTGTGGAGCACCTGGGCGCCCAGGGTGGCAAGCTCCAGCATCTCGTCATAGGTGATCTCCTCCAGCTGGAAGGCGCCCGCCACCGTGCGGGGATCGGCGGTAAAGACGCCGTCCACGTCGGTATAGATCTGGCACAGGTCGGCGTGGAGCACGGCGGCCAGCGCCACCGCCGAGGTGTCCGAGCCGCCCCGGCCCAGCGTGGTGATATCCTCATACTTGTTGATGCCCTGGAAGCCGGTGACGATCACGATGGCTTTCTTGTCCAGCTCGGCCAGCACCCGCTCGGTATTCACCCGCTTGATCCGGGCGTCGCCGTATGCAGAATTGGTGCGGAACCCGGCCTGCCAGCCGGTCAGGGAGACCACGGGATAGCCCATAGCCTCAATGGCCATGGCGCACAGGGAGCAGGAGATCTGCTCACCGGTGGAGAGGAGCATATCCATCTCCCGCTTGGAAGCGTTGGGATTGATCTCCGCGGCCTTGGCGATCAGGTCGTCGGTGGTGTCGCCCTGGGCGGAGAGCACCGCCACGACGCTGTGGCCCCGGCGATATGTCTCAGTGATGATGCGGGCCACGTTGCGGATGCGGTCTGCGTCCGCGACGGAGCTGCCGCCGAATTTTTGCACGATGAGTCCCATTGGTGTCTGTACCCCCTAAATCAAAGGAAAATCTAAACCGCCCGCTGCCTTATCCTATGCCGCGGCGGCTGTGCCGGTCAATCCAGCACCCGGAAGACCGAGCAGACCTTGAGTCCGGCAAGGCAGGCGTCCAGCGCCGCCCGGGTCATGGGCCCGGTCACCAGGGCGAACTCCCCTTCCGGGGCGCCCGCACGGGCCAGCAGGGTCCGGTCGGGGAAGGCGGCCTTTACCTGCTCCGCCGTGCCCTCCACCCGGATATACCAGGCGCTCTCCAGATCCGCGGGGGAGACCGTCACGTCCTCCCCGCCCTCGGCCCAGAACATCCGCTTCTTCTCGTCCCGGTGCTTGGCCGCGTCGATCACGTCGGCTACCACAGCGGAGGCGGTGGGCAGCTTGCCCGCGCCCCGGCCGTAGAACATCACGTCGCCGATGGCGTTGCCCTTTACCGTGATGGCGTTGAACACGTCCTCCACCCCGGCCAGCGGGTTCTCCTGGTCCACCAGGTGGGGCGCCACATAGGCGCACACCTTGCCGTCGCTCCGGCGGATGGAGCGGCCCAGCAGCTTGATCTTCTTCCCGCAGGACTCGGCATAGGCCACGTCCGCCAGGGTCACGCCGGTGATGCCCTCGGTGGGCACCTGGCGGGGATAGACGTGGCGGCCGAAGGCCAGGGAGGAGAGAATGCAGATCTTGCGGCAGGCGTCGTGGCCCTCAATGTCGGCGGTGGGGTCCTGCTCGGCATAGCCGTTCTGCTGGGCCTCCTTCAAAGCCGCGTCAAAGCTCAGCCCCGCCCGGATCATCCGGGTCAGGATATAGTTGGTGGTGCCGTTGAGGATGCCGCACAGCTCCTCGATCTCATTGGCCGCCAGACACTGGTTCAGGGGCCGGATGATGGGGATGCCGCCGCCCACGCTGGCCTCAAACAGATAGCTGACGCCCTTCTCCTGGGCCAGCCGCAGCAGCTCGCAGCCGTGCTCGGCCACCAGCTCCTTGTTGGAGGTGACCACGCTCTTGCCCGCCATCAGGGCCCGGCGGGTGAAGTCCAGGGCCACCTTGGCCCCGCCGATGGTCTCCACCACGATGCTGACCTCCGGGTCGTTCTCAATGACGCTGAAGTCGTGCACCACCTTATCGGCAAAGGGACTGTCGGGGAAGTCCCGCACATCCAGAATATACTTCAGGCGGAGCAGATCGTCCACCTTCCGGTCGATGTGGGCCCCGTTGGTGGCCAGCACTTCCGCCACGCCGGACCCCACCACGCCGAAGCCCAGGATCGCCACGTTCACCATGGTATCGTTCTCCTTTCTATCCCACGGGCGTCAGCCCGCCAAAATCTCACAGCGCAGGACGGCCTGCTGGCTCTGCACCTGCTCCAGCAGCTCCTCCAGGGAGGTCTGCAGCCCCGAGGTCTCCGCCCCGATGGTCACCGCCGCGCAGCCGTTCACCGGAATGGCCTGGTTGATGGTGAGAATATTCCCGCCGCTCTGGGCAAAAATACGCAGGACGGAGGACAATCCGCCCGGCTCATCCTTCAGCAGGATCTGGAAGGTGACGATGCGGCCATGGAGCATGTCGTTGAAGGGCTGCACCGCGTCCTTATATTTATAGAACGCGCTGCGGCTGATCCCCACCCGCCGGGCCGCCAGGTTCACCGTGTCCACCTCGCCGGTCTCCAGCAGGCGCTTTGCCTCCGCCACCTTCAGAAACACCTCAGGCAGGGCGCTGGCCTCCACGATAAAATAGTTTGGTGTCTTTCCCATGGGCAACCTCCAGACTGTCCTTATTGGAAAGTCATTTGTCTGTGTCTTGTGGTCTATTGTAGCACACCCATCCCGCTGCCGCAAGGGTCCCTTCCCCCTTCGGCTGCTAATTTCACGCCAGTCCCATCCACCAATTTTCGTCATTTTATACATATCCAGTTGGGAGGGGCGGCCATGCCGGAGAACAGACATCTGCGCTTTCTGCTTCGGCTGGCCTACGCCGGGCTGCTGGCCGGCGGGCTCTGGCTGGCCGGGCGGGTGCTCCTGCCCTGGCTGCTCCCCTTCCTGGCTGCATTGGCCCTGTCTGCCCTGCTGGAGCCGGGCATCCGCTTCCTGAGCAGGCGTCTGGGCATGAAGCGCCGGTGGGCCGCCGGGGTGTGCACGGCGGCGCTGGCCCTTGGACTGCTGGCCGGCGCGGGGCTGCTCGTCTGGCGGGCGGGGTATGAGCTGACCGTGCTGCTGGGCCGGCTGCCCGTCCTGATGTCCGGCCTGCCCGCCCTGGCCGGGGAGCTGGAAAGCCGGCTGTATCGCTTCCTGGTGGCCCTGCCGGTGCCCGCCCAGGAGCCGGTCCGGGCGGCGCTGAAGGGGCTGGTGGAGGAGGGGGCCGGCCTCCCCGCCCGGCTGTATGAGGGCCTGCTCTCCCTGCTCGGCGCCGGAGCCTCCGCCCTGCCCGCCTTCTTTCTGTTCGTCATGACGGCCCTGCTGGCCACCTATCTCATCAGTTCCGGCCGGCCGGAGCTGGCGGAAGCGGCGAACCGGCGGCTGCCCGCCCCGTGGCGGGACGGGCTCGGGCGGCTGGGGGCAGGGCTGAAGGAGGCGCTGGGCGGCTGGCTCAAGGCCCAGCTGCTGCTCATGCTCATCACCTTCGGGGAACTGACGGTGGGTCTTCTGCTGCTGCGGGTGGAGCTGGCCCTGCTGCTGGCCGGAGTGACCGCCCTGCTGGACGCCCTGCCCGTGTTTGGCTCCGCCGTGATCCTGGTGCCCTGGGCCCTCTTTTCCTTCCTCAGCGGCAGCACGCTGCTGGGCGTGGGACTGCTGGCCCTGTGCGCCGCCGCCACCCTGACCCGCAGCCTGCTGGAGCCCAGGCTGGTGGGCAGCCGGGTGGGGCTCCATCCGCTGGCCGCGCTGGGCGGCATGTATGTGGGCTTCCAGGCCTTTGGGGTGGCGGGGATGATCCTGGCTCCCCTGTTCCTGGTGGTGGCAAAGCAGCTCTGGGCCTCCGGCGTCCTGCGGGAGCTCTGGAACGGTTTATAAAAAAAGCGTACCCCGGAAATTCCGGGGTACGCTTTTGACGTTCTGGGGAATTACGGCTCTGCGGAAGGGGCCGTTGACGCCGACGGCCCCGGGGTCTGGGTGGGCTCCGTCACCGGCGGCGTGGTCTCCCCGCCCGGCGTTTCGATGGGCGGGAGATTGTAGTCCGGATAGGTGGTCTCATCCGCCGGGTCGAAGCCGGGCCACTGCTCCTGGGTGGGCCAGGTGGACGGATCGTACCGGTTGAAGGAATAGGGATCATACTGCGTGGGCGGCGCCACAGGGGCGGAGGTATGGGTGGTACAGGTGCCCTGCGCCTCCAGGAAGCTGTACAGGTAATTGCTGTCCCGGGCCACAGCCCCGCCTACGGACTCCCGCGGGTAGTCCAGAATGCCAATGGTCTTGACCGTACCCTCGGTAATGCCCAGGGCAGCGTTGGCCTCCCGGGGGCAGAACTCGCCCGCCAGATGGTACAGGCCGGAAATGGCCTCTCCGCTGCTGCTCATCACCGGGCAGGCGGTACAGACCTCCACTTCCTTGTGCAGGGCGCAGCGCTCGGCGGGGATATCGTCCTCAAACAGCGTGACGCTGATGACCCGGCTGCCCCGGGGATCGGCGGCACAGGCCTCGGTAGCCAGCAGGCCGCTGTCCTGGCAGATCTGCACGGTCTTGGTGCCGCTGGCCGAACTGAAGCTCTTGTTCTCCAGGCCCTCGTGGATGGGGGCCATGACCTTCTTCCACATGGCCACCGCCGGGTTGCTGCTGCTCTTGACCTGTTCCGGGTTCTTGTAGCCAACCCACACGGCCGCGGTATAGTAGGGCGTATAGCCCACAAACCACTTGTCGTTGCTGGAGCTGGTGGTACCGGTCTTGCCGGCCACCGTCATGCCGGAGAGCTGGGCGCCGGTACCGGTGGCGCCGCTGTACTTGCCGTTGACGACGCCCTTGAGCAGCTCGTTCATATACCAGGTGGTCTTGGTGGACAGGGCTACCTCCGGCTCGTTGTCGGTGTTGTCCAGCAGCACCTCCTCCACCCCGTTCACCTCGCGGGTGACCTTGGTGTA
Organism: uncultured Flavonifractor sp.; assembly: GCA_944385575.1. GTDB lineage: Bacteria > Bacillota > Clostridia > Oscillospirales > Oscillospiraceae > Flavonifractor. Next base: position 5,362 of record CALWXT010000080.1, on the reverse strand, counting down.
GGTCTTGGGCTCGATATACAGGCCGTCCCGGGGGAAGACCGAGTAGGCGGCCGCCATATCCATGACGCTGACGCCTCTGGTCAGGCCGCCCAGGCCCAGCTGGCTGGTGCCGTAGTCGTTCTTGACCTCGCCGCCCGTCACCAGCTCCTCCACCAGGTCAATGTGAAAGTTCTCCTGCATAAACTGGAAGGAGGTGTCCACGCCCAGCTGCTCCAGCGTCCGCACAGCAACGGGGTTGGAGGACACGGCAATGGCAGGTGCCAGATTCATCAGGCCCTTATAGTGGGAATAGGAGTTCACCGGCCAGGATTTTCCGCTGTATACCTGCACCGGATAATCGTCAATGGTGGAGGCGGGGCTGATGACCCCGTACTCCAGGGCCGGAGCGTACACCGACAAAGGCTTGATGGAGGAGCCCGGCTGCCGGTAGGTACCGCTGGCCATGTTGAGCAGCAGGTTGCCCTCCTTCTCGCCCAGGGCGCCCGCCAGGCCCACCACGTTGCCCTCCGGGTCGATGATGACGATGGCGGACTGGATCTCCTGACCGCTCTTGGACACCAGATCCAGATTGCTGCGGTCGTAATAGACCGACTCCACAACAGACTGGATCTCCGGGTCCACACAGGCGTAGATCTTCAGGCCGCCGGAGAGCACCATGTCCTCGGCGATCTGCTGGGAATAGCCGAACTCGTCCATGAGGTCTTCAATGACGTCGGAAATCACCTGCTCGTCATACCAGTTATAAATAGTAGTGGGCTTTTTCTCGTCCTGACCGCGGACAAAATTCAGCTCTTCCGCCACCGCCGCGTCATACTCCTCCTGGCTGATCATGCCCAGGTCCAGCATTTTCCACAGCACCAGCTCCTGGCGCTGCTTGTTCCGCTCCCGGCCGGTGGTGACTTCCCCGTCCTTGTTGGTCATGCGCACGGTGGAATAGGGGCCGTAGATGGTGGGGTTGTTGGTGATGGAAATGAGGCTGGCGCTCTCGGCCAGGGTCAGCTCCGACACATCCTTGCCGAAGTAGTTCTCCGCGGCGGTCGCCACACCGTTGCAGCCGTCGCCCAGGTAGATATAGTTGAGATACCACTCCAGGATCTGGTCCTTGGAGTAGGTGGCGTCAAAGTCCAGGGCGGTGAAGATCTCCAGGATCTTGCGCTTGACCGTCACATCGTCATACTGGGTGACGTTCTTGATGAGCTGCTGGGTGATGGTGGAGCCGCCCTGGATGTCTCCGCCGGTGAACATGAGCAGCACGCCCTTGAGGGTGCGCTTCCAGCTCACGCCGTTGTGCTTGTAGAAGTTCTCGTCCTCAATGGCCACAGTGGCCTTCTGCAGGGACTCGGGGATCTGCTCCAGCTCCACCAGCTTCCGGTTCTCGCTGCCGTGGAGGGCAAGATGCTCCACATACTCGCCCGTCTCCGAATCCTTATAATAAATGGTACTGGTCTGGTTCATGACAAAGTTGGCGTCCAGATGAGCCTGGGGAATGATGACCGTCCGGATATAGTTGGCCGCGAAGCAGGCCAGGATCACCGACGTGATCAGACCGATGAGGAAAAGCGTACCCACAACCTTTCCTATGGTGGAAAACACCACAGCGGTCGTGGACGGCTTTTTTCTCCGCCGCTCGGGACGCGGGTTCTGATTGCTGGTCACTGACAAAATGGCACCTCCGTTTTCAGGTGGAACAGACAAAGGGTATAATCCAATAGAGTATATTATATCACGTTCTCCCTCTTTGTCCACCCTATGTCCTTCCTGTATTTCCACATTCTGTACACCGTAAAATTTTGGCTCGTCTCACTCTTGCATTTTTTCCCTGGGCACGCTACAATAATAGACGAAGAAAAGGAAGGTATGGTGCCCGATATGAGTGAAGAATTTGGCCCCGATTTCATCACCGTCACCGATGAGGACAGCAATGAATTTGAGCTGGAACATCTGGACACACTGGAGTACAACGGCCAGACCTATATGGCCTTCTTCCCCGCCGTACAGGGCGAGGAGAAGGGCGACGGCGTGCAGGAAGTGGACCTGGATGACGAGGAGTATGGTCTGATCATCCTCAAGGCGGTAAATGTGGACGGTGAGGAGCAGCTCTCCACCCTGGACAGTGAAGAGGAGCTGGAGCTTGTCTATCAGCAGTTCATGGAAGTCCTCTTTTCCGACGAGGAAGAAAACTGACACCCTTCCTGCTCGGTGCGTGACGGGTTTTATTTAAACCCACATCTCTGAAACGGGATGCCCCACTCATGGCGTGGACTGCAGGCCTCCCGGCGCCCTTCGGGGGCCGCTGGAAGTTGGAAGCAACGAAGCGCCATGGAGGCGACCCACCTGCCACTTCGTGCAGGTTTTAAATGGATCCGCACGGCCAGAGCGGGGTCCCCCACGAAACATTTGTTTCGTGGGGTTTTTCTTTTATTAAAAACTGAACAAAGTGTAAAAACTGTTTTTAGACTTGAAAGCAGGGGAAAATTCCGATATAATAGTTGACTGTCTATGGGTTCCCCTGCTTTGGCAGGAACATTTATCGAGAGGACTGAAGCTATCAATGAGCGCATCCAGAGAAAAAAAGCAGCGCCAGGGCGACCTTGCTCAGGGCCTGACCCAGAAGCAGCGCCAGGAGCTGAAGGAGCAGCAGGCCGCCAAGCGCAAGGCTGTTCTTTACACGGTCATCGGCGTCGTGATCGCCGTTCTGGTGGTCATTCTGCTGGTGTGGCACTCCGGCATCTTCCAGCGCCGCGCCACTGCTTTGAGCGTGGGCGGGCGTGACTACAGCGTCACCGATGTGGATTATTACTTCTACTCCGCCATGCAGACAGAGTACTACTATGCCAGCATGTTCGGCCTTGCCACCTTTGATCCCTCCGCCGACCTCCACACCCAGTATGTGGACGAGGAGGAGACCCAGAGCTACTATGATTACTTCATGGAGCAGGCCACCACTCAGCTGACTGAGGCGGCCGCCCTGGAGAACGCCGCCGCCGAGGAGGGCTACACCCTCACCGACGAGGACAAGGCCGCTGTGGAGGAGGAGATCTCCTCTCTCAAGACTTCTGCCGAGCAGAATGGTTATCCCAACTTCGAGACCTTCCTGAAAAACAACTACGGCAAGTATATGACCGCCAGCGCCTTCAAGACCTGCGTGGAGCGTGCCAAGCTGGTGAGCAGCTACAAGACCGCCTACTCCGACAAGCAGGAGGTCACCACTGAGGATCTGGAGGCCTACTACGAGGAAAACGCCGCCACCCTGGACAGCTACGACTACCGCTATATCCTGGTGGACGGCTCCGTGCCCACCACCACCGATGAGGAAGGCAACACCGTGGAGCCCACCGAGGAGGAGACCGCTGCCGCCATGCAGGCTGCCGAGGTCAAGGCCAACGAGTTTGCCGACGCTGTGAAGGCCGCCGAGGACAAGAGCGCCGCCTTCGGCGAGCTGGCTCCCGAGTACGTCTCCGAGGCCAGCAAGGACTCCTATGCGGAGGACCCCGACCGCTCCCTGTATGAGGGCACCGTTGGCAGCAACCTGAATTCCACCTTCGGCTCCTGGCTCCAGGAGGATGGCCGCACCGCCGGCGACGTGGGCGTGGTTGAGGCCAGCAGCGGCTACTATGTGGTGCTGTTCCTGGACCGCTACCGCAACGAGGACCCCACCGCTGACATCCGCCACATCCTGATCAAGGCTGAGACCGCCGAGGAGGACGATCCCGCCACCGAGGACGTGGACGAGTCCACCGTTCCCACCCAGGAGGCGCTGGACGCCGCCAAGGCCGAGGCTGAGAAGCTGATGGCTGAGTGGGAGGCCGGCGACAAGACCGCCGAGTCCTTCGGTGAGCTGGCCAACGCCAACTCCGACGATCCCGGCTCCAACACCAACGGCGGCCTGTACGAGAATGTGTACGAGGGCGAGTTCACCATCTTCGACAGCTGGCTGTTCGGCGAGTCCCATCAGCCTGGCGACGTCACCCTCATTGAGAACACCAACTCCGGCCAGCAGGGCTGGTGCGTGGTCTACTACCAGAACGAGAATGTCCCCGTGTGGCAGACCACCGCTGACAGCTCCATCCGCAGCCAGCGGGTCACCGACTGGATGGACAGCCTGACCGAAGGTCTGGAGGCTGTTCAGGGCAGCGGCGCCAAGTACGTGGGCGCCTAATCCAAACAAAAGCAGGGCCTGCCGCATTGCGGCAGGCCCTCAGCTTGTCGAAAAAGTTTTATCGACAGGCCCTTTTCAAAAGGAGTGCAGTATGGACGAGCGATTTCTGAGAACCGAAATGCTGCTGGGCCGGCCCGCCATGGAAAAGCTGGCCGCCAGCCATGTGGCGGTATTCGGCCTGGGCGGCGTGGGCAGCTGGTGCGCCGAGGCGCTGGCCCGCTCCGGCGTCGGGGCCCTCACCCTGATCGACCACGACGAGGTGGGGCTGACCAATCTGAACCGGCAGGTGGAGGCCACTCTGTCCACCCTGGGAAAGCCCAAGGCACAGGCCATGGCTGAGCGGATCGCCGACATCAACCCGGAGTGCCGCACCACCGTGCGGGTGGAAAAGTACGAGGCGGACAATCGGGAATCCTTCTTCTCCGTCCGGTACGACTACGTGGTGGACTGCATCGACCTGGTGTCCTGCAAGCTGGATCTCATCGAGACCGCCCTGCGCCGGGACATCCCCATCCTCTCCGCCCTGGGCACCGGCAACAAGCTGGACCCCTCCCAGTTCCGCATCAGTGATATCTCCAAGACCGAGGGCTGTCCGCTGGCCCGGGTGGTGCGCAAGGAGCTGCGGGCCCGGGGCATCGGGCATCACCGGGTGCTCTGGTCCCCGGAGCTCCCCCACGAGGCGGAGCAGCGGGAGGCCCCGCCCCCCGGCCGCCGCTCCGTCCCCGGCAGCGTGGCCTGGGTGCCCCCGGTGGCCGGTCTGATGATGGCGGGGGATGTGATCTGCTCCCTCACCGGCACACAGATATAATATATAATAAAGGTATAAAAACATCCCTCCGCTGGCAGAATAAAACCAACGGAGGGATGCTTTTTGAAACGACCGGAATGTGGATGGCTCCGTCCCGCCCTGGCGGGAGCGGCGGCGGGGCTGGTCAACGGCTTCTTCGGCGGAGGGGGCGGCATGCTGCTGGTGCCCCTGCTGGCCGGCTGGTGCGGGTTAGGCCAGAGGAAGGCTTTCGCCACATCGGTGGCCGTCATTCTCCCCCTGTGCGTACTCTCCGCCGCCATCTACCTGTTCCGGGGCGGCGTGGAGCTGCTGCCCGCCCTTCCCTACCTGCTGGGTGGTCTGGCGGGAGGGCTGCTGGGCGGAAAGCTGTTCAAGGGCGTAAGCATGACCTGGCTCCGCCGTGGCTTCGCCCTGCT
>CALWXT010000079.1 GCA_944385575.1 uncultured Flavonifractor sp. | reverse complement strand
TTCATCTTATCAATGAGCTCCTCAAAGTACTTCTTGCCCACTTCCATGACCACGTCGGAGTACATCTGGATGAACCGACGATAGCAGTCATAGGCCCAGCGGGGATTGCCGGACTTCTTGGCAATGACCTCCGCGACCTGCTCGTTGAGGCCCAGGTTGAGGATGGTGTCCATCATGCCGGGCATGGAAGCACGGGCGCCGGAGCGGACGGAGACCAGCAGGGGGTTCTCCATATCACCGAACTTCTTGCCGGTGATCTCCTCCATCTTGGCGATATACTCCATGATCTGGGCCTGGATCTCGTCGTTGATCTTCTCGCCGTCCTCATAGTACTGGGTGCAGGCTTCGGTGGTGATGGTGAAGCCCTGGGGCACGGGCATGCCCAGGCTGGTCATCTCAGCCAGGTTGGCGCCCTTACCGCCCAGCAGCTCACGCATGGAGCCGTTGCCTTCGGAGAACAAGTATACATACTTGTGAGCATTGCTCATTTTACATTCCTCCTAGTTTTCTCTGCGATAATTGCTGTCAGATATGCTAACCGTCGCTATTATACCATCTTGTTCTGAGATTGCAAGCGATTCCCAATTTTTTTGTTTAAAAATTGTGTGGTTTTGACTTAATTTTTCTATACTTGCCGGTTATATGTTCCCGGGGCTGTATTTTTTCGGAAAGGAGGCCTTCTTCCTCTTGTTTCTTGCATTTTCAGGCCGGGGCCTGTATGATGTTGAATAACAGCGAACAGGCGCCGGAGTGGTCCGGCCCGCTCTGTCAGGAGGCGTCCATTATGGAGCAAAAAACCCAGATCGGCATCCGCTACTGCGGCGGGTGTAACCCCCGCTTTGACCGGGTGGCGCTGGTCAGGCGGCTGGCCGCATGGTTTCCCCAGGCGGACTTCCAGCCCGCAAAGGCCGGCGTGCCCTATGCCGCGGCGGTGGTGGTGTGCGGCTGCACCGCCCAATGCGCAGGCATCGCTGATCTGAACGTGCCGCCTCAGCGGCTGATCCGGGTTTGTGACGATGCGGACCAGCTGGACCGGGCCCGGCAGCTTCTGGGGGAGTTTCTTCCCGCCCGGTCCGGGGAGGAAGGCTGAGCCATGGCGGAGCTGCTGCGTCTGGAGGACCCGCTGACCGGAAGCAACTGCTATATCCTGGGCAGCGGCGGGGGCGCCGTGGTGGTGGACCCCAACCGGGCCGATCTCCCCCTGGCCTGTCTGGAGGAGCGGGGCTGGGCGGCGGAGCTGATCCTGCTCACCCATGAGCACTGCGACCATATGGCAGGGCTCGATGCCCTGCGGGACCGCTGGCCCGGGGCAAAGGCCGTATGCACCGCCCCGTGCAGCGCCGGACTTCAGGACGAAAAACAGAACATGTCCCGGTGGATGGAGGTTTTTCTCACCTTCCAGGGCAAGAGAGACGCGCACTACATGCCCTTCACCTGCCGCCCCGCCGACCTGGTCTTCGACCAGAGCTGGCAGAGCATGTGGCGGGGCCATACCATACGCTGCGTGGCCCTTCCCGGCCACGCGCCAGGCAGCTGCGGGATCTTCTGGGACGAGGCGCTGTTTTTCTCCGGCGACTACTTGATCCCCGGCAGTACGGCGGCACTTCGGCTGCCCAAGGGCAGCACCCAGGACTATGAGACCTATACCAGGCCCTTTCTGGACCGGCTGCCCGACGGCCTGCGCATCCTGCCCGGCCACGGCCTGCCCTACACGCTGGACCGGCAGGCGGCGCAAGCATAATCATTTCAATTTAAAGGAAGTACGCTATGGATAAACTGGTGGTGGGCATTCTGGCCCACGTGGACGCGGGAAAGACCACCCTGACGGAGGGGCTGCTCTACACCTGCGGGCAGCTGAAGAAGCTGGGGCGGGTGGATCACGGGGACGCCTTCCTGGACACCGACCCCATGGAGAAGGAGCGGGGCATCACCATCTTCTCCAAGCAGGCGGTGCTCCCGCTGGAGACGGCGGAGCTCACCCTGCTGGACACCCCCGGCCACGTGGATTTCTCCGCCGAGATGGAGCGCACCCTGTCGGTGCTGGACTGCGCCATCCTGGTCATCAGCGGCAGCGACGGGGTGCAGGGCCACACCCACACCCTGTGGAAGCTGCTGGAGCGGTATCAGGTGCCCGTCTTCCTATTCATCAACAAGATGGACCTGGCGGGGGCGGACAGGGCCGCCCTGCTGGAGCAGCTGAAAAACCGGCTGGACGAGGGCTGCGCCGATTTTACGGACAAGCCCGCTCTGTACGAGCAGGCGGCTTTGTGCGACGAGGGCCTGCTGGAGGACTATCTGGAAAGCGGCTCGGTGCCCGATGCCGCCCTCACCGCCCTCATCGCCAAGCGGAAGCTGTTCCCCTGCTGGTTCGGCTCGGCCCTGAAGCTGGACGGAGTGGCGGAGTTTCTTCACGGCCTGGAGGGATATGCCCCCCGGCCGGTCTACCCCACGGACTTCGGCGCCCGCATCTTCAAGATCTCCCGGGACGACCAGGGGGTGCGGCTGGCCTGGCTGAAGGTCACCGGTGGCAGTTTGAAGGTAAAAACCCTGCTGGACGGCCCGGGCTGGAAGGAAAAGGCCGACCAGCTGCGAATCTACTCCGGCCGGAAATTCCAGCCGGTGGATGAGGCCCCGGCGGGCAGCATCGTGGCAGTAACCGGCCTGAACGGCGCGGCGGCTGGCCAGGGCCTGGGCTTTGAGGCGGAGGGGACGCCCCCCGCCCTGGAGCCGGTGCTCACCTATCAGGTCCTGCTCCCCGAGGGCCAGGACCCGGTGACCGCCATGCAGAAGCTGCGCCAGCTGGAGGAGGAGGACCCTCAGCTCCATCTGGTGTGGAACGAGCGGCTCCGGGAGATCCACATTCAGCTGATGGGCGAGGTGCAGCTGGAGGTTTTGCAGCGGCTCATCGCCCAGCGGTTTGACATGGCGGTGTCCTTCGGCCAGGGGGGCATCGTGTACCGGGAGACCATTGCCGCCCCCGTAGTTGGGGTGGGCCACTACGAGCCCCTGCGCCACTACGCCGAGGTACACCTGCTGATGGAGCCGGGAGAGCAGGGCAGCGGCGTGGTGCTGGCCACCGCCTGCCCGGAGGATGTGCTGGACCGGAACTGGCAGCGGCTCATCCTCACCCACCTGGCTGAGCGGGCCCATCCGGGGGTGCTCACCGGCTCCCCCCTCACCGACGTGAAGATCACCCTGCTGGCAGGCCGCGCCCACCTGAAGCACACCGAGGGCGGCGACTTCCGGCAGGCCACCTACCGGGCAGTGCGTCAGGGTCTGATGGAGGCCCGGAGCATTCTGCTGGAACCCTGGTATGCCTTCCGGCTGGAGGTGCCCGCCCCCCAGGTGGGCCGGGCCATGAGCGACATTCAGCGGATGGGCGGCGGCTGCGAGCCGCCGGAGACCGCCGGGGAGCTGACCATCCTCACCGGCTCCGCCCCAGTGGCGGGCCTGCGGGACTACGGCCGGGAGGTGGCCGCCTACACCAAGGGCCTGGGGCGGCTGAGCTGCACCCTGAAGGGCTACTTCCCCTGCCACGACCAGCAGGCCGTGGTGGATGCCATAGGCTACAACCCGGAGCGGGACCCGGACAACCCCACCGGCTCGGTGTTCTGCGCCCACGGCGCGGGCTACACAGTGAAGTGGGACCAGGTGAAGGAGATGGCCCACGTCACGGTGGGCCTGACGCCTGACGCCCCGCCTCCGGAGGAGGAGGCGCCCACTCCCCCACCTGTCCGCCGGTCGGACCGGGGGCTGTCCCTGGAGCAGGACAAGGAGCTGCTGGCCATCTATGAGCGGACCTACGGCAAGGTGGAGCACCGCACCTTTGCCCCGCCGCCCAAGCCTGCCCGCACCAGCCTGGACGACAAGAAATACAATGTCCAAACCCAGAACAAGGGCCCCGAGTATCTGCTGGTGGATGGGTACAACATCATCTACGCCTGGGAGGAGCTGAAGCAGGCGGCCCGCACCAGCCTGGACGCCGCCCGGCAGATGCTGATGGACATTCTGAGCAACTACCAGGGCTTCCAAAAATCCGTGGTCATCCTGGTATTTGACGCCTACAAGGTACCCAGAAGTATACAAGACGTATATAAATACCATAACATTTACGTTGTGTATACAAAAGAAGCGGAAACTGCCGACACCTATATCGAGCGGGCCACCTATGAGATCGGCAAACACCACCGGGTGCGGGTGGCCACCTCCGACGGCGCCGAGCAGCTCATCATCCTGGGCCACGGCGCTCTGCGGCTGTCAGCCACCACCTTCAAGGCGGAGGTGGAGCAGGTGTCGGGGCAGATCGACGCCCTGATCCGCCGGATCAACAAGCCCGTCCAGTCCCGGCCGGTGGAGGCCGCCATGAAAAAAGCGCAGGAGGAGGGCAAAAAATGATTCCCATGCACATCGTCGCCCGCATCCGCAGCGACTTTCCCACCAAGTTCGGCATCCCCCGGCAGAGCGGGCTGGTGGAGGAACTGAAAGCCACTGTGGTCTTTGAACCCGAGTACCGCAACCCGGACGCCCTGCGGGGGCTGGAGGAGTTCTCCCACCTGTGGCTCATCTGGCAGTTTTCCGAAGCGGTGCGGGACACCTGGTCTCCCACCGTGCGGCCGCCCCGGCTGGGGGGCAATACCCGCATGGGGGTGTTCGCCACCCGCTCCCCCTTCCGGCCCAACCCCATCGGCCTGTCCTGCGTGAAGCTGGTGGGGATCGAGAAGGACCCGGAGCTGGGGCATGTGCTGGTGGTGTCGGGGGCAGACCTGATGGACGGCACCCCCATCCTGGACATCAAGCCCTATCTGCCCTACGCCGACGCCCACCCGGAGGCGCTGGGCGGCTTTACCGGCAACATGGGCGGCAAGGTGCTGGAGGTGGCCTTCCCGCCGGAGCTGCTGGGCAAGGTTCCGGAGGATAAGCGGGAGGCTCTCACCGGGGTGCTGTCCCGTGACCCCCGGCCCTCCTACCAGCACGATCCGGACCGGGTGTACGGCATGGCCTTCGCCGGGCTGGAGGTACGCTTCACCGTGGACGGGGACGTGCTCCATGTCCGGTCAGTAGAATAAATGGGACGGGCGGCCGGAAAGGCCGTCCGTTTTTTGTGCGGCATGCAACAAATCCGCACGCTCAGGGGTGTTAGGGGCAGAAAGGGGGAAGTGCCATGGGAGAGGACGCCGGTCTGCGGCAGGCAATGGAAACTTACGGGGACATGGTGTACCGCCTGGCCCTGGCTCAGACCCAGAGCAGCCACGACGCCGATGACGTGTTTCAGGAGGTCTTTCTCCGGTATCTCCGCTCCGCCCCGGCGTTCCGGGAGGAGGAGCACCGGAAGGCCTGGCTGCTGCGGGTGACGGTGAACTGCTGCAAAAAGCTCCACGGCTCCTTCTGGCGGCGGCACACGGTAGCCCTGTCGGAGGCCATTCCCGCCCAGAATCAGGAGGAGCAGGAACTGCTGTCCCTGCTGGAGGGGCTGCCCCAAAAATACCGGGCGGTGCTTCACCTTTATTATTACGAGGGCTATGACACCGGAGAGATCGCGGTCATCCTGGGCCGCAGCCCAAACACGGTCCGCAGCCAGCTTGCCCGGGGGCGGGCGCTGCTGCGGGACGCATGGAAAGGAGCGGAAGAACTATGACGGAACAGACCTATCGGGACCTCTTTGACCGGGCCGGTCCCAGCCCCGCCCTGATAGAGGACACCCTGACGGCGGCGGAAGATCGGCCCGCCGGGCGGCGCGTCCCGGCCCGGCGTCTGGCGGCGGCGGTGCTCTGCCTGGCGGTGGTACTGGGGGCAGTCAATTACCAGGCTCTGGCCGCCGGTGTACAGTGGATGGTCCGCTATTTCACCGGGGTGGGCGCTTCCGCCGCACCGGTGATGGTGGTAGAGGAGGCCGACCAGTGGACCGAGGGGAACTGGCTGTGTCATCTGGACGGCGTGAGCCAGGGGGACTACCTGCTGCTGGAGCTCTATTTGGTGAGCCCGGAGGAGGAGGCCCACCAGCTGGCCACTCGCAAGCTGCAGGTGTACGCCGACGGCGTCCCCCTGGAGCAGGGAGACCAGGTCTACTCCGAATGGCTGCCATATGGCGGCTTTGCCCCCCAGGGCCAGCCGTGGATTTCTCTGGCCGGTCTGGACTGCGGGCCGGAGGTGGTCTGGAAGGAGGAAGGCTACCAAGCCAGAGTCCATATGCCCTTCCTTTACAAGCTGCCGGAGGAGATGCCTACCGAACTGACCTATGAGCTGCTGGACCTGGAGGAAGGCGGCTCCCGCACCGGAAGCCTGACTCTCATTTCAGTAGAAGCCCAGGCCGCCTGGTCGGACAGCCGGACCTTTGCCGAGGGGACAGTGACCGCCCTGGTCAGTGAGGACGGCCGGCAGCTGTCGGTGTACGCCCACCAGGCGGAAAACGAGGACGGGCTGCTGCTGACAGGCGCTTCCCTGTTCCACCATCAGGTCACCTTCATTGGGGCCTCCGGAACCCGCTATCCCGACGCAGGGGAGGGCTTCCGCAGCTTTACCTCCGGCCATGTGAACGTTCAGCTGGCCGCCGCCCCGTCCTGGGTGGAGGAGCCTATTGTGGCAGTGGAGATCGGGGCCATCCAGCTGGTCTATGAGTACGACACCTGGTGGGACGGTCTGGGGGGCGGCATGGTCCGCACCCAGGACACGGTGACCTACGGGGACCTGGAATGGGTCATTTCTTTCACATAACAGCAAAGCAAAAAGGGGTCGGGCGCTGACACGCCCGGCCCCTTAGTTATCTTTCTCACCGCATGGCGATGGTGACCTCAGTCTCCGCCGCCAGCTCCCCGGCAGTATAGACCTCCGCCCGGCAGGTGGCAATGGCCTTTTCCGCCCGCTCGCTGAGCAGCCGGACCCGAATCTCCATGGTGTCCCCCGGCAGGATTTTTTTGCGGAAGCGCACATGGTCAATGCCCAGAAACAGCGGGGTCTTGCCCGCATAGGCCGGTTTGGTCATCAGGATCAGGTCGGCAGCCTGGGCGGTAGCCTCTACCGTATAGACACCGGGCAGCACCGGGTCGCCGGGGAAGTGGCCTTTGAAAATCTCCCGGTCCGGGTCCACATAAAAGGACGCCGTGATCCGCTCCCCCTCCACCAGCTCCGAAACGGTGTCGATCAAAAGCATGGGGTCCCGGTGGGGGATGATCTCCATGACCTGTTCATGGGTAAGGGTCCTGACTGTTTCCATCAGATGTGTTCCTCCTTTTTCATTGCGGTCCGGGGCAGCTCCCCCGGTTCACTCAGCTCATCCAGCAGCGCCCGCAGCTGGGCAATGTCCTCCCGGTCCAGCTGGTCGCCCTCCACCAGGGCGGCCACCATGTTCCGGGCCGACCCGGCGTACAGTCTGTCGATCAGCTTTTTCGTGCGGCTGCCCCGCACCTGTTCCCGGCTTACCAGGGGGGTGTACCAGTACACCTGCCGTTTCTCCTGGCCCACCGCCCCTTTGGCGCACAGCCGCCGCAGCAGTGTCTTGGTGGTGTCCCCGTTTTTTTCCGAAAGAGCTTCCTTGATGTGTCCCAGGGTGCAGGGCTCCCCCGCGTCCCACAGGACCTCCATCACCTCCAGCTCCGCCTCGGTGATTTTTTCTTCCACAGTGTTCATGCCCGCTCCTCCACACTCATACTCCGGCAAAGTTCCGCCATCACCTCATAGGGGCTCTGCTCATAGTCGTAGGCCCCCCGGTACCAGGATGTCGCTCCGCTCTGCTCCACGCCTACCAGGCCATCCTGCTCCAGGAAGATGACCTTGCCGACCTCTCCGGCATCATACACCACTGCCGGGCCATTGAGGGTGCCGGGCTCCTCCGCCTTCACCCACAGCCGGGTATACAAAGTGGGGTAATAGGGTGGCTCCCCCGTCACGTTTTCCACCTGCGTGTCTGCTCCGTCCGCATACACCAGGGTACCCACCGTCAGAGCCTCGCTCATGATGGGGCTCAGTTCCCGGTACCATAAATCCCAGGCGGGTTCGCCCGCTATGGGGGCAAGCTGGTCGGCGGTCACCCCGTCATACCGGCTGGACAGCCAGTCCATAGCCGCCCCCTCCGGGGTGAGCAGATCGGTCCGCTGCCCCTGATCGGCCTGCTCCTGGAGCTGCGCATAGAAGTCCGCAATCGTCATGCCGGTGTCCCGGGGAATCACCAGGGCGCTCCCCCCGATATGGTTGTTGAAATATCCCTCCACACACCAGATGCCCCCCTCTCCCTGCCGGACGGGTTGGGAGAGCAGCAGGGTGATGGATTCGCTCCAATCGGGCGTGTGATAATTGATATATCTGTGCGCGCCGCCAAACAGGGTGCCGTCGGCGGTGAAATAATCACTGCTGGTGAAGGGCTCCAGGCCGTTGCGGGCAGTAAAGTCGGGCAGGAACTCCTCCGGCAGTCGCCGGTTCGTCCCCTCCCACACCGCCAGCGCCTCGGTCTGGTCGGCCTCCTCCGAGTAGTAGCGCACGTCGGTGGGGAAAAGACAGGCATAATACCAGCCGTCCCCCCGGGCAAAAAAGCTCCGGCCGCTGTTGTCCAGGCCCAGGCTCTGCTCAAAAGCGATCTGGTCATAGCGGACGATCGAAAAGAGCCAGCCCATGCCATCTATACCGCCGGTGCCTCCCGCTGCCTCATAGCTGCGCCTGTCATAGACGGAGAGGAAGATCTCCCCCTGTTCCGGGGTCTCCACCAGCAGGTCATCCTTCAGGTCGGCGGGCAGGGCCGCCGTCAGGCCGTTGGACAGGTCGTAGAGGACCGGGTCGGCCAACAGGGCGTTCGGGTCGGGCGTGACCACCGGATCAGGCTCCGGTGCGGCGGAGGGACCAGGCTCCGGCCCGGCAGATGGGGTGGTCTCCGCCCCGAAAATGGCGGCGCAGCCCGTCAGGACCAGTACCAGCACCAGGGTAAGGGCGACGGTTGCCGGACCTTTTTTCACCGGCCGCATCACAGACACCAGCCGCTCCTTCAAATGTTCCTTCTCCTCGCACAGGGTGGCGGTCAGCAGCCCCATCCCCTTGGTGGGCTGGTTGGCGGCCATGGCCAGCAAGGTCTCCCCGTAGTGCCGCCGCCCGGCGGCGTCCAGGTCATGCACCACCGCCGCGTCGCAGGACAGCTCACAGGCCCGGTTCAGCTGACGGCGCACTACGATCATCAGGGGATTGAACCAGTGGAGGCCGGTCACCGCCACGGCAAACCACTTGTAGAGCAGGTCGTGCCGCCGGGCATGGGTCAGCTCATGGGCCAGGATATCCCCCAGCCGCTCCCGCTCCACACCCCGGGGCAGTACAATGACGGGCCGCGCCACACCGATCAGCATGGGAGATGGCACGTAGGGACAGACGGTCAGCCCCACCCTCCCCTGGGGGTCCAGCCTGGCCAGCAGCGCCAGCGTCTCATGCTCCGGGGCCTCCCTGCTGCCGCGGACCAGCCGGGCAAAGCGCCGGTAGCCCCATACCTGCCGCCCCAGGCAGAAGGCCGCGCCCAGGCCCCAGACGGCCAGCCACAGAGCCGGGCTGGTGAGCATCCCCTGCCAGTCAAAGCCGGGTAGAGTCTCCGGCTGGGACTGTCCCTCTGCCGCCCCTCCCTGCTGTCCGGACGGGACCTGTGGCTGGGCGGGCTGGGCGGGCCGGATCTCCGGCTGGGCGGGCTGGGTCACGGGCTGCTGGATCTCCGTCCGGGGCGGCTCTGTTTGAGCCCGGGCGGGCAGCGGAATGCTCACCCCCACCGGCAGGCACAGCCGCAGCAGCACCAGCAGCCACAGGTAATAAAACACCGTCCTGCTTTTGATGAGAGGCCGGGCCAGCAGCAGCAGGCCGGTGAGGGCTGACCCCAACACCGTCAGCACCAGCAGGGTGCGCAAAAACTCCGCCATACTTCTCCCTCCAGACAATCCAAGGTTACAGTTGTACCCTTTCTGTATACAGGGTACAACTGTAACCTCTTTTTGTCAAGGCGGATTTGGTTACAATCCGGTCACATGTTCTCGTGGAAGGTGCGCTTGATGACCTCCAGCTGCTGCTCCCGGCTGAGGCGGGCAAAGTTCACCGCGTAGCCGGAGACCCGGATGGTGAGGGTGGGGTACTGCTCGGGGCGCTCCATGGCATCCACCAGCAGCTGCCGGTTCATCACGTTGACGTTCAGGTGGTGGGCCCCCTGGAGGAAGTAGCCGTCCAGGATATGCACCAGGTTGTCCACCCGCTCGTCCTCCGTCTTGCCCAGGGCGGCGGGCACGATGGAGAAGGTGTTGGACACCCCGTCCTG
>CALWXT010000078.1 GCA_944385575.1 uncultured Flavonifractor sp. | reverse complement strand
CCCACCACCAGCCAGTACGCCGCCATTGAGGCCATGCGCAACGGCGACCGGGACATCGAGCACATGCGGGACGAGTATGACGGACGCCGCCGCTACCTGGTGGAGGGCCTGCGCCGCATCGGCCTGCCCTGCTTCGAGCCCAAGGGCGCCTTCTACGTATTCCCCGACATCCGCAGCACCGGGCTGACCTCCGACGAGTTCTGCGAGCGGTTTTTGATGGAGGAGCGGGTGGCGGTCATCGCCGGCTCCGCCTTCGGCCCCGGCGGCGAGGGCTTTGTCCGCTGCTGCTACGCCACCTCCATGAAGGACATCGCCGAGGCCCTGACCCGGCTGGACAATTTCCTGACCAACCTGAAGAAAAAACAGGAGCGTGAAGCTTAAAGGAGGATCGCATATGTATATCACCTGTCTGGACATGGAGGGCGTCCTGGTCCCCGAGATCTGGATCGCCTTCGCCGAAGCCACCGGCATTCCCGAGCTCAAGCGCACCACCCGGGACGAGCCCGACTACAACAAGCTGATGATTTTCCGTCTGGATATCCTGAAGGAGCACCATCTGGGCCTGAAGGAGATCCAGCAGGTCATCGCCACCATCGACCCGCTGCCCGGCGCCAAGGACTTTCTGGACGAGCTGCGCTCTTTCAGCCAGGTGATCATCCTCAGCGACACCTTTGAGCAGTTTGCCCAGCCCCTGATGAAGAAGCTGGGCTGGCCCACCCTGTTCTGCAACACCCTGGAGGTGGCCGCCGACGGCACCATCACCGGCTTCCGCATGCGCTGCCCCCAGTCCAAGCTGACCACGGTGAAGGCCCTCCAGTCCATCGGCTATGACACCATCGCCGCCGGGGACAGCTTCAACGACCTGGGCATGATCCAGGCCAGCAAGGCCGGCTTCCTGTTCAAGAGCACCGCCCAGATCAAGGCCGACTACCCCGACCTGCCCGCCTATGAGGAATTCCCCGACCTGCTGGCCGCCATCCGCGGCGCCATGGACTGACATACAGGAAGCGAGTGAGAAAGATGACCCACGGATTTGACCATCTCCCCTTCCGCCCCGCCGACATCCTGCTGCCCCAGAACTGCGAGTACGGCAAGTGGTCGGTGGTGGCCTGCGACCAGTACACCTCCCAGCCGGAGTACTGGCAGCGGGTGGAGGAGTATGTGGGCACCGCCCCCTCCACCCTGCGGCTCATCCTGCCGGAGAGCTGCCTGGACGGCCCCAATGTGGAGACCGACATCATGGAGGTCAACAACACCATGACCCGCTACCTGCGGGAGGACCGGTTCAAAGAATTCCCCGACGCCCTCATCTATGTGGAGCGGCGGCTGGACGACGGCAAGATCCGCCGGGGCCTGGTGGGCATGGTGGACCTGGAGCAGTACGACTATGAGCCGGGCTCCGACGCTGCGGTGCGGGCCACCGAGGGCACCGTCCTCTCCCGCATCCCGCCCCGGGTGGCGGTGCGGAAAAACGCCCCGCTGGAGCTGCCCCACGTGATGCTGCTGGCCGACGACCCCCAAAAGACCGTCATTGAGCCGCTGGAGGCCCGCAAGGACCGCATGGAGCTGGTGTACGACTTCGACCTGATGGAGCGGGGCGGCCACATCACCGGCTGGAAGCTGGACGCTGAGAGCATGGCGCTGACCGCCCGTGCCCTGTCCGCCCTGGCCGATCCTGACGCCTTCCGGAAGACCTACGGCGTGGACGACGGCGCCGTGATGCTCTTTGCCGTGGGGGACGGCAACCACTCCCTGGCCACCGCCAAGGAGTGCTATGAGCGGCAGAAGAAGCTGACCCCCCGGGAGAAGTGGGACAGCCTGCCCGCCCGGTTCGCCCTGTGCGAGCTGGTGAACCTCCACGACAGCTCCCTGGAATTCGAGCCCATCCACCGGGTGCTGTTCGGCGCGGACCCGGTGGAGCTGGTGATGAGCCTGTGCGCCGCTTTCCCCGGCGCCCATCCCGGCGAAGGGGAGGGCCACGTGCTGCGCTACGTCCACGCCGGGGGCGAGGGCGCGGTGACGATTCCCAGCCCCAAGGCTCAGCTGGAAGTAGGCACCCTCCAGCCCTTCCTGGACCAGTATGTGAAGTCCAGGGGCGTGCGCATCGACTACATACACGGGGAGGATGTGGCCCGGCAGCTGGGGCGTCAGCCCGGCAACCTGGCCTTCCTGCTCCCCGCCATGGGGAAGGACCAGCTCTTCCCCACCGTGATCCGGGACGGGGTGCTCCCCCGCAAGACCTTCTCCATGGGCCACGCCCATGACAAGCGCTTCTACCTGGAGGCACGGAAGATCCGATAATAAGGAGGCACCGCCATGGCAGCGACTGAGGTTTTCGCTTACGCCAAACTGAATCTCTCCCTGGACGTGCTGAACAAGCGGCCCGACGGCTACCACGAGATGAAAATGGTGATGCAGACCGTCTCCCTGCGGGACAGGCTCACCGTGGAGACCGGCACGGGCAGGCCCCTGGAAATGCGCAGCAACCTGGGGTTCCTCCCCGCCGACGAGCACAACCTGGCCGCCGCCGCCGCCCTGGCCCTGTGCCGGGAGACGGGGACCGACCCGGGCGGGCTGTCCATCAGGCTGGACAAGTCCATCCCGGTGTGCGCCGGTATGGCCGGCGGCAGCGCCGACGCCGCCGCCGTGCTCCGGGGCCTGAACGAGCTGCTGGGCCTGGGCCTGTCCCAGACCCGGCTGGAGGAGATCGGCGCCCTGGTGGGCTCCGACGTGCCCTACTGCGTGGGGGGCGGCACCGCCCTGGCGGAGGGCCGGGGCGAGGTCCTCACCCCCCTGCCCCCGCTGCCCCGCTGCCACGTGGTGCTGTGCAAGCCCGCCTTCTCGGTGTCCACCCCGGAGCTGTTCCGGGCGCTGGACGGCTGCCGCATCCGCCGCAGGCCGGACACCGCCGGGCTGACAGAAGCCCTGGCGGCAGAAGACCTGCCCGGCGTGGCCCGGCGGATGTACAATGTCTTTGAGCATGTGCTCCCCCAGCGGCGGTATCAGGAGATCTGCGCCATCAAGAACAGCCTGATCCAGCACGGGGCCCTGGGCGCCTCCATGAGCGGCACCGGCCCCACCGTGTTCGGCCTGTTCGACCGGCAGCAGGCGGCGGAGGACGCCTGGTCGGCCCTGCGGGCCCAGTATCAGGAGACCTTCCTGGTGGAGTCCATGGGGCCTTTGATGGAAAAAAAGGTATAAAACCCAAAATCACCGTCCAAAATGGAGGCAAATCCAATTTGGACGGTGATTTTTTACATGAAGCGATCCACTGATACACATACTCTCCGCCGCTGGGAGCTGGCCCTGCTGCTGGGTCTGGCCCTGGCCGCCCTGCTGGGGGTCTGGCTGGACAAGAGCCAGAGCGCCCTGGCCGACCAGGTGATCCGTCTCCACGTGCTGGCCAATTCCGATTCCCAGGCCGATCAGGCCCTGAAGCTGAAGGTGCGGGACAGCGTGCTGGCCGCCGCGGAGGCATACTTCCAGCCCGGCGCCACCCGGGATGAGACCGAGGCGGTTCTGCGGGCGCACCTGCGGGAGCTGGCCAGCGCCGGGGCGGAAACGGTGGCGGAGGAGGGCTACGCTTACCCGGTCACCGCCTCTCTGGCGGAAAACTACTGGTTCCCCACCAAGGAGTACACCGACTTCGCCCTCCCCGCCGGGCAGTACACCGCCCTGCGCATCGTCATCGGAGAGGGCGGCGGACAGAACTGGTGGTGCGTGGTCTTCCCGCCCCTGTGCCTGGGCTCAGTGACCGAAAGCGCCGCCCAGACCGCTCTCAGCGCCGGACTGAGCGAGGATCAGGTGTCCCTCATGACCGGTGAGGACGAGGGCTATGTGGTCAAATTCCGGGCCATGGAGCTGTGGGAGGGCTTCCAGCACTGGCTGTCAGAGCAGTAACAAAGCGGAGCGTGCTGTGCACGCTCCGCTTTTTGCTTATCCGATGCCGTGGTAGCAGATGCCCAGCACCCACACCGCGGCGGCCACCAGCACATAGGCACGGGCCACAAAGTCGAACATACGGCCGGGCCGCTTTCCGCCCAAAGCCAGCTCGTCCTTCACCGCGCCGGGGCCCAGCACAAAGTAGAGGCACACCGCCACCAGCATGGCGCCGAAGGGGGAGACATAGATGGTGATGAGGTCCATCCAGCCGCCCATGCCGGCCAGGGACTCCACAAACAGGCCCGCCCCGAAGGTGACCGCGCCCACCAGCGCCAGGGACAGGGCTCTGGGCAGCCTGACGGTGGAGCTGAGGGCCTCGCCGCAGGCCTCCAGCATGTTCATCAGGGAGGTGATGCCGGCGAAGAACACCGACAGGAAGAAGAACACCGCAAAGAGCTGTCCGCCGGGCATCTGCGCAAAGACCTGGGGCAGGGTGACGAACATGAGGGCGGGGCCGCTGGTGGGGTCGATGCCGAAGGCAAACACCGCCGGGATGATGGCAAAGCCCGCCAGCAGGGCCGCCAGAGTGTCCAGCACGGCGGTCATCCCCGCGTGGCGCAGGATGCTCTCGCTCTTTTTCATATAGCTGCCGTAGATCAGCATGCCCGCCCCGTTGATGGACAGGGAGAAGAAGGCCTGACCCATGGCCATGACCCAGGTCTCCGCCTCCAGCAGCCGGGACCAGTCGGGCCGCAGGAGGTAGAGGTAGCCCTCCACCGCACCGGGCAGAAAGGCCACCCGGACGGCGATGATCAGAAACAGGATGAAGAAGGCGGGCATCATGATCTTGCTCAGCTTCTCGATGCCGCCGGACACGCCCAGCACCAGGATGATCACCGTCAGCACCACCGCCGCCAGATGCCAGGGGATGGAGCCGAAGTCCACCGCCAGGGCGTCAAAGAAGCCCTGGGCGTTATTGTTCAGGATGGAGCCGGTCACCGCGCCGGCGGTGTACCGCAGCACCCAGCCCACCACCACCGAGTAGCCGATGGCGATGCCCAGCACACCCAGCAGAGGGATGACGCCCAGCAGCCTGCCGCCCCGCTTCCCCTTTTTGCCCAGCACGTAGTCCAGGGAGCCCATGGCTCCGGTGCCGGTGAGCCGCCCCAGGGCAAATTCTCCGGTGAGGCCCACATAACTGAACAGGGCCACGAATAAAAAGTAAGGGATCAGAAAGGCGCCGCCGCCATACTGTCCGATGCGGTAGGGGAACAGCCAGATGTTCCCCATGCCCACGGCGGAGCCTACCGCCGCCAGGACAAAGCCCAGGGAGCTGGTAAATTTACCGCCCGTCTTATGTTCTTCCATCCATATCCTCCTCATTGAGCCGGACCAGGTGGAGGTGATCCTCCCACCGGCCGTTGATCTGCAAATAGTGTCTGGACAATCCTTCTTCCCAAAAACCCGCCTTTTCCGCCGCCCGGCGGGAGGCCAGGTTGCGGGGCATGATGTTGGCCTCCACCCGGTGGAGGCCCAGGGTGCGGAAGCCCCAGCCGGTCACGGCGCCGATGGCCTCGCTGCCGTAGCCCTGACCCCAGAGGGTGTGATCCACCTTATAAGAGAGGAAGCAGGACTGGAACGCCCCACGGACGATCTCATTGAGCCCCGCCAGACCCACGATCTTCCCCGGCTGCCGGGGCCGCACCAGCAGGAAGCGGAAGCAGCGCCCCTCCTCCGCCTGGCCCATGTCCCACTCCAGCCGCTCCCGCTGGCCCTCAGCGGTAAAAAATTCCTCCGGCTGGACCGGGTCAAAGGGCGCGAAGGCCGACCGGTTCCGGTGGTAGAAGGCCGCCGTCCGCTCCGCCAGGGCCGGGTCGGCCGCCAGGTAGTACAGCCGTTCCGACCGGAACACATAGCGCACCACCGTCTCTCCCCCTCTCAAACGCGATTTTTTGATTATAGCATACTTCCCGCTCTTTTGCACCCCTTTCTCCCAAAAGGGAGAATCCCGGCGGATTTGGGGGGTTGACAGGCCAGGAAAAACAGCGCTATACTGGGCAAGGCAGAGGCGACTCTGCCTGTTTTGCTATGCCTTTTTTGGGCCGGTGACCGCAATGTCTCCGGTGAATTTAAGGAAAAAGGAACGATCATGCATGGTTGAAGAAAAGAGAGAGAGCACCGGCGTCACGCCTCATCCACGCCGCCGGCACCACAGGCAGCCGCCGGTCCTGTGGGCGGTCATCGCCCTGTGCGCCGTGGTGGTGGTGATCCTGCTGGCCGTCCTGCTGACCCGGGGTTCGGGCAATACGCCCCTTGTCTCCGACACGCCGGCCCCCGTGGAGGACACCCAGCCGCCGGAGATCACCGACACAAAGGACCTGACCGTGGCGGTGGGTGAGAGCCTGAGCTACCGCACCGGGGTCACCGTCACCGACGACGTGGACGAATCGGTACAGCTCCAGGTGGACTCCAGCGGGGTCAACCTGTCCGAGCCCGGCGAGTACCAGGCGGTGTACTGGGCGGAGGATTCCGCCGGCAACCGGGCCGAGGTCACTGTAACGGTGACCGTGGTGGCAGCCGTCACCGTGGAGGACGAGGACGGCGGAGAAACCGAGGACGTGGTGGAGGCCGGCGGCAAGGAGATCACGCTGGACGCCGTCAACGAGCTGGCCGACGAGATCCTGGCGGAGATCACCAACTCCGGCATGAGCCAGCGGGAAAAGGCCCGGGCCATCTATGATTATGTACATAACCACATCAAATACACCGGCACCTCCGACAAGTCCAGCTGGCTGGTGGGTGCCTATGTGGGCTTCACCCGGGGCAGCGGCGACTGCTACAACTACTTCGCCTGCTCCAAGGCCCTGCTGACCCGGGCGGGCATCCCCAACGTGGATCTGACCCGTGTGGGGGGCAACTCCCGCCACTACTGGCAGCTGGTGGACGTGGGGGGCGGCTACTATCACTTTGACGCCTGCCCCCATCCCAACAGCTATCCCCTGTACTCCTTCCTGCTGACGGAGGAGCAGGTGAAGGCCTACACCAAGCAGTGCAGCAGCATCCGCAAGAACTACTATGTATACGACTATGACGCCTGCCCCGTGGAGGTGGTCCAGGGCACGCCGCCGGTGACACCCACGCCCAAGCCGACGGCTGAGCCCACCCCCACTCCGGTGCCCACGCCTACCGTCACACCCACCCCTGAGCCTACCCCCACCGTGACGGCCACGCCGGAGGTCACGCCCACCGCCTCTCCTGTCGTCACCGAAACCTCCGTGGTGACGGAGAGCCCGGCGGCCAGCGCCACTCCCGCCCCCTCTGCCTCCGCCGGACCGGAGGCTACCCCCACCCCAGCACCCACACCCACCGCGCCGGCGGAGACCGGCACGGTTGAGACACCGGCCATGACGCCGGAGAATCCGGAGGGATCCCCAAGTGCAGCGTAACGTATTGGAATATCTGGAGGCCACCGCCCCCCGCCTGCCGGACAAGGTGGCGTTCAGCAACGGCACCGACAGCCTCACCTTCGGCCAGCTCTCCCGCTCGGCCAGAGGCATCGGCACCTGGCTGGCCGGTCAGGGTCTGAGCCACGAGCCTGTGGTGGTCTTTATGGAAAAGCATCCCCACTCCATCGCCGCCTTCTTCGGCGTGGTCTATTCCGGGTGCTTCTATGTGCCCATTGACGAGGAGATGCCCGCCTACCGGGTGGAGCTCATCTTCCAGACCCTGAAGCCCCGGGCGGTGCTCTGCGACGAAAAGACCCGGAGCCAGGTGGAGGCCATGGGCTATGACGGCATTTTGTGCAATTATGAAGCGGCGGCGGCGACCGAGCCGGACGACGGCGTGCTCGCCGCCATCCGGGCGGCCCAGCTGGACACCGACCCGCTGTACATCGTGTTCACCTCCGGCTCCACCGGCGTGCCCAAGGGCGTGGTGGCCTGCCACCGGTCGGTGATCGACTACATCGAGCAGCTCTCCGCCACCCTGGGCTTCTCGGAGGAGACGGTGTTCGGCAACCAGACCCCCCTGTACTTCGACGCCTGCCTGAAGGAGCTCTACCCCACCCTGAAGTTCGGCGCCACCACCTATCTCATCCCCAAGAGCCTGTTCATGTTCCCCATCAAGCTGGTGGACTACCTGAACGAGCACAAGATCAACACCGTGTGCTGGGTGGTGTCCGCCCTCACCATGATCTCCGGCTTCCGTGTGCTGGAGAAGCAGGTGCCGGAGTACCTCCACACCATCGCCTTCGGCAGCGAGGTTTTCCCCATCCGTCAGTTCCAGCTGTGGCGGAAGGCCCTGCCCAATGCCAAATTCACCAACCTGTACGGCCCCACCGAGGCCACGGGCATGAGCTGCTTCTACCATGTGGACCGTGACTTTGAGGCTGACGAGGTCATCCCCATCGGCCAGCCCTTCCCCAACACCGGCATCCTGCTCCTCACCGAGGACAACAAATTGGCCGCACCCGGGGAGCTGGGCGAAATCTGCATCAAGGGCACCTGCCTCACCATGGGCTACTACCGGATGCCCGAGAAGACGGCGGAGTGCTTTGTGCAGAACCCCCTGAACGACGCCTACCCCGAGCTCATCTACCGCACCGGCGACCTGGGCCGGTACAATGAGCGGGGCGAGCTGGTCTTCGTCTCCCGGAAGGATTTCCAGATCAAGCACATGGGGCACCGCATCGAGCTGCAGGAGATCGAGGTGGTGGCCGCCATGCATCCGGAGGTGGCCCAGGCCTGCGCCACCTACGACAAGGAGAAGGACAAGATCCACCTCTACTATACCGGCGGCGCCGAGAGCGGCGAGCTCTCTGCCTTTTTGAAGGAAAAGCTGCCCCGGTACATGCTGCCCAACCGCATGGAGCGGCTGGAGCGAATGCCCCTGACCCCCAACGGCAAGGTTGACCGAAAGGCTTTGGCCGCGAAATAAGACAAGAGATAAAGGAGAATCTGTATCATGGAAGAACTGCTGGACATTTTGAAGGACCTCCACCCCGACGTGGACTTTGAACACTGCACCACCCTCATCGACGACAAGATCCTGGACTCCATCGACATCGTCTCCCTGGTGGCGGAGATCAACGACGCCTTTGACGTGGCGGTGCCCGCCGAGGAGATCGTGCCCGAGAACTTCAACTCCGCCCAGGCCCTGTGGGAGATGATCCAGCGCCTGGATGAGGTGTAATCCGGCCCAATGAGTTTTGCATCCGCACAATTTCTTTGCTTTTTTGCGGTGCTCTTTGTCCTGTACTACCTGATCCCCAGGCGACACCAGTGGAAGCTGCTGCTCATCGGCAGTCTGTTCTTCTACTACTTCGCCGGCTGGTACTGCCTCATTTACATCGGGGTGACCACGGTAACCACTTACCTGGCCGCCCGGAAGGTGGGCGACCTCCAGCGGGAGCAGGATGCGTGGCTGAAGGAGCACCGCTCTGAGCTGGACAAGGAGCAGCGCAAGGCCTACAAGGCCGCCGGGAAGAAGCTCCGCTGGCGGTGGACTCTGGCCTGCCTGCTGCTGAACTTCGGCATCCTGGCGGTGGTGAAGTACACCGACTTCGTGCTGAGCAACGTCAACGGCGTGCTGACCGCCGCCGGTTCCGCCGCCCAGCTGCCCATGGCCGACCTGGTCCTGCCCATGGGTATCTCCTTCTACACCTTCCAGTCCATGGGCTACCTCATCGACGTGTACTGGGGCAAATACCCCCCGGAGCGCAGTCTGGGCAAATTCGCCCTGTTCGTCACCTTCTTCCCCCAGCTCATTCAGGGCCCCATCAGCCGCTTTTCCGACCTGAGCCAGACCCTGTATGAGGAGCACCGCTGGGACTCCCGGCAGATCGCCATGGGCGGCATGCGGGTGGTGTGGGGCTTTGCCAAGAAGCTCATCGTGGCCGACCGGCTGGCCATCCCCCTGCGGGAGCTGGTGTCCGCCCCGGAGGAGTACACCGGCGTGTACGTGCTGGCGGTGATGTTCCTCTACGCCGTGCAGCTGTACGCCGACTTCACCGGCGGCATCGACATCACCATCGGCGTGTCCCAGATGCTGGGGATCAAGGTGGCGGAGAACTTTGAGCGCCCCTTCTTCTCCAAGAACATCGCGGAATACTGGCGCCGGTGGCACATCACCATGGGCACCTGGTTCCGTGACTATGTGTTCTATCCCCTGTCGGTGAGCAAGAGCGTATTGAAGCTCCACCAGAAGGCCAGAGCCAGGCTGGGCGAGCCGGGCAAGCGGGTGTCGGTCTACCTGTGCACCATGCTGCTGTGGTTCGTCACCGGCGTGTGGCACGGCGCCAGCTGGAACTTCATCGTCTGGGGCCTGCTCAACGGCGTGGTCATCCTGGTGTCCCAGGAGTGCGAGCCCCTGTACGCCAAATTCCACGGGAAATTCCCCGGCCTGAAGGGCACCTTCGGCTACCGCCTCTTTGAGGTGGGCCGCACCTTCGTGCTGATGAGCGCCATCCGGGTGCTGGACGTGTACCGGGACGTGCCCCTCACCTTCAAGCAGGTGGGCACCATCTTCACCTCCTTCAA
>CALWXT010000077.1 GCA_944385575.1 uncultured Flavonifractor sp. | reverse complement strand
GTTTCTGAGCAGCTTCGTGGAACGTGTTGATATTTATGAGGACGAACTGCCGGATGGACGATTTTTGAGGCATATCAGATTCAAGTTCCCAGTGTTCTATAACGGTCAGGAGATCGACGAAATGAGTTGGGACAAAGAAAGTACAGTCGAGTCCGTGGTTCTGCTGGAAAGGACCCCTGCCTGACTATTTATCCCATATCATATAAGGAGCAAAACCAACTGCATGAAATTGATTCTCAGTGACCGTCCCCTTGACCTTACGGTCAAAAACCCTGATCAGATCAAGGTGATCGATCTCTCCGCCCTGAAGATCCACAATTGTGTGGGCTGCTTCGGCTGCTGGACCAAAACGCCTGGCCGATGCGTCATTCGGGACGACGCGGTGACGGTCTATCCCCTCATCGCCCAAAGTGACAGTGTGATCTACGTCAGCCGGATCAAATACGGCGGCTACGACTCGATAATGAAAACCATGCTGGAGCGGGCCATCCCCGTCCAGCAGGCCTTTATCCACCTGGTAGACGGAGAATGCCACCATGTCCAGCGCGCAGTGGCCCCCAAACAGGCGGTCATCATCGGCTACGGAGCCAGCGGCCCGAAGGAGCAGGCCCTGTTCCGGCGGCTGGTGGAACGCAACGCCCGCAACATGAATTTTGAGAACTTCCAGGTGCTCTTTTCCTCCCAGGAGGAACTGGAAAGCCTGGTCAGAAAGGAGGCGGCCAAATGGGACGCATCCTGATTCTCAACGGCAGCCCCCGGGCCCCCAAGTCCAACTCCAAACGGTACGCCGGGCTGTTTATGGACTGCTGTAAGGCGGACTACGCCGAGATCACCAAAACCAACCACCGGGAGCTGTGCGCCAGAACGGGGGAGTACACCGACCTGGTCCTTGCCTTCCCGCTGTACGCCGACGGCCTGCCTGTCACCCTGCTGGACTTCCTCAAAACGTTGGAGGCGGAACCACCTCAGCAGAAACCTACCGTGTCCGTGCTCATCAACTGCGGCTTTCTGGAGTACGCCCAGAACCACACGGCGGTGGAAATGGTAGCCCTGTTCTGCCGCCAGAACGGCTGGTCTTTCGGCTCCGTGCTGGAAATCGGCGGCGGAGAGGCTATTTTGGACACTCCCTTCCGCTTCCTGGCGGCTGGCAGCATTAAAAAGTTCGCCCGCTCCGTGGAAAAAAAGCGGTACGCCCGCTTCCACACCACTATGCCCCTGCCCAAATCCATGTTCCTGAAGGCCTCCGCAGCCTACTGGACGGAATACGGGAAAAAATATAATATTTCCAAAGAAGAAATGCAGACGATGCAAATTGAACAGACGTAACTCGCCTGTCCCTCCGTTTGGATAAGGAGGTCTTTTTTTGCACGGTACTAAGAACTCTCTCAAACATATTCCCGCACGCTGCCCCTGCCTAGCAGTGGGTCTGGCTGTCATGGCCTTTGGGGTAGCCTTTTCCATCGCAGGTGCCCTAGGCACCTCGCCCATCTCCAGCGTACCCTATGTGACCAGCTGCATCTCCGGACTGTCGGTGGGCACCACCACCATTATTATGAACTGCATTTTCGTCCTGATCCAGATCGCCATCCTGCGCAGGCAGTACCAGTGGTTCCAGCTGCTGCAGATCCCCGCCGCTATCCTATTCGGCCTGATGATTGACGTAGGGGAGTGGGTACTCCGGGGCATTTCCTGGTCCAACTACTTTCAGCAGTGGGTGCTCTGCGCTATCGGCATTGCATTGGTGGCTCTGGGAGTGAGCATCGAGGTAATGGCTAAGCTGGTTACCACCGCCGGAGAGGGAGTTGTGCTGGCCATCTGCCAGGTAACATCCCTAAAATTCGGCAATGTAAAGGTAGCCTTCGACGTGACCCTGGTATGCATCTCCATTGTCACCGGCCTGCTCTGCCTGGGCCGCCTGGAAGGTGTCCGGGAGGGCACCGTGGCCGCCGCTATCTGCGTAGGCCTGCTCACCAAGCAGTTCAAAAAGCCGGTAGGAAAGTTTGAGGAGAAGTTCCTGCTGTGACCCCGGCGCCGTGCACCCCAGAGGTGCACGGCGCTTTTTTCTTGACACGCTATACCCCATAGGGTATAATGTACCCATACCCCCATTGGTATAAGGAGGCGTATGGTATGGCACGTCTGGAAGCGTTGCTGGAATGGGGCGGCATCAAAAGAGACATCCTGTTTCTGATCCTGTCCGGACTGGCCCTGGCGGCCAGCATTTTTGAGCTGATTCCCCTGCCCTTTGACCCGGCGTGGGTGGCCATCGTGTTGTGCGGGGTGCCTATCCTGCTGGAGGCCTTCATCGGCCTGGTCACCGCCTTTGACATCAAGGCCGACCTGCTGGTGTCCATCGCTCTGGTGGCCTCAGTCTGCATCGGGGAGGACTTTGCCGCCGGTGAGGTGGCCTTTATCATGCAACTGGGCGCCCTGCTGGAAGACCTCACCGTAGCCAGAGCCCGGGCGGGCATTGAGAAGCTGGTCAAACTCACTCCACGCACCGCCTGGCGCATCACTCCGGCAGGTGAGGAGATCATTCCCGCCCAGGACGTTCGGGTGGGCGATCTGCTGCGGGTGCTGCCGGGAGAGACGGTACCAGTGGACGGTGTGGTACGCGCCGGACAGACTGCCATTGACCAGGCGGTAATGACCGGTGAGTCTCTGCCGG
Source organism: uncultured Flavonifractor sp. (assembly GCA_944385575.1). GTDB lineage: Bacteria > Bacillota > Clostridia > Oscillospirales > Oscillospiraceae > Flavonifractor. The sequence continues at coordinate 7,872 of CALWXT010000077.1, read as the reverse complement.
TAGACAAGGGGCCGGGGGACCCGGTGTCCAGCGGCACGGTGAATCAGTTCGGCTCCTTTGATATGGTGGCGGAAAAGGTAGGGGAGGACAGCTCCATCCAGCGGATGATCCGCCTGGTCCAGTCTGCCGACGCAGGCAAGGCCAAAATCGTGGGGATCGCCGACCGCTGGGCTACCTGGATCGTGGTCATCGCCCTGTCCGCCGCTGCCCTTACCTGGCTGTTCACCGGGGAGATCATCCGGGCAGTGACCATCCTGGTGGTGTTCTGCCCCTGCGCTCTGGTTTTGGCCACACCCACCGCCATCATGGCGGCCATTGGCAACGCCACCCGCCATGGTTTTCTGGTGCGGGAGGGGGACGCCTTGGAGCGGCTGGCCCTGGTGGGCCGTGCAGCCTTTGACAAGACGGGCACCCTTACCCTGGGCGTACCTCAGGTGACCCGTGTGGTCTCCCTGCATTCCGACTGGCCGGAGGATCAGCTCTTTGCCGCCGCCGCCGGGGTGGAGGCCCGCTCGGAGCACCCACTGGGCAAGGCGGTGGTACGCTGCTGCAAGGAAAAAGGGCTCCCGGTTCCGGCAGCCACAGCATTTTCCATGCGTCCCGGCCGGGGTGTGGAGGCCACGGTGGATGGCGTGCATCTGCTGGCGGGCAGCGCCGCTCTGCTGGACGAGGCGGGGATCACCCTGCCGCCGGAAGGGGAGGAAGCCGCCCAGTCCTGCCGGAAAGAAGGCTGTACCGTCATCTTCCTGGCCGCTGGTGGAAAGGCGGTGGGCCTGCTGGCCCTGGCGGACACCCTGCGGGCAGACGCCGCCGATACAGTAAAGCGGGTGCGCCGGGCGGGGGTGGAGCCGGTGCTCCTCACCGGCGACCACGAAAACGCCGCCCGGCACATTGCCGCCCAGCTGGGCATTGACCGGGTACAGGCGGGCTGCCTGCCGGAAGACAAGCTGGAATGGATTGCCGGCAGCCAGGCAGAGGGCGTACCGGTGTGCATGGTAGGGGACGGGGTGAACGACGCCCCCGCCCTAAAAACAGCCATGGTGGGCATCGCCATGGGGGGCGTGGGCAGCGACATCGCTGTGGATGCCGCTGACATCGCCCTGGTCAGCGATGACATCCGGGAGCTGCCCCATCTGCTGGGGCTGGCCCGGCGGATGATGACCACCATCAAGCTCAATCTGACCTTTTCCATGGTGCTGAATTTTATTGCCATCGTGCTGGCCATCACCGGAATTCTCAACCCGGTGGTGGGCGCGCTGGTCCACAATGCCGGGTCGGTGGCGGTCATCGTCAATTCCGCCCTGTTGCTGGCCTGGAAGGGGAAAAATACAGTCTGATTTTGGTATCGTATTCCCCAAAATAGTGTGATATAATAACCGCGGAGCGAGCCTGCCGGCCCACTCCGCAGGTGCATTGACCGCAGCCAAAAGACTGCCGCCCTGCGCGGCGGTCTTTTTTTCTGGGATTTTTATTTTTTCCCGATTTTACGTCAACTTTTTCACCGGCCCCTCCGTCTGTGGGATAGCTCCCCGCTCACCCCCGGAAAGGAGGCCGTTTCACGCTTGAGAAAGGGTGTGCTCTGTTTGGAGCTGGACTATAACAAGCTGCTGTGCCTGGTCAGCGAAATGGGCTACCGGCTGATGGAGAGCGGCGCGGAGATCTACCGGGTGGAGGAGTCCATCCGCCGTCTGCTCCAGGCCTACGGCGTGGCGCAGGGGGAAGTCTTTGCCATCCCCAACTGCATCATCATCAGCCTGACCTCTCCCAAAGGCGAGCCGCTGACCCAGATCCGCCGGATGCCCGCCCACGGCACTGACATCTATCTGCTGGAGCAGTACAACGATTTATGCCGCAAGCTGTGCAATCAGGCGCCCCCCTTTGACCAGGCGCTGGAACAGATGGAAGCCATCCGCCGGGATCACCGGGTCTATCCTCTGTGGATCCAGCTGCTGGCCTACTTCCTGGGCTGCGGCATGTTTTCCCTGTTTTACGGCGGCACGTCCCTGGACGGGGTGTGCGGCGGGCTGTGCGGGGTGGTGATCGGCCTATGCCTCACCCTGACCTCCCGTCTGGGCGCCAACCTGTTTTTCAAAACCGTGGCGGGCGGAGCCGCCTCCGCTCTGGCGGCGGTGCTGCTCATCCACCTGGGCGTGGGCGAAAATATGGACGCCATCATCATCGGCGCCCTGATGGCTCTGGTGCCCGGCATCGCCTTTACCAACGCCATGCGGGACATTATGGCCGGCGATATGGTGGCGGGCATCAGCAAGGCGGCGGAGGCCCTGCTCATCGGGGCGGCCATCGCCCTGGGTACCGCCCTGTCTCTGGGCCTGACCCGGATGTTTATGGGAGGTTAAGATGAACGAGCTGACCTATTACCTCCCATGCCTGTGGGCTTTTCTGGCCTGCATCGGCTTTTCCCTGCTGTTCAATATCCACGGAATGGGCATGTTTATCTGCGCCGGCGGCGGAGCCCTGGGCTGGCTGTGCTATCTGCTCACCGCCCCCCTGGTGCACAGCGACATCATACAGTCCTTCTTTGCCGCGCTGGCCATCTCCGCCTGGTCGGAGCTGATGGCCCGGCTGCGCAAATGTCCGGTGACCAGCTACCTGCTGGTGGCCCTGTTCCCCCTGGTGCCCGGCGGCGGCATCTATTACACCATGGAGCACGCTATGAGCGGGGAGACCTCCCTGTTTCTCTCCTCTCTGCTCCACACCCTGGGCCTGGCGGGCGCTCTGGCCACCGGGGTGCTGATGGTGTCCTCCCTGATGCGGCTGATCATCGTCTCTCAGGATAAGCGCCGCGCCCGTCAGGAGGAAGACCATGGCAAACTTTGATTTTGTATTATTCGATGCGGATAACACCCTGTTCGACTTCGACAAGGCCGAGCATGAGGCCCTCCGGGGCGTGCTGGAGGCCAGAGGCTATCCCTTCAACGCCCACACCCGGGACCTCTATCTGTCCATCAACCGGGAGCTGTGGGCCCGGCTGGACCGAGGCGAGGTGGAGCAGTCCTGGCTGGTGGTGGAGCGCTTTGCCGCCTTCACCCGGGCCATGGGCGGCTCCGACGACCCGGTGGAATTCAACCGGGACTACTTAGACCGTCTGGCCCAGGGCTCCTTCCTGCTGCCCGGCGCGGAGGAGCTGTGCCGCCATCTGGCGCCCCACTGTACCCTGGCCATCATCACCAACGGCGTGGCCCGGGCCCAGAGGGGGCGCTTTGCCCGCTCGCCCTTGGCGGATGTCATCCCGTACCTGTTTATTTCCCAGGAGATCGGGGCCTCCAAGCCTTCCCCCGCCTTCTTTGAACCGGTGCTCCGGCAGCTGGGTGAGCCGCCCCGGGAGCGGGTGCTGGTGGTGGGCGACAACCTGGCCACCGACATCCGGGGCGGACTGGACTGCGGTCTGCCCACCGTATGGTATAATCCCAGGCATCTGCCCAATACCACCCCCTGGACCCCCAGGTGGGAGGCGGCGGATTTCTCCCGGCTGGAGGATCTGATCCTGAACCCGGCCGCCATTTTATAGAATTACAGAAAATGAGGTGTCTTTGCCTTGTCCTCTTACTCCTATCAGCCCAAACGGGTCCGGCACAGCCGCAGAAAGCGGCGTCCGCCCTTCCTGCCCCTGATCGCCGCCGCTGCAGTGGTGTGCCTGGGCCTCATCATCATCCCCTCCCTGGGCCGTTCCCCGGAGGAATCCCCCGCCGCGGCCGGCAAGTCGGCGCCCCCGGTTGTGGAGAGTTCCACCCCCACGCCGGAGCCCACCCCCACCCCTACGCCTACTCCCACGCCGGAGCCTACCCCCCAGGCCTTTGACTTTACCCAGCCCGCCCCCGCCAGCGAGGCGGTGGAGATGGACTACTTCTCCGACGCCCTGTTCATCGGCGACTCCCGTACCGACGGGCTGCGGCTGTACAGCGGCATCAAGGGTGCCGACTTCTACTGCTACAAGGGCCTGACCATTTTTGAGATGGAGAGCAAGAAGGTCATTGAGCTGGACGGCGGCAAATATACTGTGGTGGAAGCCCTGGAGCGGGGCAAGCAGTACAAGAAGATCTACATCTCCCTGGGCATCAACGAGCTGGGGTACTACAATGACGAATCCTTCCATAAGACCTTCGCCGCGTTTTTGCAGAAGGTAAAGCAGCTCCAGCCCGACGCCGTCATCTATCTGGAAAACCTGGTGCCGGTGAACGCCGAAAAGTGCGCGGCCAACAAGCAGCCCTCCTATGTGAACAACGACCGGGTAGCCGCCTACAATGCCATCTTCCCTCAGCTGGCTGAGGAGGAGCATGTGGTGCTGCTGGATGTGGCAGACGCACTCACCGATGAAAACGGCATCCTGCCCGCCGACGCCACGGTGGACGGAGTCCACTTTACAAAAACCTGGTATAAAAATTGGCTGGCCTTCCTGATGGAACATACCGTAGACCCTGAGGTGTATGAAGCCGGGGTGGCCGCCGCGGAAGGAGCAAACGCATCATGATGAAGCACATTCTGACCCGTCTGGTACCCGCCGCTCTGGTCCTCTGCCTGGCCCTCACCGCCTGCGGCAGCAAGGACAGCGGCTCCGCCGGCTATGACCCCGCCGCCACTGCTCAGGCTCTGCTGGACAGCGGCGCCTTCACCGACACCCTGGAGAGCACCGAAAAGGACACCGTCGCCATGCTCTACGGCGTGGAGGCCGACAGCATTGTAGACTGTGCCTGCTACACCTCCCTGTCCGCCGGGGCGGAGGAGATCGCGGTGCTCACCATGGCCGACGCCGACAGCGCCAAGGCCGCCATGGAAGGTCTGGAGGCCCGGGTGGCCGACCAGAAGGCGGTGCTGGAAAGTTATCAGCCCGACGAGGTGAGCAAGCTGGATAAGGCCATTCTCACCCAGTCCGGCAACACGGTGGTGCTGGTCGTGGCCGCCGACGCCGACAAGGCCCAGTCCACTCTGGACGGCCTGAGCAAGTAAACCTCCGGCGGAGCCTCTACGGCCCCGCCATTTTTTCCCGGCAAAAACTTTTTGACCGGTCTCCCCGTCTAAGGATCAGGAAGGAGCGCTCCCCCTTTGGATCAAACCACCCACCAGCGGCTTACCGCGTATATTGTAGCCCACCAGGAGGATTTTTACCGCCTGGCGTACAGCTATGTCAAAAACCGGGATGCCGCCCTGGACGTGGTGCAGGAGAGCATTGTGAAGGCTTTGTCCAAATCGGACTCCCTGCGCAACCCCGACTTCCTGAAGACCTGGTTTTACCGCATCCTGCTCAATGAGAGCATGAACTACTACCGGCAGAACCGGCGGCTGGTGTCTCTGGAGGACGGCGGCCTGCCGGAGACCGCCGCCCCGCAGGGCGATCACGCCGCCCGTCTGGATCTGTACGCCGCCATTGACCGGCTGGACCCGAAGGAGCAGACCGTGATCCGCCTGCGGTTCTTCCAGGATATGAAGCTGGAGGAGATCGCCCAGGTGACCGAAACCAACCTGAACACTGTCAAATCCCGCCTGTACAAGAGCCTGCGCAGGCTGCGGGAGCTGACGGGAGAGGAGTATTCCTATGAATGACCCTTGGAAAGAGGCACGCGCCGCCTATGAGCAGACCCCCATCCCCCAGGAGCTGGAGTTCGCGGTGGCCAGCGCGGTACGCGCCGGCAGCCGGCGGCGGAACCGCCGCCGGGCCATCCACCGGAGCCTGACGGCCGCCCTGGCAAGCTGCGCCTGCTTCGTGCTGCTGGTCAACGCCAGTCCCACCTTCGCCCAGGCGGTGTCCAACGTGCCGGTGCTGGGGAGCCTGGCCCGGGTATTCACCGTGACGGAGTACACCATTGAAGACCGGGAGCACCTCATCGACGTGCGCCTGCCCGCCCTGGACATGGAGGGCGACACTGACCTGGAACAGCGGATCAACACCGAGATCCAGGCCCGCATCGACCAGGTGCTCCAGGAGGCGGAGGACCGTGCCCGGGAAACCAAGGCCGCTTTCGTAGCCACCGGCGGCGATCCGGACGAGTTCATGCCTATCATCATCAGCGTGGACTATGAGATCAAGTGTCAGAACGACCAGTATCTCTCCTTCATCATCACCAAGACCGAGACTCTGGCCAGCGCCTACAGCGAGTATTACGCCTACAACATCGACCTCCAGGCCGGTAAGGAGCTTACCCTGAAGGATGTGCTGGGCCCCGACTATATGGAAGTGGCCAACGAGGCGGTGCGGGAAGGCATCGCCCAGCGCGCCCAGGACCCAGACAACGTGTATTTTGAGCCGGGTGAGGGCGGGTTTGAATCCATCGACGAGGATCAGACCTTCTACCTCAACCAGGCGGGTAACGCCGTGGTAGTCTTTGAGAAGTACGAGATTGCCCCGGGCTATATGGGCATGCAGGAGTTTGAGATCCCTCTGCCCGCCTCCGTTTCTTGACAAACAGCGCCCCTGATGCTATGCTGACTGCATCAGGGGCGCTTCGCGTTCCGAAAGATTCGTATTGAAAGGAAGAAGGACATGAGGAGATGGATTGCGGCCCTGCTGTGCCTGGCTCTGCTGTGGGTCCCGGCCGGGGCCGTGGCGGGCACGCCCAGCGACTGGGCCAAGGCCGAGGTGGAGCAGGCGGTACAGGCGGGGCTGGTGCCCGAGCTCACCGGCGACCCCGCCTATCAGGACGCGCTGACCCGGGAGCAGTTTGCCCAGCTGGTGGTGCAGACGTTGGAGGTGCTGCTGGACAATCAGCTGACTGCCGCTCCTGCCGGTACCTTTACTGACTGTGAGACCCCCGCCGTGCTGAAAGCCTGCGAGGCGGGCATCATCGGCGGCATCGGCGGCGGTAAGTTTGCCCCGGCACAGACCACCAACCGAGAGCAGATCGCCACCATGATGGCCCGGGCCATCGATTATCTGGAGGCGCTTACGTTCACACGGATTCTCCCTGAGACAGGCAGCCTGTCCGGCTTCCGCGACGCCGCCCAGGTGTCCGACTGGGCGGCGGAGGCCATGGGCCGGATGACGGCCAGCGGTGTGATGAAGGGTTCCGACTCCGCTCTGTCTCCCCAGGCGCCCTGCACTGTGGAGCAGGGTATCCTGCTGCTGGTCCGCCTTATGTACCTCAGCGCAGACGCCGAACCCGACCTGCCCCCCGCGCCCACCGGGGTGGGGCATTATGCGGACTACCCCATGGTACCCGACTTCGGCGATATGATCGGCTACACCGGTGAAGTGGGAACCGGGGAGATGCCCGACTACAATGCCGTCTTTTACGAGTACACTTCCGTAGAGGATGCCACAGGCAACGCCTATCTGCAGTATGTCGCCCTGCTGGAGCAGGAGGGCTACCTTCCCGTATATATGTATGGAAATTCGGGCTCCATCTACTTTTTTAACCCGGAGCAGCCCAATCTGGTGGTGGCTTATGAGAACTTTATGGAGGATACCGTCTGGATTTCCCTGATTCCCATCACGCCTCCTGCCGGTTCCGTACCCTGCTACTCCGACTACCATGCAGACGTTCCCGATCTGGGTGCCGCCCTGGGTATTGCGCCTTCCCTCTGCCAGACCGGAGAAAACAACGCATGGACGATCTATGGCTATGAGCTGCCCCAGTACGCCGACCATATTATCCTGGCGCCCTGGTTTACCAGGATGCTTCAGGCGGGATACGTCCTGGAGGGTCTGATGGCTTCGGAAAATGGCTATGTCCCCCTCTGGGAAAATGAACGCACCGGCTGCAAGGTGATTGTATTCGAATACTACTCCTACTTCGTCGTTGAACTCATTCCCGGCGATTCCTGACAGCAAAAAGGAGACGGCGTCCCCCGCCTCCTAATAAGAAAACATGAGATAGTCCAGTAAAATCAATGTTTTCAGAGGCAAGGAACACGATGTGA
>CALWXT010000076.1 GCA_944385575.1 uncultured Flavonifractor sp. | reverse complement strand
TCCACCGTCATCACCAGAACCATGTCCAGATCCTCCAGATAGGGCAGCACAGCATTGGCGGCGGTAATGGGCCGGAGTGCCACTGCCTTCTGAACGCCGCATTCATCCATCAGACGCAGCGCCTCGGCAATGCGGGTGGGGTGGTCGGCTTCCAAATGGACGCTCAACAGATCGGCGCCCGCCTTGGCGAAAGCCTCGATATAGCGTACCGGCTTGTCGATCATCAGGTGGACGTCCAGGAACATGTCGGTGCACTTGCGGATAGACTGCACCACCGGCACGCCGATGGAGATGTTGGGCACAAAGCAGCCGTCCATTACGTCCACATGGAGCCAGTCGGCGGTGGACACCCGCTTGATGTCATGTGCCAAATTTGCAAAATCAGCAGAGAGGATGGAAGGGGCGATCTTGATCATCGTTACCACTCCAGACACAGTTTTTTTGGAAAGAGACTGAGAGGACAGGCGGTCATGCCCGATTCGGGCGGGGGGCAAAGGGACGCCCCGCTACATAAGATACGTCAAGCGGACGTCGCCCGGGGCCCCGCCGGTCCTCCCTCTGCGCCCACGGGCTGCCGGCCCGGCGGCCCATGCCCCGGAACCGCGCGCCGCATCATATAGTGTCCGGGGGAGCAGCCGCTTCCCCGGACACAGTGGTTTCTCAGTTGTAGAAGTCGTTGGTGTGGCACTCCCGGGCCTGGTACCCGGCGGCGCACATGGCGTCCAGAATGGCCCGCTTGTGGGTGTGGCCGAAGGCCTCCAGGGTCACCCGCAGCTCCACGCCGCTCTGGCGGTTGATGTTGACGAACTGGTTGTGCTCCAGCTTGATGATGTTGCCGTTGGCACCGGCCACAATCTGGGCCACCCGCAGCAGCTCGCCGGGGCGGTCGGGCAGCTGCACCGAGAAGGTGAATACGCGGCCTCGGTTGATGAGCCCGTGCTGCACCAGGCTGGCCACGGTGATCACGTCCATGTTGCCGCCGGAGAGGACAGGCACCACGTTTTTGCCCTTGCACTTCAGGTGGCTCAGGGCGGCCATGGGCAGCAGGCCGGCGTTCTCCACGATCATCTTGTGCTTTTCCATCATGTCCAGGAAGGCGTCCACCAGCTCATCATCGTTGATGGTGATGATGTCGTCGATATTTTTCTGGATATAGGGGAAAATCTGATCGCCGGGGGTCTTTACCGCCACGCCGTCGGCAATGGTCTCCACCTTGTCCAGGGTAACGATGTGTCCGGCTTCCAGACTGGCCTTCATGGAGGCCGCGCCGGTGGGCTCCACACCGATGACGGTGACGTTGGGATTGAGCAGCTTGGCCAGAGTGGACACGCCGGTGGCCAGTCCACCGCCGCCGATGGGCACCAGGATCACGTCCACGTCGGGCAGGTCCTGGAAGATCTCATAGGAGATGGTGCCCTGGCCGGTGGCGATGGCCGGGTCATTGAAGGGGTGGACATAGGTCAGCCCTTCCTCCTCCGACAGCTTGGCGGCCAGCTCGGCAGCGTCGTCAAAGGTCTCCCCGTGGAGCACGACCTTGGCGCCGTAATCCTTGGTATTGTTCACCTTCACCAACGGGGTGGTGGTGGGCATGACGATGGTGGCGGACACCCCGGCCTGCTGGGCGGCATAGGCCACACCCTGGGCGTGGTTGCCGGCGGAGGCGGTGACCAGACCTCTGGACTTCTCCTCGTCAGAGAGGGTGCTGATCTTATAGTAAGCGCCCCGGATCTTGTAGGCGCCGGTGACCTGCATGTTTTCCGGCTTGATGTATACGTGGTTGCCGGTGGCCTTGGAAAAGGCGGGGCTGTACAGCAGACTGGTGTCCCGGATGACGCCGGACAGCACGCTGCGGGCCTCTTTGAACTCCTTCAGGGTGAGCATGGGCAGACTTCCTCTCTTTAAATCGGTACTTACCCTTAATAATAATGAGTTTTCTGTGTAAAGTCAACGTGTTCTTGACACCGGGAGGGGGGAAAGGTACAATGGGTTCGAGCAACATTTTTGGAGGATCTGCCAATGGCAAAGCTCATAAAAAAATCTCCCGCACCTCTCTACCTGGCAGCGGCGGTATGGATATTGTGGGCCATTTTCGCGCCCATGTACGCCTGGTGGCACTTTGTACTGGCGGCGGTTTGCTCCGTGGCGGCCTGGCTGCTGGGGCGGAAGCTGTTCCCTGACAGGGTACTCATTGTGGCGGACGAGGAGCCGCCGGCTGAGGAACCAAAGACGGAGGACCCCCTGCGCCTGGAACGGGAACGGGCAATCTCCGAGCTGCGGCGGCTCAACGACAACATTGAGGATGAGAAGATCTCTGCCCAGATCGCCCATATGGAGGAGGTTACCGGCAAGATCTTTGACCTGGTGGACCGGGACCGAGACAAGCTGCCCCAGATCCGGCGGTTCCTCAATTACTATCTGCCCACCACCCTGAAGCTGCTCAACGCCTATGACCGGATGGACCAGGCGGGCGTGGAGGGCGCCAACATTGACGGCACCATGGGCAAGATCGAGGCTATGCTGGATCAGATCTGCACAGCGTTTGATAAACAGCTGGACGCCCTGTTTGCCAATGAAGCGCTGGATATTTCTACGGATATCACTGTGCTGGAACAGATGCTGGCCCGGGAAGGGCTGGGCGGCACCCAGCTGGGACAAGTTGAATAAAGTAAGGAGCGAGCGACCATGACTGATAAAACTGATTTCACCCCCGAACTGACCCTGACTCCTGACCTGGGCGGCGCAGCCGCCGCTGAGGCCAAGGCTCCGGAGGCGCCCAACCTTACCCTTACCCCTGATGCCGCCGCCGCGGAGCAGCAGCGGGAGGCCAACGCGGTAAAGCTGGACGAGAGCCAGCTGACCGAGGCGGAGCGGAAGATGGTGGACGACTTTGCCCAGAAGATCGACATTACCGACTCCAACGTGGTGCTTCAGTACGGTGCGGCGGCCCAGAAGAACATCGCCGGCTTCTCCGAGAGTACCCTCAATTCCGTGCGCACCAAGGATCTGGGCGAGGTGGGCCAGGCCCTGTCCTCCCTGGTGATCGAGCTGAAGGGCTTCGGCAAGGACGAGGACGAGAAGGGCATTTTCGGCTTCTTCAAGAAGAAGCGCAACGAGCTGGAGGCCATGAAGGCGTCCTACTCCAAGGCGGAGGCCAACGTGGATAAGATCGTGGCCGTCCTGGAGGGCCATCAGGTGACCCTGATGAAGGATATCGCCATGCTGGACCAGATGTATGAGCTCAACACCAAGTATTACAAAGAGCTGACCATGTATATCCTGGCCGGCAAGAAGCGCCTGGAGCAGGTGCGCACCGGCGAGCTGGAGCAGCTGCGGCAGAAGGCGGCCCAGTCCGGCGCCCAGGAGGACGCCCAGGCCTACAACGACCTGGCCAACATGTGCTCCCGGTTCGAGAAGAAGATCCACGACTTGGAGCTGACCCGGATGATCTCCATTCAGATGGGTCCCCAGACCCGGCTGATCCAGAACAACGATGCCCTGATGCTGGAGAAGATCCAGTCCTCCCTGGTGAATACCATCCCCCTGTGGAAAAGCCAGATGGTGCTGGCCCTGGGCCTGGAGCACTCCCGTCAGGCCACCGCCGCCCAGAGCGCGGTGACCAACATGACCAACGAGCTGCTGCAAAAGAACGCCGACATGCTGAAGATGGGCACCATCGAGACCGCCAGGGAGGCCGAGCGGAGCGTGGTGGATATCCAGACCCTCCAGCACACCAACCAGCAGCTTATCTCCACCCTGGACGAGGTCATGAAGATCCAGCAGGAGGGCGCCCAGAAGCGGCGTGAGGCCGAAGTGGAGCTGGGCCGCATCGAGGGCGAGCTGAAGCAGAAGCTGCTGGAGCTGCGGGGCTAAGCCATGAAATTCCTCAAAAGCTATACCGGCGGTATGGTGGTGCTGGCGGTGGTCATCGTGCTGTCGGTGCTGCTGGGCTCCCGCCGCTCCCTGGTGAGCGAGCGGGGCAAGGTGGAGGAGCAGTTTGCACCCATCGCCGGGGATTTACAAGACTGTCTGGACATCACCGCCAATGTGCTGACGGTGGGGGAGCGCTACCTGGAGGAGAGCCAGATGGCGGCACTGGAGGGAAGCCGGAACATGCTGTCCGACTGGCACGGCATCTCCAACGGTTATACTGCCTACACCCGGCTTCAGGAGGAGGCGGCTGCTGTACTGGACGAGCTGGAGGAATGTGATCTCACCGACAAGGACAGGGAATATATTCAGGGCTTCCGCACCGACCTGGCTTCCGAAGCAGACACCATTGCCCGGGATGGCTACAATGCCGCGGCGGAGCAGTTCAACAGCAAGGTGCTGGGGGCCTTTCCGGCCAACATCCTGTCTAAACTGACCTTTGTGGCTCCCGCGGAGCTTTTTGCATAGGAGAGCAAGTATGAAACAGAGATTTTGGAGCGTGCTGCTCTGCCTGACTTTGGCGCTGGGGCTTCTGTCCGTCACCGCCGGGGCGGTGGCGGAGCCTACCGATGCCTTTTACGTGGCGGACTATGCCGATGTGCTCAGCGCCGACACCGAGCAGCACATCATTGACAAGAACCAGACCCTGTTCGACTCCACCGGCGGCCAGATCGTGGTGGTGACGGTGGACTTCATGGACGGCATGGATTCCGCCGACTATGCCATGCAGGTTGCGGAGAACTGGGGCGGCATCGGTGATGTGGAGCGGAACAACGGCTTTCTGCTGGTGTACGCCGTGGGGGAGAACAAGGTGTGGGCCATGACCGGCGCCGGTCTGGAAGACGCCCTCCCCGCCTCCCAGGTGGAGCGCTACCTGGAGCAGTATTTCTATGATGGCTACGACGCTGGGGAGTATGACCAGGCCACCCGGGATTTCTTTGACGCCATTTACGGGTGGTATGAGAGCTATTACGCCGGCAGCACCGGTGGCGGGGGGCAGGACTTCTATTACCCCGAGGCAGAGAATGACTACATCTACGGCTATGTGGGGCCGTTCTTCTCGTTTGGCTTTGGTACCCTGATCGTGCTGGTTGTGATTCTGGCACTCCTGGGTGATGGTTGGCGCTACCGCCGCTATCGCCGGCGGTACATGATGCCCGGCATGCCCCCTCCGCCCTATATTTACCGGCCCTTCATCTTCGGGCGGCCGCACCGTCCCCGTCCGCCCAGACCTCCCAGAGGACCCCGCCCGCCCATGGGCGGCGGAGCTTTCCGTGGGGGCGGCGCCGGACGCGGCGGCAGCTCCTTCCGCAGCGGAGGTTCCTTCCGCGGCGGTGGTGGTTTCCGCGGAGGCGGAGGCGGTTTCCGTGGAGGCGGCGGCTTCCGCGGCGGCGGCGCCGGACGTCGGTAACAGTATTGCATACGTCCCGGAGAATCTCTCCGGGACGTTTTTTTATCGGCGACATCAAACCGACACAACCGGGTGCTATTCTAAGGGCGAAAGGAGGGAAGGACCATGGAAGAACAGGTGCTGCTGGCCGAGGATGAGGAGCGGATGCGGAGTATCGTCCGGGACTATTTCGGGGCCCATGGGGTGATCTGCGATCTGGCGAAGGACGGGGCGGAGGCTATGGAGCTGCTGCGGACACATGATTACGACGCGGTACTGCTGGATGTGCTCATGCCGGAGGCCGACGGCTTTACGGTGTGCCGGGTGGTGCGGGAGCACAGCCGGGTGCCCATCCTGTTCCTCACCGCCCTGGGGGAGGAGCGGGACATGCTCCGGGGCTACGAGCTGGGGGCGGACGACTATATCACGAAACCGTTCTCCCTTGCGGTGCTGCTGGCCAAGACCCAGGCGGTGATTCGCCGCAGCCGGGGCGAGGGAGGGGAGAGGCTCACCTGCGGGGCCATTACCCTGGAGCCTGGCCGCCGCCGCTGTACCGTGGCGGGAACGGAAGTGGAACTGTCCCCCCGGGAGTACGCCCTGCTGCTCTGCCTCATGCGCAACAAAGGCCAGGTGCTCAGCCGTGAGCAGCTGCTGGATAAGGTGTGGGGCATCGACTTTGATGGCGGCGAGCGGGCGGTGGACGTGCGCATCAAGAGCCTGCGTGCCGCCCTGGGCCCGGCGGGGAAGCAGATCGGGACCGTGTTCAAGGCAGGCTACCGGTTGGAGGAGGGGAGTGTATGAAACAACCCAAGACTCTGCGTCTGCGCTGGCGGCTGGCCGTTCCGCTGGCGGTGACCTTTTTCCTGCTGTGGCTGGGTACCATGTATATGCTCACTGCCGCGGATCAGGAGTCTATCAAAGTAAAACGCAACCTGTACATGACCCTGGCCCGGGAAGCGCTGGAGGAACAGTGGGGATATTACCAGAAGAACCTGGCCAAGGGCCTGGGGGCGGAGGCGGCCGACATTTTGCAGCAGAACATGAGCAGCCAGGGCGTTGGCTGGATAGACAGCGAGGCTGTTCTGGCGTTGGTGGTGCGGGACAGCACCGGACGGGAACTGCGCAATCAGATCGCCTGGGGCTACGGCCACGAGTATGGCGTGGATATGGGGGATCGCTGGTATTTGGAACTGGACAGCGGTCTGGATGATGAAGGACAAAAAGCGTTGGCCCGCTGGATTGTTGACCATCGGAGTGGCGGCCACTGGGACTATGCCCTTTATCCCACCGACCCGGATCGGGGTGGAGTGGCAGATGCCGATGGTACCTTTGCCCGGGTCACCGGCCTGAAAGGGGAGGGTAACTCTATCCAGGTGCAGCGCATTCAGATCATCCACCCGGATGGCACTGCTGAGACCATGGTGGAGACCAGCACCCAGGGGGAGAATCCTGTTACGGTGGACTTGGCCTATTTCAGACTGAAAAGCCTGCTGCTGCCAGACTCCAACGCCAACGCCGGGACGGTAGACATGGATCTGCGGCTTTCCAATTATCACGCCTCCCACGCCGTCCTGGATGCGGCGGTGGCGCATGAGCCGACGGGCAGCTATATAGGCACTCGGGAGGGCGACGGGGTCACGCTGCGCTTTGTGGCCTGTGAGTTTGACATGGGAGCCGAGGCCATGCGGCAGAACCGGGGGTTGTATCTGGGTACCTTCCTGTTTGCGGCGGTGGTACTGCTGGTGCTGTCCGGTTACCTCTCCCGCCGGGTGACCGGGCCGGTAGAGAACCTGAGTGCCCTTGCCGGGCGGGGAGAGCCTTGTCCCCAGGATGGCCCCATCAAGGAACTGAATACCCTGGCAGAAGCCGTCAACGCGGGACAGGAGCAGATGAGGGAACAGATCCGCCGGGAGCGGGCCTTTACCCGGGCGGCGGCCCATGAGCTGAAAACGCCTCTGGCCA
Source organism: uncultured Flavonifractor sp. (assembly GCA_944385575.1). Classification (GTDB taxonomy): domain Bacteria; phylum Bacillota; class Clostridia; order Oscillospirales; family Oscillospiraceae; genus Flavonifractor. Next base: position 3,446 of record CALWXT010000076.1, on the reverse strand, counting down.
TCCTGCGGGCCCATGCCGAGGCGCTGCAGGAGGACATCGCCCCGGCCAAACGGGAGGAATACCTGGACGTAGTGCTCGCTGAGACCGACCGGATGGCCGCCCTCACCGCCGCCCTGCTGGATCTGTCCCGGCTGGAACAGGGGGAGGCTCTGGCGCGGGAGCCGGTGGAACTGTCCAAGCTGGTACGGGGTGTTTTTGACCGGCTGGCCCTTCCTCTGGAAAGAAAGTGTATCGGTCTGAAACTGGATCTGGATGAGCGCTGGACGGAGGGAGATCGGGCCCGGCTGGAGATGGCGGTGAGCAACCTGGCCTCCAACGCTTTACGCCACTGTGCGCCCGGCGGCACCGTTTCCGTGTCCCTGACCGGGGAGGAGGGAGGCGTGGTGCTGACGGTGGATAACGACGGCGAGCCCATCCCGGAGAACGACCTGTCCCGGATTTGGGAGCCCTTCTACCGGGGCGACGCCAGCCGCAGCCGGGACACCGGCGGCACCGGCCTGGGACTGGCGCTGGTGAAAGCTGCGGTGGAGGCCCACGGGGGGAACTGCTCGGTGTCCAACCGCGAGGAAGGGGTGTGCTTCCGGGTGTCGCTCCCCAGCTTGCAAAGCGCCCAGTGATGTGGTATGATACCCTCACGAACTTGAGATTGTGAGGGATTACTATGGGATTTAACCGGCCGGAGGCAAAATACCGGGCCAGGCTGGCCATGCGGGGGGCCTATCCCCACCCCATGCTGGTGACATTGGTCTATATCCTGTTGACGGGCGTGTTGACCTACGCCATTATGTATTTCGTGACCAACCCTTTTTCTCTGGCGTATTTGTACCTGGTTGACGGGGAGAATATCCAGGATATTTACCGTAACCTCTTTACGGTCCGGCTGGTGGGCATCTATCTGCTGATGGAGCTGCTGATTACCCTCTATCAGTGGGTGATGATGTTCGGCTATACCGCCTATGCCCTGGGGCTGGCCCGCCGGACAGGGCCGGGCTACCGCACGCTGCTGGAAGGCTTTGCCCATTTGGGAAAGGCCCTGCTGGTCAGCTTCCTGACCAGCCTGTTTACCACCCTGTGGGGGCTGGCAGCCACTCTGCCCGGTGTTGTGGTAATCATCATCGGGGCGCTTGCGGATTCTTACGGCCTAGTATTCCTGGGCGTCCTACTGGTGATCTGCGGCGCGGTGGTGGAGCTGATCGTCTCCTACCGCTACCGCCTGGCTACTTACTTCCTGCTGGATAATCCGGACATGGGGGCGCTGGCCTCCATCACGGCCAGCAAGCAGGCTATGCGGGGACATAAGGGCGAGCTGTTTGTGATGGACCTGTCCTTCCTGGGCTGGTGGGTCCTCTCTGCTTTTACCCTGGGTATTCTGAGCCTGTGGGTGTCCCCCTATTGCTGGGCCAGCGAGGCTAACTTCTACCACTGGGTGGTGTACGGCGCGTTCCCCGAGGCGCCTGCCTCCGGCGGATATCAGAGCTTCTACCAGGATGACAACAACGCTCCCAGGTTCTGAACATGAAAAACACCGGCCTGTCGCATCTGCGGCAGGCCGGTGTTTTTTGTTTGCCTTATTCCAGAACGGCGCCCCTTGCAGCAGAGGTGACCAGCTTGGCGTACCGGGCCAGATAGCCGGTCTGAACCTTGGGCTGGGGGCATACCCATTTTGCTTTACGGGCGGCCAGGGTGGACTCGTCCACGTTGAGCGTGATGGAACAGTTGGGGATATCAATGGAGATGATGTCCCCCTCCTCCACGAAGGCGATAGGACCGCCCTGGGCGGCCTCGGGGCAGACGTGGCCGATGGAGGCGCCACGGGTGGCGCCGGAGAACCGGCCGTCGGTGATGAGAGCCACCGACTCGCCCAGGCCCATGCCGCAGATGGCGGAGGTGGGGTTGAGCATCTCCCGCATGCCGGGGCCCCCCTTGGGGCCCTCATACCGGATGACTACCACGTCGCCGGAGACGATCTTGCCCTCATAGATGGCGGCAATGGCATCATCCTCGCAGTCGAATACCCGGGCGGGGCCGGTGTGGGTCATCATCTCGGGAGCCACGGCGGAGCGCTTCACCACGCAGCCCTCGGGAGCCAGGTTGCCCTTGAGTACAGCGATGCCGCCGTCGGCGGAGTAGGGGTTCTCGATGGGCCGGATGAGCTCGGGGTTGCGGTTGACCACGCCCTCCAGGTTTTCCTCCAGGGTCTTGCCGGTGCAGGTCAGCACGCTGGTGTCCAGCAGGCCCTTCTTGGTCAGTTCCTTCATCACGGCGTATACGCCGCCGGCGCCCTCCAGATCCTCCATGTAAGTATCGCCGGCCGGAGCCAGGTGGCAGAGGTTGGGGGTCTTGGCGGAGATTTCGTTGGACATGTCCAGATCCAGCTCAATGCCGCACTCATGGGCGATGGCGGGCAGGTGGAGCATGGTGTTGGTGGAGCAGCCCAGGGCCATGTCCACCGTCTCGGCGTTATGGAAGGCGGCCTCGGTCATGATGTCACGGGGGCGGATGTTGTTCTTCACCAGCTCCATGATCTGCATGCCGGCGTGCTTGGCCAGCCGCAGCCGGGCGGACCACACGGCGGGGATGGTGCCGTTGCCCCGCAGGCCCATGCCGATGGCCTCGGTGAGGCAGTTCATGGAGTTGGCGGTGTACATGCCGGAGCAGGAGCCGCAGGTGGGACAGGCGTTGTTCTCATAGTCCTCCACACCGGCTTCATCCAGCTTGCCCGCCTTGTAGGCGCCTACCGCCTCAAACATGTGGCTCAGGCAGGAGCGGCGGCCGTCATTGAGCCGGCCGGCCAGCATGGGTCCGCCGGAGCAGAAGATGGTGGGGATATTTACCCGGGCGGCGGCCATCAGCAGGCCGGGCACGTTCTTGTCGCAGTTGGGGATCATCACCAGACCGTCAAACTGGTGGGCCAGAGCCATGGCCTCGGTGGAGTCGGCGATCAGGTCACGGGTCACCAGGGAATACTTCATGCCGATGTGGCCCATGGCGATGCCGTCGCACACGGCGATGGCAGGGAACTCCACCGGAGTTCCTCCGGCGGCCCGGACGCCGGCCTTGACCGCCTCTGCGATCTTGTCCAGGTTCATATGGCCGGGTACGATCTCATTATAGGAGCACACTACTCCGATGAGGGGGCGCTCCAGCTCCTCCTTGGTATAGCCCAGAGCGTAAAACAGGGAGCGGTTGGGGGCACGCTCCACCCCTTTGGTCACGTTATCGCTGCGCATGGCAAGCCCTCCTTGCGGTTGGTTTCATGGCTCCTATTATAGCGCAGCAATGTGTGAAAAGAAAGATAGCTATGATACAATCTCACATAATTATGTGTCCAGTTCAAAATAGGCCAGCTGGCAGCTCTGGGGATCGTATATGGCGATGGTGCAGTTGAGGGGAAATTCCCGGCTGTGTCCGGCCGGGGAGCGGTCCTGATACCAGTACCAGCCCTG
>CALWXT010000075.1 GCA_944385575.1 uncultured Flavonifractor sp. | reverse complement strand
GGTGGTGTACAGCCGGTCCTTATAGCTGTCCTTGGGGGGCACGATGCAGTTGGTGGTCATGAGGATGGGACCGTTAAAGGACTCAAATTCCTCCTTCTGCTTCCACCAGGCGTTGCCGTAATTGCCCACAAAATTGGGGAACTTCTTGAAGGCGGGGTAGTAGTGGGCGGGGAGCATTTCACTGTGGGTGTACACGTCCACACCGGTGCCCTGAGTCTGCTCCAGCAGCAGCTCCAGGTCCCGCAGGTCGTGGCCGGACACCAGAATGCCGGGATTTTTGCCCACGCCGATGTTGACACGGGTGACTTCGGGATTGCCGTAGGCACCGGTGTTGGCGCTGTCCAGCAGGGCCATGCCGCTGACGCCGTATTTGCCCACCTCCATGGTGAGGGCGATCAGGTCGTTCACGGTCAGGCTGTCGTCCAGAGTAGCGGCCAGAGCCTTTTGCAGGAAGGCGTCCACCTCAGGATCGTCCTTCAGCAGGGCATTGGCATGCTTGGAATAGGCGGACAGCCCCTTCAGACCGTAGGTAATAAGCTCCCGCAGGGAGCGGATATCTTCGTCCTTGGTGGACAGCACGCCCACCTGGGCGGCCTTCTCCTCCCAGCTGCCGGAACCATCCCACAGAGCAGCCTGGGGCAGCTTGCCCCGCCCCTCCACCTGGGCCAGCAGGGCCTGCCTGGTGTCCAGCGTGGTGCGGATGCGGGCCATAATGGCGTCCTTATCAAAGTTGGCGTTGGTGATGGTGACAAACAGGTTGAGGGTAATGAGGTGGTTGACCCCGTGGGCCACCTCCTTGCCCTCAGCCCGCAGCTGAGTGGTCACGGCGGACAGACCTTTTGTCACATAGACCAGCAGATCCTGCATAGCGGCCACGTCCGGCTTTTTGCCGCAGACGCCGGCCTGGGTGCAGCCGGCACAGCCGGCGGTCTCCTGACACTGATAGCAGAACATCTTGTTTTCCATATGGATTTCCTCCTGAGCGGGGTGGTTTCTGACTTTCTGGGGAGAGTATACACTGCCGGAGGAAGCAAGTATGTTGCAAGTACAACAAAACAGTGGATTTTTTTATGGATGATATTGATAGAGAGCGGCAGGGAAAACAAAAAGGACAGCTGATCGATCAGCTGTCCTTCTTTCAGGTAGATGCGTATATGATGGCGTCAGGAAACATCTCACGCAGCAGCTCCACGTCTTCCTGGGGAATGCGGTGGACATCCAGCATCTCAATGGGGCAATCCTGGATAGGACTGTAATCGTCGATGTCCAGATAGGTCAATTCCAGGCGCCGGAGATTCCGGCAGCCCCGCAGGGGCTCCAGATCCGTCACGCTGGTATAGCCGATGTAGAGCCGCTCCAATCCGGAGAGGGTTTCCAACCCGTCCAGAGACTTCAGATTGAGGTTATAGCCCAGATGCAGTTCCCGCAGATTGTCCGCGCTGCGCAGAGCCGTAAGGTCAGTGATATCGTTTCCCACGAAAACCATACGGTAAAAACCGTCGCTCCCCTCCAGAAAGGAGAGGTCGGTCAACCCGCAGTCTGCCAGCCTCAATTCTTCCAGATTGGGCAAGGCCGTGATGGGGGAGTAGTCGGAGATATTGTACCCATAACTGATAAAAAGGGATTCCAGGTGGTCCCAGTCCCCGCTGGCCAGGGGTGACAGGTCGGTGAGGCAGGCACCGTTCAGGATCAGCCTGTTTTCAAAAAGGGTATCGTCCTGGAGGTCGGGGTCTCCGGTGGCCGCATAGCCTTGGTCGAGAACCGCCTGTCCCTGCTCCAACTGCCCCATGGCGGCGTACAGAGACGCGATCCTCACATAGCAGGTCTGGATAAAATTTTCGTCCGCCCGGATCGGATTGGCCTGGGCGTGCTGGATAGCGGCCTGATAGCTGCTGATGGCGTCCTCTGCGCGGCCTTCATCCAGTGCCTCCGCGCCCATGTCACACAAAACATCGGGCCGGGCGATTTTCAGATAGATGCGGGGCCAGGCCAGCCAGAAGAATGCGGCGCAGACAACCAAAACCACCGCAATGCAGATGATGCGTTTTTTCAAGCTGATCACCCCAGCTTTTTTCTATAATATCATCTGATTAGCCGGGTAATCAACCTGATTTGGTAACAAAACGGGAAAAGAGAGGGCAAATGCCCTCTCTTTTCAGGTTCCCGGCGTTACCGTGCCAGGGGGAGCGTTACAGTAAAGGTGGAGCCTTTGCCCACCTCGCTCTCCAGCGACACTGTGCCGCCGTAGAGCTGCGTAATGTGCTTGACGATGGCCAGACCCAGGCCGGTGCCGCCGTTTTTACGGGCGCGGCCCTTGTCTACCCGGTAGAACCGCTCAAAGACCCGGCTCTGGGCTTCCGGCGGGATGCCGATGCCGTTGTCCTGGACGGCGATGACCACCTGATTGGCCTTCAGCCGGACGGTGGTGTCCACCTTGCCGCCCTTTTCGGTATACTTGACGCCGTTGCTCATCAGGTTGAGCAGCAGCTCTTTCAGGCGGCTCTGGGGTACTGCCACCTCGGCGGACAGGCCGGACACCGACAGAGTGACCCCGGCCTCCTGGGCGGCAGGGGTGAGGAGTGCTGCTGTGTCCTTTGCTACCTCCAGCACGTCGGAGCGCTCGCTGCACTGGTCGATAGCCGCCCCCTCCAGCTCGGAGAGCTTGAGAATATCGTTGATCAGGTCGATGAGCCGGTCCACCTCCACCCCGATCATGGTGATGAAGCGCTTCTGGTCCTCGGGGGAGGCCACCATGCCGCCGGACAGCATATCGGTAAAGCCCTTGATGCTGGTCAGCGGGGTCTTCAGCTCATGGGACACGTTGGCGGTAAACTCGCTGCGGATGCCCTCCGCCTTTTTCAGCTCGGTGACGTCGGAGATGAGGATGGAGGTGCCCACAGCCTGGCCCTCGTACTGGCGGCCAGCCACGGGGGAGACGAACATCCTCAGGGAGCGGGCGTCCTCCGTCAGGGCGTCCACGTCCAGCAGCACGGAGCTGTGCTTTTCCTGGCAATCCCGGATGGCCTCACGCAGACGCCGGCTGCGGGTGAGCAGCAGGGCGCCGTCGTCCTCCTCCCCCTCGGGGAAGCCGAAGATATTCCGGGCCGCCCGGTTGATGGCCAGCACCTTGCCGTTTTCGTCCAGCAGGATCAAGCCCTCGGCCATGCAGTCCAGAATGAGGGAAACCTTGTCCCGCTCGTCGGTGATGGACTGGATGTAGCCCTCCAGCCGCTCCATCAGCTTGTCGATGTAGCGCAGGATGGGGCGCAGCTCATCGTCGGACTGATAGGCCTCCAGACCGGGGGTACCGGTGCCGTCCAGAACGCCCTGGAGCGCCTGGCTGACGGCGCTGAGGGGGGCTACCACCCGGTTGGCGGTGCGGCGGGACAGGAGCAGAGCCAGCAGAATGGCCACCACGGAGGCGATGAGGAAGCCCCACAGGCTGCTCACCACCAGAGAGTCGATGGAGGACAGGGGCATGGAAGCCCGGCCGATCATGCCGTCGGCAAATTTCTTGGCCACATAGAGCATGGAGGTGCCGATGGTGTCGGAATGGCGCACCGCCTCACCCCAGCCGGTGGCGTTGGCCTCCTCCACCTCGGGGCGGTTGTTGTGATCTTCCAGGCCCTCGGGATCGGCCTCCGTGTCGGCCAGCACGGTGCCGTCAGTGTCGATAATGGTGAGCCGCTTACCCGGCGCCGCCTGGCTGAATTGTTCAGCCAAAGCCTGGGGATCGGTGTCGGCGCTCTGGGCGTCCATCAGAACCAGCAGCTCTTGCAGGGTGTCCCGGGCGGCGTCCATCTCCCGGTTCCGGAACATCAGCGCCCCCACCAGGTTGGACAGGAGCAAGGCGCACACGACGGTGATCAGCGTGGCGCCGATAATCCGTTTCTTCATTTGGATTCCCCTCTGCTATGAAATTTTATAGCCCACGCCCCGCACCGTGGTGATGATATCCTCGCCCAGCTTCTGACGCAGGGCCTTTACGTGCATGTCCACGGTTCGGGTCTCGCCGGTGTAGTCGTAGTCCCACACCGCCTGGAGGATCTCGTCCCGGGTGAGGGCCACGCCCCGGCGGGTACACAGCAGCCGCAGCAGCTCAAACTCCTTGAAGGTGAGCTCCACCAGCTGCCCGCCCTTGCGCACTTCGCGGGCGGCAGGGTCGATCTCCAGATCGCCGCAGGTGAGTACCCGGTCGCCCCGGCGCTGGGTGCGGCGAAGCACCGCCTTCACCCGTGCCTGGAGCTCCATGATGCCGAAAGGCTTGACCACGTAGTCATCCGCCCCGTTTTCCAGGCCGGAGACCCGATCCATCTCGGCGGAACGGGCGGTGAGCATGATGACGGGCACCTCGGAGGTCTCCCGGCCCTCCCGGAGGCGGCGCAGGATCTCCAGCCCGTCCATGCCGGGCAGCATGATGTCCAGGATGTACAGCAGGGGCAGGGGCTGCCCCTCGTCCTCAAACAGCGCCTCCCCCGACTCATAGGCCCGGACGGTATAGCCCACCGATTGAAAATAGTAGCGGAGCATCTCGCGGATGCTCTCGTCGTCCTCCACCACCGCGATGGACTTGGACATGGTATCACTTCCTTATCCCAAAATCTCCCCGGTCACGCAGAAAATGGCCCACTGGGCGATGTTCACCGCGTGATCCGCGATGCGCTCCAGGTACTTGGCAATGATGATCAGGTCAATGGCCTGGTCGGCCTCCTGGCGGCTCTCCACGATGAGCTCCACCAGCTCGGCCTTGATGGTACGGAACAGCTCGTCAATCTCATCGTCCAGGGCGATGACAGCCTTGGCGGCGTCGGTGTCCCGGTTGACATAGGCGAAGATGGCCCGCTTTACCATCACGCCGGCCTTCTGGCTCATGGTGCGGATGTGAGCCAGGGCGGCGGTCTGCTTCTGGCCGGTGAGCAGCAGGGAGATCTCCGCGATGTTGGAGCACTGATCCCCGATGCGCTGCAGGTCGGTGACCATCTTCAGTGCGGCGGAAATGGTGCGCAGGTCACGGGCCACCGGCTGCTGCTGCAGAAGCAGCCGCAGGCAGCGGTTTTCAATGTCCCGCTCCATCTCGTCCATATGCTTGGTCAGTTCCATAGCGCTCTTGGCGGCGGCATCGTCGTCGGAGGCCAGGGACTCCACCACCACGTCGATGGCGTCCTCCGCGGCGGCGGCCATGTCGATCATTTCATAATTGAGCTCCTGGAGCTCGGCGTCAAAGGTTTTTCTCATGGCGTACTCCTCTGTTAACCGAATCTACCGGTAATATAATCCTCGGTGCGCTTGTCCTTGGGCATGGAGAACAGCTGGGTGGTGTCCCCAAACTCAATGAGCTGGCCCAGTAGGAAGAAGGCGCACTTGTCGGACACACGGGTGGCCTGCTGCATGTTGTGGGTGACGATCACGATGGTGTACTGCTCCTTCAGATCGGCGATCAGATCCTCGATCTTGGAGGTGGAGATGGGGTCCAGAGCGGAGGTGGCCTCATCCATCAGCAGGATGTCGGGCTCCACTGCCAGGGCCCGGGCGATGCACAGACGCTGCTGCTGGCCGCCGGACAGACCCAGAGCGGACTTCTTCAGCCGGTCCTTTACCTCGTCCCAGATGGCAGCGCCCTGGAGGGACTTTTCCACGATGTCGTCCAGGCGGCTCTTGTTCTTGATGCCGTGGGTACGGGGGCCGTAGGCCACGTTGTCGTAGATGGACATGGGGAAGGGGTTGGGCTTCTGGAAGACCATGCCGATCTGCTTGCGCAGCCAGGTCACGTCCACCTTGGAGTCGTAGATCTCCATGCCCCGGTACTGCACGCTGCCGGTGATCTTGATGCCGGGCACCAGGTCATTCATCCGGTCCAGAGTTTTGAGGAAGGTGGACTTGCCGCAGCCGGAGGGGCCAATGAGGGCGGTCACCTGCTTTTCCGGGATATCTACGCTGACGCTTTTCAGGGCCTGGGTGGGACCGTACCAGAGGTCGAGATCCCGGGCCGACAGGATAATATTTTCATCCATAATGGGGTCTCCTTACTTTTTCTTTAATTTCTTGCCCACCAGCTTGGCGCTGAGGTTGATGACCAGGGTGAGGATCATCAGGATGGCGGCAATGGCGAAGGCAACGTCGAACTCGGCACGCTCCCGGGCGTACACATACAGGGCCACGGTGAGGGAGGCGCCGGAGGAGTGGATAAAGTTGCCCACAGAAGAGAAGTAGTTGTTCAGGCTCATGCCCATGCCGGCGGTAAACAGCAGGGCGGCAGACTCGCCCACGATGCGGCCGACAGACAGGATACAGCCGGTGACGATGCCGTCCACCGAGGAGGGGAGCACCACCGTGCGGATCATGTGCCACTTGCCGGCGCCCAGACCCAGGGCCGCCTCCCGATAGGATTGGGGCACGGTTTTCAGGGACTCCTGAGTGGTGCGGATGATGGTGGGGATGGTGACGATCACCAGAGTAAGGGAACCGGCCAGCAGGGAGGCCTGCAGCTCCAGCCGCTGACAGAAGAACAGCATGCCAACCAGGCCGAAAATGATGGAGGGAATACCGGTGAGGGTCTCGGTGGCGAACTCGATGGCGGCCACGAACCGCCGGTTGGTGGCGTACTCCGTCAGATAGATGGCGGCGCCCACGCCCAGGGGCAGGATGATGATGAGAGTCATTACCACTAGGTAGATGGTATTGAGAATATTGGGCAGGATACCGATGGTGTCCTTGATAAAGCTGGGCTCACTGGTGAGAAAGTTCCAGGTCACATGGGGCAGGCCCTTGATAAAGATATAGCCAATGATGAACACCAGCAGGGCACAGGTCAGAATTGCGCAGAAGTAGAGCAGGAACCGGAGTACCCGGTCGTATGCCTTCCGTTTTCCGGAGAGAGGCTGCATTTCAATCACAGTATATCACCCCTTCTTCCGTTTGAGAAGCGTGTTGAGGATTACGTTAATGAGCATGATGAAGAGAAAGAGCACCAGGGCGATGGAGAACAGGGCCTGCCGCTGGAGGCCGGAGGCGTAGGCCATTTCGCTGGCCACGGCGGTGGTGAGGAAGCGGACGGACTTGAACAGCCCGGGCATGTTGGCCACGTTGCCAGCCACCATGATGATGGCCATGGCCTCGCCGATGGCACGGCCGATGCCCAGCACGATGGAAGCGGCGATGCCGCTGGAGGCCGCCGGGACGGACACCCGGAACACGGTCTCGATGTGGGTGGCACCCAGGGCCAGGGAGGCCTCCTCATACTCCCGGGGCACCGCCTTCAGGGCGGTCTCGGACACCGAGATGATGGAGGGCAGGATCATGACGGCCAGCACGAGGATGGCGCAGAACAGGCTGGCGCCGTCGGGCAGGTTGAACAGCTCCCGGACGGCGGGCACCAGCACCATCATACCGATAAGGCCGTACACCACCGAGGGGATGCCGGCCAGCAGGTCCACTGCGGGGCGTACCACGGCGGCCAGCTTGGGGGGCGCCACCTTGGCCAGGAACACCGCCGTCATGAAGCCCACCGGCACGCCCAGCACGATGGCGCCGGCGGTGCCGTAGATAGAGGTGAGGATGAAGGGGAGAATGCCAAACTTGGGCTCGGCAGCGGTGGAGGCCCACTCTTTGCCGAACAGGAAGTCTACCAGGCCGATCTCCTTGATGGCAGGCAGACCGGAGATGATCAGATAGACGCTGATAAACAGCACGAACACGATGGCGATAAGCCCGCAGAAAAGAAAGAGCAGGTTCATAATGAGCTCCAGCGGGCGGAGCGTTTGTTTCATGGCAGATTACCGGCCTTTCGTAGGATAGGTCATATCATGGCGAGTACCCCCTCGCTCCCGAGGGGGTACTTTCCGTAGTGGATCAGGTCAGGTTGTTAGGCCACAGGCACGGCGCCGGCGCCGGCGATCAGGTCGGAAGCCTCAGCGGAGGTAGCCCACTCGATAAAGGCGTTGGCAGCGTCGGAGAGCTCAGCGCTCTCGTTGATGATGAAGTTGAAGTTACGCTGCACGGCGTAGCTGCCGTCCAGAACGGTCTCCTCGGAGGGAGCCACGCCGCCCACGGTGATGGCCTTCACAGTCTCGTCCACGGCGGACAGGGAGGCGTAGCCGATGGCGTTGGGGTTGGAAGCCACGTTGGCAATCACTTCGCCGGTGGAGGTCAGCTCGTTCTGGTACTTGCAGGCATCCTCGGTGCCGGTGATGGACTCAAAGCCGTCGCGGGTGCCGGAACCGGCCTCACGGCCGATGAACACGACCTGGCCGTCGTTGCCGCCCACCTTGGACCAGTTGGTGATCTCGCCGGTAGCAAGAGCGGCGATCTGCTCCAGGCTCAGGTCAGCCACGGGGTTCTCGGGGTTGACGATGATGGCGATGCCGTCCTTGGCGACGGTGATCTGCTTCACGCCGGTCTCGTCGTCCTTCAGGTCGCGGGAGGCCAGGCCGATGTCGCAGGTGCCGTCCTGAGCGCCGGTGACGCCGGCGCCGGAACCGGAACCGGTGTAGTTAATGGTGACGCCGGGCTGAACTTCCTTAAAGCCCTCGGTCAGATAACCCATCACGCTCTCCATAGAGGTGGAGCCGTTGGTGTTGACGGTGCCGGACAGCTCGGTAGTGGCGGGAGCCTCGGACTCCACAGCGGCGGGGCTGTCGGTGCCGGCGGCGGGAGTCTGGGTGGTGCCGCCGCTGTTGCCGCAGCCGGCCAGCAGGCCGACGCACAGGGCGGCGGAGAGCATCAGGGCAAGAGTTCTCTTTTTCATGTTGTTCGATCTCCAATCATGCATAGTTTTCTTCATTTCCGGGAACGCTTATCAGTATATCCGGCAATTGTAAAGTTGTCCTTCAAGCCTTTGTAAAGACTGTGTAAAGCCCCTTTTTGACATAAGAATACCCGGCTTTACACGAACCATACCACTTTACAAAAGAAAAAGGGCCGCGCCGCGGAATGTTCCGCGGCGCGGCCTAACGCTTGATTCAATTGAGCCCCAGCCAATCCTTCAGATCCCACAGGTCAGGAGCGACGTGCTCCATAGGGAATCCGGCGGCGGCAAAATCCGCAGCGGATGTGGTGCCGTTGAGCACGGCGCAGAAATGGGCGCCTGCCCGCTGGGCGGTTTCGGCGTCAATGATGGTATCCCCGCAGTAGAGCACCTGCTCCGGGGCGAGGCCCTGGGCGGAGATGGCGGCCAGCAGCCCTTCCGGATCGGGCTTGGGATGTTTTACCAGGTCGCCGCCGGTGATGGAGGCGAACAGGGCCGCCACACCTCTGGCCTCCAGAATGGCCAGCAGGGTGTCCTGCTTCTTGGTGCTCACTACTCCGGCAGGGATGCCCGCCTGGCCCAGCGCGTCCAGCAGTTCCCGGGCGCCGTCACACAGCCTGGCGGTCTCTACCTGCATGGGACCGGCCTTTTCGGTGTAGAGCACCCGGAACTTAGCCCGGTTTTCCGGACTGGCGTCTCCGGAGAGAAGGGTATATTCTTCCTCCAGCGGCATGCCTACCGTGCGGCGCACCGCCTCGCTGTCCGGCTGGGGCAGGCCCATTTTGGAAAAGGCGTGCTGGAAACCGGCCAGGATGGCCTCGGTACCGTCGCCCAGGGTATAGTCAAAGTCAAAAAAGACTGCCTTATACTGCATGTTGTCTTTTCGCTCCCTCATTCATACTGTTTTCGGCCGGTGGTACTGGGGATGTGCAGCTCGTCCCGGTACTTGGCCACGGTACGCCGGGAGAGGACGCAGCCCTGGGCGGCCATGAGCTGGCACAGCTTCTGGTCAGACAGGGGTTTCTTCTTATCCTCTCCGGCAATGAGCTTCTTGAGCAGGGCCTTGGCCGCGTCGGGGGAGGCGGCATCCTCCCCGGCGGAAACGGGGCCCAGGCTGCGGGAGAAGAAGTAGCTCAGGGGGTAGACCCCCATGGAGCACTGGATGTACTTGTCCTTGGTGGCCCGGCTGACAGTGGACTCGTGGACGCCGATGCGCTCGGCCACGTCGGCCAGGGACAGAGGCACCAGGTGACCGGGTCCCTTGCGGAAAAAGGCCTCCTGGAATTCCAGAATGCACTCGGCGCAGGCCATCAGGGTGGAGCGGCGCTGTTCAATGGCCTTCACCATCCACTTGGCCTGCCGCACCTTGCCTGTCAGGTATTCCTTGACGCCGTCATCCTCACTCTCCTTCATCAGCTTCGTATAGTACCCGCTGATGTTCAGAGTGGGGAAGTAGTAGTCGTTGGTCAGCAGTTCAAAATGATCCGGAAAGCTGACTACGATGATGTCAGGGTTGATGTAGGTGAGATTTTCCCGGGCGGCGAAGCCGGTACCGGGGCGGGGATTGAGCTTGCGGATGCGGTCGCAGGAGGCCCGCACCTCCTCCTGGGTGACCTTCAGCTCCCGGGCGATGAGCCCGTAGCGGCTTTTGGACAGGGCGTCCAGCCAGTCCTCCACGATGTGCACCGCCAGCTCGTCCACCGGTGTGCGGCGGATCAGCTGCAGCTTCAGGCATTCGGACAGATCCCGGGCACCCACGCCCGCAGGCTCCAGAGACTGCACCGCAGCCAGTGCCTGCTCCATGATCTCCATGGTGCAGCCCAGGTCGGCGGCCAGATCGGCCAGCGGCTCATCCAGCCAGCCATTCTGGTTCAGACTCTCTACCAGGAAGATCCCGGCCTCCATCACCTCCGGCTCCAGATCCAGCACCTTCAGCTGAGAGAGCACGTAGTAATAGAGATTCTCGTCATCGTCCCGGACGGTGCCGTAGTTGTTCAGCGGGTCATTTTCTTCCTCGGAGTCCTGCTGGTGGTAATAGCGGTTCTGAGGGTCGGTGGACTCCAGCCATTCCAGCTTTCGCTGCAGAACGGAGAACTCGTCCTGTTTGTCATAGTTCTGCTCCGGCTCAAGCACCGGATTTTCCTGCACGGCCTCCTCGATGTATTCCAGAAGCTCCTGGGAGCCCATCTGCAGAACCTCCATGGACTG
>CALWXT010000074.1 GCA_944385575.1 uncultured Flavonifractor sp. | reverse complement strand
GACCCTTTCTTTCCCGCCGCTTTCTTTGAAAAGAAAGCGGTGCCGCCGGAGGCGCGCCTCCATGGGGTTGCAAAGAGAATAGGCCTTTGTTAAAATAAAGCCGTATGGCGTTAAAATGAGCCGGGCATGCTACCGAATGGTAGCATTTTGCTCGGGTGATACCATGTATTTTCGCCGTATTTCCGATTTGCGTACAGACAACGACATGACCCAACGTGGGGTGGCGGACTATCTGAATATGAATTTAGAGGTCTACCGCCGGTATGAGAAAGGTATTCGTGAGATCCCGGTGTGGGCGGTGCTGAAATTGGCGGAACTTTACCACACCAGTACGGACTATATCCTGGGACTGACTGACGACCCCGCGCCCCGTGCGTAAGCTGGCCTGGTTTGCCGGCTCCTATGCGGGTGCGGTGTTTCTGGCGGTCTATCTGCTGCCGGAGGGCGTGCTCCTTCCGGTGGGGGCTTTGTGCGCGGCTGGGGCTCTGGCCGGCCTCTGTCTGAAGGGTGACCGCCGGCTGAGAGTGCTCCTGCTGGGCTTCGGCCTGGGGGCGGGCCTGCTGTGGACGGGTGTGTACACTACCTTGTTCCATACACCTGCCCGGCTGCTGTCCGGCACGGAGTGCGCCATTACCGCGCAGGTAACGGACTGGCCGGAAGCGGGTTCCCGCTGGGCGGAAGTCAGGTTCCAGCAGGGAGAAGGTGGGTGGCTGAAGGCTCTCCTGTGGATGGAAGCTCTGCCGGAAGACCTGCGTCCCGGGGATGAAGTGAAGGTAACCGTCTCTTTCGAACTGGCGGACCATATGTCCGGGGAGAAGAGCGACTACTACCATTCCAGGGGCATTACCCTCCGGGCCTACGCCAAGAGCGAGGCGGAGGTGACCCACCCGGACCGGGTACCGGTGCGGTACTGGCCGGTGTATGTATCTCACGCGCTCCGGGAGAGCGCTAAGGCGTGTTTCCCCGATTCCGTCGGCCCACTGGTCGTTGCCCTGACCACCGGAGATACCTCCGGTCTGGACGGGGACTTCTATTCCGCCCTGCGCCGGACGGGAACTGCCCATGTGGTGGCGGTGTCCGGCCTCCACGTCTCGTTCCTGGCCGGGCTCATAACGGTCCTGCTGGGCCGCAGACGGCGGTTGTCCGCCGCAGTGGGCATCGTCCTGATGTTCTTTTTTGCTGCGGCGGCGGGGAACACGCCGTCGGTACTTCGGGCGGCGTTCATGCAGTCTATGCTGCTGCTGGCCCCGCTGCTGGACCGGGAGGATGACCGGGCAACTTCTCTGTGTACCATTCTGATGCTGCTGCTGATCCAGAACCCCTATGCCGCGGCCAGCATTTCCCTCCAGCTCTCCTTTGCCGCGGTGGCAGGCATCTACTTGTTTACCGGGCCGCTCTGCCGGCGGTGGCAGAGCATCCTGCCCCGCAAGCCCAAGGGCTTTTGGCTCAGGCTGGGCTGCATGGCTTTCCGCTTCGTCACTGCCAGTCTGGCGGTCACGCTGGGCGCTATTGCGTTTACCACACCGCTGACGGCGTACTACTTTGACACAGTCACTCTCATCTCACCTCTGGCCAACCTGCTCACCCTGTGGGCGGTGTCCGACCTGTTCCTGGGCGGACTGGTTGTGGCGGTGATCGGCCTGCTCCTGCCTGGACTGGCGGCTCTGCTGGGGCTGGTGGTCTCTCTGGCCGGATATTACCTGCTGTGGATGGTGCCGGCCCTGGCCGCCTTCCCCTTTGCGGCGGTGCCTGCCGGGTCGGTCTATATCAGGGCCTGGCTGTGCCTGGTCTACGCCTTGCTGCTGGTCTATCTGATTCTGCGTAGAGAGAAGAAGGGGCTGCTGCTCCCCTTCGGACTGAGCGCCGCCTCACTGTGCTGGGCTTTGCTTCTCCACGTGGGAACCTATACCTCCGGACAGATGACGGTGTCGGTGCTGGATGTGGGACAGGGCCTGTCCACCGCTGTTTATGCCCAGGGTGCCTCTGCCCTGATAGACTGCGGCGGTAGCGGAATGGATGACGCTGGAGATGTGGCAGCGGACTACTTCCAGAGCCTGGGCCTGACGGGCATCGACGTGGTGGTGCTTACCCACTATCATGAAGATCACGCCAACGGCATGGCCCGTCTGCTGGGACGGATGGACATAGGCTTGCTGGTGCTCCCCGATGTGGAGGCGGAGAACCCGCTGCGCCAGGACATTCTGCGGCTGGCAGAGGAAAAGGGTGTGGAGACGCTGCTGCTCACGGAGCGGACAGACCTGACCCTGGGGGATGGATCGCTCACGGTCTACCCGCCATTGGGCGGCGGGGAGACCAACGAGGAGGGCCTCAGCGTACTGTGCACCGCCGGGGAATTCGACGCCCTCATTACCGGGGACATGGATCAGGTCATTGAGGGCCGCCTCATCAAATACGGGGACCTGCCGGACATCGAGGTGCTGGTGGCAGGTCACCACGGGTCCAAATACTCTACCTCGGAGAAGCTGCTGCTGGCCGTGCGGCCTGAGCTGGCGGTCATCTCCGTGGGCTACAATACATACGGCCATCCCGCCCCTGAAACGCTGGAGCGGCTGGCCGCCGCCGGGTGTGAGATCTACCGCACCGACTGGTTGGGAACCGTTACCTTTACCGCGCAATAAAGGAGGATCACCATGCCGCCCAAAAAGAAGCCGGACGACGGGGCTTACCAATTATTAAAGAAACAGATCAAATCAGGGGAGATCGGCAGCCTCTACGTCTTCCACGGGGAGGAGGCCTATCTCCGGGACTACTACCTGGGGCAGATGAAGCAAAAGCTTCTGCCCGCCGGTATGGAGGAGTTCAACCTGCATACCATCAACGGGAAGGAGTTCGACGTCAAGACCCTGGGCCAGCTGGTAGATTGCCTGCCCATGATGAGCCAGCGGACCCTGATTGTGGTCAACGATTACGATTTATATAAAGGTGACAAGGACGGCCTGATGGCCGTGCTGAAGGATCTGCCCGACTATGTATGTCTGGTGTTTGTCTACGACCTCATCGAGTACAAGGCTGACGCCCGCACCAAGCTGGCGGGACTTTTGAAGGAAAAGGGCAGCGTGGTGGCCTTTAACCGCCAGGAGCAGGGGGATCTGGTGGACTGGATCGCCCGGCGGTTCAAGGCCCTGGATCACGACATCGGTACCGAGGATGCCCGCTATCTGATCTTCCTCTGCGGGGACCTGATGAATACCCTGATTTCCGAGATCGGGAAGATCGGGGCCTACGCCTCCCACCGGCGGGTGACCCGGGCGGACATCGACGCGGTGGCCACCCCCCAGCTGGACGCGGTGGTGTTCCAGATGACCGACGCCATCGCCGCCGGAGACTTCGACAAGGCGGCGGCGGTGCTGGGGGATCTGCTCCATATGCAGGAGGCCCCTATCAAGCTCCTTTCCGTGCTGGGCAAGCAGCTGCGGCAGCTCTATACCGCACGGCTGGCCCTGGAACAACGGAAGGGGACAAAGTACCTGATGGACCTGTGGTCCATGCGCTCGGCCTATCCGGCGGAGCGCCTGATGCAGTCCGCCAAACGCTTCTCCCTGCCCTGGTGCCGCCGGGCGGTGATCCGCTGCGGGGAGACAGACCTTGCCATGAAATCCACCGGCGCCGATGGGGAGGAGCTGCTGATCGCCCTGCTTATGGAGCTGGCTGTGAAGAAAGGAGCCTAATATGAAAAAATCTACGGTTGTGAAAACTGCGGCCCTGGCCGCTGCCGGAATTGCCGGCTGGTATCTGACCGGAAACAGCCGGAAGGGGCAGGTGGAGAAGATCCGCCGGGAGGTACACCGCCTGCACAGTGTTCGCCGGGACGAGCTGGAGGCCCTGCGTGACGCCGCAAAAAATGGAGAGCTGGCCGCCGACGCTTTGGGGCCGGTGCCCCTGGACGGCGTGGAGCTGGACGCTGTCCGGCTGGAGGATGGAGCCGCGGTGCTGGTGCTCCGGGGCGGCCGGGCGGCTGCCTGGCTGTCCAGTAAGCCCCTGGACACGCTGACCGAGGTGCGCTGCGTGCCCTGGCGGGGAAGCGCCCGGCCCGGTGTGCTGTACACCGAGCACCTGGGCGACGGTTGGTACGCGGGCTACGCTTGCCTGGGGTGGAACTGACGTGCTGCGCATTCGGGAAGCCATCGTGGTGGAAGGCCGCTACGATAAGAACACACTCTCTCAGCTGGTGGACACCGTGATTTTGGAGACCTCCGGCTTTGGGATTTTTAAGGACGGGGAAAAGCTGGCCCTGTTCCGCCGGTTGGCGGAGGAGCGTGGGCTGATCATCCTCACCGACCCCGACGGGGCGGGCTTTGTCATCCGCAATTTTCTAAAAGGCAGCATTCCGCCCGACCGGGTGAAGCACGCCTACGTGCCCGATATTCTGGGCAAGGAGCGGCGCAAGCGCACCCCCGGCAAAGAGGGTAAGCTGGGGGTAGAGGGCATGCGTCCGGCTGTGCTGGAGGAGGCGCTCCGCAGGGCGGGGGCCACCTTCCTGGATGGCAGCGGGGCAGATCAGGCGCCCCGCCGGCCCATCACCAAGGCGGATTTGTTCACTCTGGGCCTGTCCGGCGGGCCCGGCGCTGGGGAGAAGCGAAAAGCTCTGCTGAAACAGCTTTCCCTGCCGGAACACTTGTCGCCCAATGCCATGCTGGAGGTGCTCAACGCCCTGTATTCCTACGAGGAACTGGCCGCCCTCATGGATGGGTAAAAAAGTTTTTCGAAAATGAAAAAAACACTTGACGGGAAAGTTAAGTTGTGCTATCTTAATAACAGAAATGATAATCATTACTGATTAGCACTTCCGCTAAACCAAGTAAACGAAATAAAAAATGAAATTTAGGAGGCAATCAATATGAAAAAGTGGGTTTGCTCTGTCTGCGGTTACGTTCACGAGGGAGATTCCGCTCCCGATTTCTGCCCCATCTGCAAGGCTCCCAAGGAGAAGTTCGTGCTCCAGGGCGGCGACCGCACCTGGGCTGCTGAGCACGTTGTGGGCGTGGCCAAGGGCGCTCCCGAGGAGATCATCCAGGGCCTGCGTGAGAACTTCCAGGGCGAGTGCTCCGAGGTTGGTATGTACCTGGCCATGAGCCGTGTGGCTCACCGTGAGGGCTATCCTGAGATCGGCCTGTACTGGGAGAAGGCCGCTCTGGAGGAGGCCGAGCACGCTGCCAAGTTCGCCGAGCTGCTGGGCGAGGTCCTGACCGACTCCACCAAGAAGAACCTGGAGATGCGTGTGGACGCCGAGAACGGCGCTACCGCCGGCAAGTTCGAGCTGGCTAAGATGGCCAAGGAGCACAACCTGGACGCCATCCACGACACCGTCCACGAGATGGCTCGCGACGAGGCCCGCCACGGCAAGGCTTTCGAGGGCCTGCTGAAGCGTTACTTCGGCTAATTCAAGAGAGTAAGAGTAAAAGATCCCGGTCCATCGGACCGGGATCTTTTTGCTGTCAATTTATTTAACGGTATCATACAAACGGAGCATAGTGATGATGCTCTGCTCCCTGGAGTAACTGTTCTGGGGGGCGAAGGTGTTGCTGCCCACGCCGCCCATGATGCCGCTGGCCTGCATCTGGCCCACCGCGTCGAAGGCCCAGGAGGAGACGGAGGCATTGTCGGCGAAGGTAGGCGCCTGGGCGGGAAGAGGCTTGCCCACAGCCTCAGCCAGACGGGAGAGCATAGTGGCGGCCTGCTCCCGTGTCAGGGTGCCGTCGGGGTTGAATTTGCCGCCGCCCACACCGGTCACGATGCCCAGGGCTCCCATTTTCTGCACATTGACGTCCGTGGTGTCGGTAAAGGTGGTGCGCTGGGTGATCTCGGCGCCCTTGACAGTCTCGTACAGCTCCACGGCCAGGGCGCAGAACTGGGCTCGGGTGGTGGGTTGGGTGTATTGGGACTGGAGGGCATCGGGTACGATACCGGCGGAAATGGCCTGGCTCACCTGCTCTGCCGCCCAGGAGGAGGGTGCGTCGGTACCGGGATCGGTGGGGGTAGTGCCGCTGCTTCTGTACAAAATGGGAGCGCTGCCGGTATAGGTGCCCTGGTGGGCCTCCAGTACATAGTGCGTGCCGGTGGTCGCCAGAGCCAGACCGTCATCACTGAATACATAGCCATGGCCGCTCAGGAAAGCCGGCGACCGATTTATGCCGGGCAACGGCAGGTCTCTGGGGATCACCACATTTCCCTTTGTGTCGATCACGTTTCCATCTTTGGACATTCCCAATCCACAATCCGAAAAAGGATAGACGCTCAGGCTTCCCAGAGGGAATATCAGCTTGCCGGTGGTGTCAACCGCGCCGTAGGCCGGAAAGTTGTTTATCTCCGCCTCTACGACCAGAAGCCCGCTGTGGAAAGTGGCATCGCCAACAGGCTTCATTCCGCTAAAGGTGCCGGTGACGTTCCCGGATTTGTCCAGGATCGCGTAGGCCGGCTCATATTCTTTGTAGGCGAGCTGTTCTTCCGTGATGTTGCGCCAATCACGGAACACCACATGGCCATCGCCAAACGCGCTGCCGCAGGGTTCCAGCGGAGCAAAATCGTAATATTCATACTGGCTTTCCGTGTCCACCTCAAAGAGAATGTCCCCGTTTACGTCCAGGAATCCGTAATACTCTTTTTTATCCGGGGTCTGCCGGTAATAGTCGAGACAGCCGTCGTGGTAGCTGATCTCCCATTTATTGGGTTTGTCCAGGTCATAGCGATCCTTGCTTTCAAAGCCGTCCATACCGTTCAGCTGAAAAACGGTTTTGCCGGTGGTGTCGATGATCTTGTAGGCGATGGTGGCATTTCCTGCCGGGTTCCGCTCCACCACCACGGCTCGTCCGTCGGAGAAGTCATAGCAACTGGAATACTGGGGCTCGACGATCACATTCCCGTCCACAGTTCTGTAACCGTAAAGCCGTTCAGACGGTAGGGGCAGACCGGGGCTCTCCCTTGTGGAGGCCTCGCCGTCCCAGAATTTGAAGATGCCGTTATCCACCTTATAAGATGGTATGCCGCCCAAGAACCAGCTCTGTGTGACCACATTGCCGCTGGTGTCGACCAGACCGTAAGCCTGACCATGTCTGGTGCTGTACTCTCCCTTGACCGGGAAATAGCCGCCCTGAAAGCCATTATACCAGGCATACTCAAACTGGAAGCCCGGCGTCTTGACCGCAAAGGGACGGATCGTGACATAGAGACCGTCCCCTTGGTATACGCCGATAAGGTCGGATTCCGCCGCAGAAGCGGCGGGCATGAGGGTTAGGGCCAGCCCGAAGGCCAGCAGCAATGAAAAAATACGCTTTTTCATTCTGATGTTCTCCTTTCTGCTTCTCTCCGGGAAACAGGATACATGCCTGTGCAGGATATCTTAATGATACTGAATTTTCCATAAAAACAATAAGCGGGCTGCATCGTGCTTCGGGACCTTCCATCTGGCGGATGCTTCTCTTTGACAAAGGGGGAGAGATGGCGGTAAAATGGCATGGAATGGGGGCGCGTGTATGATCCGGCGGCAGCTTTATGATGATAATGGACAGTACCGGGAGAGCGAGCGGTGGTGGGTTTATTCCACTCTAATGGCGGTGAGCGGCTTTTACGGTGCATTTACTTACAGCATACGGGGCGGTGTGTTCTGCAACGCACAGACGGCCAATTTTGTGCTGTTTGCCATGGCTGTAGGTGATGCACACTGGAGCAAAGCCTTGTACTATCTCATTCCCATGACTGCCTATTTTTTGGGCGCATTTCTAACGGAGATGGCATTCACTTCGCCCAGATGGAAGTTTCCCATCCATTGGGAAACAGCGCTGATCGGCATTGAAATAGGGATCGTGGTGATACTGGGCCTGATTCCGGAGTACGCACCCTATCAAATCTCCCAGGTTATCATCAATTTCATGTGCTCCATGCAGTACAACACCTTCCGGGCAGCCCAGGGGATCCCCATGGCTACCACCTTTTGTACCAACCATTTGCGGCAGACGGGCATTGCCTGCTGCAAAGCCATCCGGAGCGGAGACGTAAAGGACAGAAGACGGATGTACTGCCATTTGGAAATGATTGCAGTATTTGTGGTGGGCGGCATCCTGGCCACCGTCCTGTGCAGGTATTTCCAGGGGCGGGCCATTTGGGCAGCCCTGATCCCGCTGACCATTCTGCTGGTTGACCTGACCCATGCGGACCTGGCCCAAAGCAGGGAAGCAGATAACAGATAAGAAAAAAGGAGACCTTTCCATGGAAAGGTCTCCTTTGCTGTATATGGGAAGCGATTAGGATTTGTGGTCTTCGTTGCTGCCGTGGAGCAGACGCTCGTGGTCTTCCAGCAGGGCCTGTGCAGCCAGGTCGAATGCTTCGGCATCCTCGTAGCGGTTGACCAGAGTGCTTTCCTGCAGGTCGCTGTAATCCTTCTCCTTGCCGCGATAGACCAGCTTCAGGAAGATAGGCGTCAGAATGGTGGTGGCAATGACCATCAGTACCACAGGACCGAAAAATTCCTCCTTCATCAGCCCGGCTGCAATGCCGTTATTGGCTACGATCAGGGCGACCTCACCACGGGAAATCATGCCTACGCCGATACGCAGGGATTCCTGATTGGTGTAACCGCACAGCTTGGCGCCAAGTCCGCAGCCGATGACCTTGGAGAGAGCGGCCCACAGGACGAGCAGGACGGAAAAGAGAATGATGGTTGCGCTCATCTGAGGCAGGACCACTTTCAGACCGATGCTGGCAAAGAACACAGGGGAAAGAAGCGTGTAGGACAGGGTATCAAACCGGTCCTGGAGATAAGCCACTCTGGGGGTTTTGGCAAAAATCAGGCCGGCGATGTAGGCGCCTGTAATATCGGCCACACCGAACACAGTTTCCGCCAGGTAAGCATACAGCAGACAGAAGGCAAAGGAAATTACCACGAAGCGGCGCTTATCGCGGTCATAGCGCTTGAACCACCACTCCACAATGCGGTGGAAAATCATCCACACCACTACGCTGACAGCGAAGAAGGCGGCGATCTTCAGAAGCACCACAAGGACGTTGGCGCCGGTGCCGGAGAGACTGGTGATCATGGTGAGGGCCACGATGCCCAGCACGTCGTCGATGATGGCTGCGCCCAGAATGGCGTTGCCTGAACGGGTGGATAGCTTGCCGATCTCCTTCAGCGTCTCCACTGTGATGCTGACAGAGGTGGCGGTGAGGACCACGCCGATAAAGATATTCTGAAGCAGCGTATCAGATCCCTGATTAAAGAAACTGGTGAGGAAGAAGCCGCCGATCAGGGGCACCAGAACTCCGATCAGGGCGATGATGAAGGCGGAACGGCCGGCCTTCTTCAGTTCGCCGAGATCAGTTTCCAGGCCGGCGTTGAACATCAGTACAATGACGCCCAGTTCGGCCAACTGATCCAGCAGAGTCGTTTCCTGCAGGATATTCAGCATGGCGGGGCCCATAACCAGGCCAGCCAGCAAAGCGCCGACCACCTGCGGCAGGGCGATCCGCTTGGTGATGATACCCAGCACCTTAGTGCTCAGCAGGATCAGCGCCAGCTCAAACAGGAAATGGTAACTCATAACGAACACTCCTTTCGCGGGTATGGTAAAAGTGCACTATAGATGGTATTTCTGTTTGGGCATAAAGTCAACAGTCAACCTGGATAGAAATTTGGCGACAGAACCAGAAAAAACCGGCAAACAGAACGTCGAGCAGGAATGGGATGGGAGACAATCCAGATCCTGCCTGAGATTTTTACTTTCAACCTGGCTCAGTGCTTTCCTGACTTCGATCCGCCCGAGGTATTGCTGGACCGCCTGAGCCACGTTAAGGAAAAGATGCTGTAACGATAAGCAAAAAATGCGCCGCCTGCTTTGACAGACGGCGCATTTCTTTTACAGATTCTTCAGGTCGTATGGTGTGGTCTGATAGACGTAGTAATTCAGCCAGTTGGTATAGAGCAGCTGGCCAGCGCTCCGCCAGCGCACCACCGGCACCTTTGTGGGATCATCGCCGGGGAAGTAGTTGGCCGGGACCGCGATATCCAGGCCCTTGTTCACATCCCGCCAGTATTCCCGGGCCAGTGTGTCAGGATCGTATTCCGGGTGCCCCATGACAAAGAACTGACGGCTGTCCTCGGTCTTCACTGCGTACACGCCAGCTTCAGAGGAGACCGCAATCAGTTCCAGGCCGGGAGTATTGCGGATATCCTGCTCCCACACCTCGGTGTAGCGGGAATGAGGAGCGTAAAACACATCGTCAAAGCCGCGGAACAGGGGAGAGTTGGGCTTCAGTACCCGGTGCTCATATACGCCGAACAGCTTCTTGGGCAGGGAACGCTTCTCGATACCGTGGTGAAAATACAGGCCTGCCTGGGCGCCCCAGCAGATATGTAGCGTGGAATGGACATGGGTGCGGCTCCATTCCATAATCTCACACAGCTCCGGCCAGTACTCCACCTGATCAAACTCCAGGTTTTCCACAGGAGCACCGGTAATGATCATACCGTCAAAGTTCTGCTCCTTGATTTGATCAAAGGTCGTATAAAAGGAAGCGAGATGATCCTCGTCAGTGTGCTGGGACTGATAGCTGGCGGTGCGCAGTAGCTCCACCTCGATCTGCACTGGTGTGTTGGACAACTTACGCAGGATCTGAGTTTCAGTTACGATCTTGGTGGGCATCAAATTCAGGATCAGAACATTCAGCGGGCGGATGTCTTGGTGCATTGCCCGGTATTCCGTCATAACAAAGATATTTTCGCTCTCCAGTACGGCGGTTGCTGGCAGAGAATCGGGTATTTTGATAGGCATGGTTGCACTTCCTTATAATAGGATAATCACTTTCTTAGAGTAGCATATTTTGGCTCCGGCCGCAACCAGCGAATAAAAAGCAAAAAACTGAAAAAAGATGTTGACAAAAGGGGAAGTAGGTGGTACTCTATCTGAGCGCCTTACGAGAGGGCACTGAAAACTGAAGAAATTGGAAGAAACCGAGGTAGAACCTGGACGGACTT
>CALWXT010000073.1 GCA_944385575.1 uncultured Flavonifractor sp. | reverse complement strand
CGGCCTGATCCTCTCTCAGCGAAAAAGCAATCACGACGCTTGATTGCAATTCAAAATCACGCTGCATAATTTGCCCCAGCTTTGCCGATACTAGCCACGGTATCTCAAATTTGAGGAGGCAGCGTATCCTATGATTCTTGACAAGATCGCTTTGATCCTGGCCATCATCGGCGGCCTCAACTGGGGCAGCATCGGCCTGTTCCGGTTCGATCTCGTGGCCGCCCTGTTCGGCGGGCAGACCAGCATGATCAGCCGTATCATCTACGCCCTGGTAGGTCTGGCCGCTCTGTGGTGCATTTCCCTGCTCTTCCGGGACACCCGTTCCAAGGACAGCTGAGCCTGTCACGCTTATGTCAAGGCCCCGAAATAGGGCCTTGACTTTTTTTGCGCCCTGATATACACTACACCCCAGGGGGGTGTTAACCATGATGGCAGATACCAAAACTGTCCTGCGGCTGCTCAAGACCGCCCGCGGACAGCTGGACGGCATTATCAAAATGGTGGAGGATGACCGCTACTGCATTGATATTTCCCAACAGGTCATGGCCACCGAAGCTATTCTCAACCGCACAAACAAGGAAATTCTGGCCGCGCACTTAAAGCACTGCGTGCAGGAAGCCGCCTCTCCCGAGGAGCGGAACCAGAAGATCGAGGAATTTGTCCAGACTCTGGGACGAATTCTGAAGTAAACAAATCGTTTTCCCCGTTAGAAAGTCTGGTGAAACCCATGAAACAAAAATTCAATGTCACCGGCATGACATGCACAGCCTGCTCAGCCCACGTAGAAAAGGCTGTCTGCCAGGTAGCCGGTGTGGATCAGGTCAACGTAAATCTGTTGGGCAATTCCATGCTGGTGGAGTATGAGGACGGCGTCACCGATGCCGCCCATATCATTCAGGCCGTGGAGAGCGCGGGCTATGGCGCTTCCCTGCCCCGGCCAGAAGGAACAAAGGCCGCCGCTCCCGGCGGCAGTACCATGGAGGCTGAGGCCGCGGGTATGAAGCGGCGCTTCTGCTCCTCCCTGGTCTTTTTGATCCCTTTGTTCTATCTCGCCATGGGACATATGATGGGCTGGCCCCTGCCTGCCTTCTTCCACGATCCCGGCAATGTGTTTGTGGTGGCCTTTATCCAGTTCCTGCTCACCCTGCCCATCCTGTATATCAATGACAAGTACTACAAGGTGGGCTTTAAGGCACTCTGGCACCGGGCCCCCAATATGGATTCCCTCATCGCCCTGGGCTCCGCTGCCGCCATGGTATATGGCATCGCCGCTCTGTTCCAGATCGCATGGGGCCTGGGCCACGGAGACATGACCCGTGTGGAACGCTGGTCCATGGATCTGTACTTCGAGTCAGCCGGCATGATCCTCACTCTTATCACCCTGGGCAAGTGGCTTGAGACTCGCTCCAAGGGCAAGACCAGCGAGGCCATTACCCGGCTGATGGATCTGGCACCCAAAACCGCCACTGTGCTCCGGGACGGGACTGAGGTAGAGATCCCGGTAGAGGATGTTCTGGTAAACGACCTGGTGGTGGTGCGCCCCGGCGGCCGCATCCCGGTGGACGGCGTGATTACCGACGGGCACTCCTCCGTGGATGAATCCGCCCTTACCGGCGAATCCCTCCCAGTGGAAAAAAATCCGGGCGACAAGGTTGCCGCTGCTTCCATCAACAAATCCGGCTCCTTTACCTTCCGGGCTCTCCGGGTCGGTGAGGACACCACTCTGGCTCAGATGATCCGGCTGGTGGAGGAAGCCTCCTCCTCCAAGGCACCCATTGCCAAGCTGGCAGACAAGGTGGCGGGTATCTTTGTGCCCACCGTTATCGGCATCGCCATCCTTACGGCTGTGGTGTGGCTTATCGCCACCGGAGGCGATATCACCCGGGCACTTACCGCCGGCGTGTCGGTTCTGGTGATCTCCTGCCCCTGTGCGCTGGGCCTGGCCACACCTGTAGCCATCATGGTGGGTACTGGCAAGGGCGCAGAAAACGGCATCCTTATCAAATCCGCCGAAGCGCTGGAAACCCTGCACACCATCCAGACTGTGGTGCTGGACAAAACCGGTACTCTGACCCAGGGCAAACCGGTGGTCACCGACTGCCGCATGGCAGAGGACGTCACTGAGGAGGAACTGCTGTGTGTGGCCGCCTCCCTGGAACAGCCCTCAGAGCACCCGCTGGCGGAAGCCATCCTGGCCGAAGCCCACGCGCGTAACATTCCGCTTGTAAAAGTTTCTAACTTTATAGCTACTGCCGGACTTGGCATTTCTGCATCTCTTCACAGTGTTCCGGTATTGGCGGGCAACCGGGCTATGATGGAACGTGAGGGCATTGATTTGTCCGGTTTCATTGGCCAGGCAGAGGAACTTGCCCAGGCAGGCAAGACCCCCCTGTTCTTTGCGGAAAGCGGTCGGATGTTGGGCATCGTAGCGGTAGCCGACACACCCAAGCCCACCAGCGCCGAAGCGGTGGCCGCCTTCCAGGCCATGGGCATCGACGTAGTCATGCTCACAGGCGACAACCAGCGCACCGCCGAGGCGGTCGGCAAATCTTTGAAGGTGAACAAGGTCATCTCTGAGGTATTGCCGCAGGACAAGGAAAAAGCCATTACAGAGCTTCAGGCCCAGGGAAAGCGGGTGGCTATGATTGGCGACGGTATCAACGACGCTCCCGCTCTGGCCAGGGCAGATGTGGGAATCGCCATTGGGGCCGGTACGGATGTGGCCATCGAGTCGGCGGATATCGTGCTGATGAAAAGCGACCTGCTGGACGCCGTAACCGCCGTAAAGCTGTCCAAGAAGGTAATCCGCAATATCAAGGAAAACCTGTTCTGGGCCTTTATCTACAATATCATCGGCATTCCGCTGGCGGCTGGCGTGTGGTATCCCCTGTTTCACCTCCAGCTCTCCCCCATGTTTGCCGCGGCAGCCATGAGTATGAGTTCCGTATGTGTGGTGACCAACGCCCTGCGGCTGAAGTGGTTTCGCCCGGAAAGCCTGGGCGCTGCCGCTTCCCCGGGACTTCAGTCAGATATCGAGATTGAGAAAGGAAGAAATCACATGACAAAGACAATGGTGATCGAAGGCATGATGTGCGCCCACTGCAAGGCCCACGTAGAGAAGGCTCTCAACGCGCTGGACGGCGTCTCCGCTTCTGTGGATCTGGAGGCCAAAACCGCTCACGTTACCCTCAGCGCTCCTGTGTCCGACGACGTGCTGAAAAACGCGGTGACCGAGGCCGGATATGAGGTAACCTCCATTCAGTAAGGGTTTCCTTATCTGGCAAATAGTTTGCGTTGCATATCTCCTATCTTTCAGGTATGCTATCAAACGCAGCCCGATCTGAAGCTATAAAAGGGGCTCCCACCAGGGGCCCCTTTTTTGTCGGGCTAACTTGAACATAAGGAGATCCAATATGCGCAAAATTCCCGCAGCACTTCTCTCTCTGGCTCTGACCGCCTCCCTGGCTGCCCCGTCCGCGGCCGCCGCCCCTGCCCGGCAGGCCTCTTCCCTGCCGGAGCTGGACGGCCACTGGAGCCAGGCCGCCTTTGAGCGTTGGTATGATTATGGCATTGTGGAAGGCGACGTCCGCGGCATGCGGCCCGACGCCTCCATGACCGTGGGCGAATTTGCCGCTCTGCTCTGCCGTACTATGGGTTACACCGAGATCGCGGAGAATCCTTACGCCGATCTGAAGGGCGATGAGTGGTACGCCCCCTATATCTTGAAGCTTACCGCCGCCGGTGTCCTGGAGGGCGACGGTACCAACTGCCGGGCCGAGGAGCCTATGGACCGCCAGCGGGCCACCGTCCTCTATGCCCGTGCTCTGAGCATCCGTCCCACCCAGAATCCTGATCTGAGCGATTTTGTGGACGGAAGCCAGGCTGCCGACTGGGCGGCAGGTTACATTGACGCCATGGCGGATGCCGGCATCATCCAGGGCATCGGCGGCGGGCAGCTGGCCCTGGGTCAGGAGATTACCCGCGGCTCCGTTGTCACCGTGCTCAACAATTCCGTTGCTGAGTATGTCAAGGACAACGGCGCCGTTATTACCGGCGAGGTAAACGGCATCCTGCTGGTGGCCGCCGACAATGTCACCGTGGAGAATGCCCGGATCAACGGCACCCTGCTGGTGGCTCCCGGCGCCGGCAGCGGCTCCCTCAGCGTGAAGGACAGTACCGTGTCCGGCGATATCCAGGTGGATGCCCGCAGCTCCGCCCTTTCCCTCTCCGGCACTACTGTGGAAGGTGAGCTCACGCTCTCCGGCGGCAAGACCGCCCTGGCGCTGAATACCGGCTCTCAGGTAGCCCAGCTGACTGTTGAGGGTGAGGACAGCACGGTCAAGGTGTCTTCCGGCGCCTCCGTAGACACGCTCTCCGCCCTCACTGCTGTGAAGGTTGACAACCGCGGTACCATTACCTCTGCCGACATCCAGGCCGACCATGTGGTCATCGACGGCAATAAGCCCGGCTCCGTGGACGTGGCTGACGGCGTGGCTCCGCCCACCAACAGCGACGGCGACGAAGTCACCGGCTCCGGTGACGCCGGCCAGGGCGGA
This sequence comes from uncultured Flavonifractor sp., assembly GCA_944385575.1. Taxonomy (GTDB): domain Bacteria; phylum Bacillota; class Clostridia; order Oscillospirales; family Oscillospiraceae; genus Flavonifractor. The sequence continues at coordinate 6,604 of CALWXT010000073.1, read as the reverse complement.
AATAACGGCGGTTCCGGCGGCGGTGGTTCTTCCGGAGGCGGTTCCGGCTCCGGCTCTGAGGACCAGGACAAGCCTCTCTCCGGCATCCTGGGCGTCCGCCCTGTGGATCAGGAGGGCTCCCTGGAGGAGCTGCCCGCCGTCACCGCCCAGGCCAGTCAGGAGGAAGGCTTCGTCCGTGTGTCCCTGTCTACCGACTCCGTAGTGCCCATCCATCAGAGCGAAGGCGCCGGCAAGGGGTCCTGGGTAGGCGTAGCTTTTGAGGCTCCCGAGGGCTACGAGGAGGAGACCTTTAAGTACACCTTCGGTACCCAGTCCTCCCCCACTGCCGACAACAGCACCGACCTCACCGTTGACCCCACCATCGGCGAGGGCAAGTACGCGGTGTTCTTTATCAACGCCAGCTCCATCGCCCCCAAGACCCACATCACCCTCCAGTGGGGCGAGGAGGCCGAGCCTGTTCAGTACGTAGTGGATCTGTCCGGTGTCCAGACCCCCGCTGTGGAGCTGGACGGGGTAACCGTCTCCACTCATGAGCTGCCTTCCGGTGTGGAGTCCTCCGCTGAGGGTCTGAGCTTTGACGGCAGCACTGCCCTGGTGCAGAACGGCGGCTCCGGCGAGCTCAGCCAGGAGCAGGTTCAGGGCATGGGCGGCGGCGGTGAGTACACCGTCTACTATTCTGTACCTCAGGCGCTGGGCGACGGTACCCTGAAGTTCGACAAGATTGCTCGCTCCATTAACGGCGGCCCGCTCAATACCTGGAGCATCTCCAGTGAGACCGATGCATCCGCCGGTTCCGGCTGGTGGACCAAGGACAGCTCTCACTACTTCTTCAAGTGGGGCGCTGTGTTTGCCAGTCAGGAGGAAGGCAACTATGTGATGAAGGACGGCGGTATCTACGAGTACACCCTGTACTTCCTGGACAACGACGGGTCCCAGGACAACGTGGTAGCCACCTGCACCTTTACCATTGACCTGAGCGGCTACACCATTACCCCCGGCGAATCCGCCTGATTTTTTACTGAGGCCCCACTGCTCATCGCAGTGGGGCCTTGGTTTTGTTCAAAATACAGATTGCATTTCCCTGCCAGAGGAGTAGAATAATTTCGCGATGTAAAATCTCTGTAAAGAAGTGTGATCTATGTCTGAGCAACTGCAGCAAACCGAACAGCCGCTGTTTACCCGTGACGCTTTAACTCGGCTGATCGTTCCGCTGATTATTGAGCAGCTTCTGCTGATGACTGTCGGCATGGCAGATACCGTTATGGTCACCACCGCGGGCGAGGCCGCTGTTTCCGGCGTTTCCCTGGTGGACAACATCAACACCCTCATCATCCAGATCTTTTCCGCCCTCTCTACCGGCGGTGCGGTGGTGGTGTCCCAATACCTGGGCCGCCGGGATCTGGACAGCGCTAAAACCGCCTCCAAGCAGCTGCTCTATACCATGTGCGCCGTCTCCCTGTTACTAATGGCGGTGGCTCTGATTTTCCGGCAGCATATCCTGGCGCTTATCTTCGGCCGCGTGGAGGCCGACGTCATGGACAGCGCCCTGATCTACTTCCTGCTGACCGCCGCCGCCTATCCGTTCATGGGGATCTATAACGCCGGCGCCGCCCTATTCCGGGCCATGGGCAACAGCAAAGTCTCCATGTTCTGCTCCCTGATCATCAACATCATCAATATTGCCGTTAATGCTATTTTCATTTTCGGCTTCCATTTCGGGGCCGCGGGCGCCGGAATCGGCACACTGGTCTCCCGGATCGCCGCAGCGGTCATTATCATGAGGCTGCTCAACCATCCCGACCACACGGTGCGGGTAGAGGGGCTGTTCCAGTTCCAGTTCAATGGCGCAATGGTCAAGCGCATCCTGTTTATCGGCATTCCCACCGGCCTGGAAAACGGCATGTTCCAGGCCGGCAAGCTGATGGTGCTCAACCTGATCACCACTTTCGGTACCTCTGCCGTAGCTGCCAACGCCATCGCCAACAGCGTGGCCGGCGTGGTCAATGTGCCCGGCGTCGCGCTGGGTCTGGCCATGATCACGGTGATCGGCCGGTGTATGGGTGCCGGCGCCACAGATCAGGCAGTCCATTATACCAAACGTCTGGTGGGCGCCAGCTATCTGTTTATGATCGTGATGAGCACGGCAATGTTCTTCCTGGCCGATTTCCTGGTCTCCCTGTTCAACCTGAGTCCGGAAGCCGTGACGATGGCCGCCCAGGCGCTGCGGATCTGCGCGGTGGGCAATGTGATCTTCTGGCCTCTGGCCTTCACGCTGCCCAACTCCCTCCGCGCGGCGGGAGACGCGGTTTTTACCATGATCGTCTCCCTCTCCACCATGTTTGTCTGCCGGGTGGCACTGAGTTACGTATTTGCCTGCTCCTGGGGCCTGGATCTGGGTCTGGCCGGCGTCTGGCTGGCCATGGTCGCCGACTGGGTCGTGCGAGATGTTTTCTTCCTGACCCGTTACTGGCGGGGCAGCTGGAAAAAGATCAAAGTAATCGAATAAGAAAAAAGCCCATCCGAAACGGATGGGCTTTTTTGTGGCTTGTTACCGCTGACCCTTGTCGTAGGGGATGCCCTCTGCCTTGGGCGCTCTGGACTTCTTGGAGGTGAAGGCCAGCACGATCAGGGTGATGAGATAGGGCAGCATCCGGTAGAAATGGGGGCTGATGCCCAGTTCCTTCAACAGGAAAATACCATCACCGTTGATGTCGATGCTGGAGTAGGAAGCTGCAATACACTTGAACAGGCCAAAAATCAGGGCAGATCCGGCGATGTTCAGCGGCTTCCAGTTGCCGAAGATCATGACGGCCAGAGCTAGGAAGCCGAAGCCGGCCACGTCACCGGTAGAAGCGCAGTTGGCGGTGGTCAGAGCGTACACGAAGCCGCCCATGCCCGCCAAGGCACCGGAGATTGTGGTGCCAGCGTAGCGCATCTTGTAGACGTTGATGCCCAGAGAATCGGCCGCCTGGGGATTCTCGCCGCAGGAACGCAGCCGCAGGCCGAAGCGGGTCTTGTAGAGCAGGATGGACAGCACCACAAACAGGATGATGCAGATATAGGTGGCCAGGTAGGTCTTGTCGATGAAGGTGGAACCGAAGAAGCCCATTTCGTCGTTCCGGCCATAGCCGAAGAAGGACTTCTTGATCATAAACCAGCTGGCGGAGTCGCCTTCTGCCATCTGCAGAGTGTTCTGGTTGGCAATGATGCGGATGAAAAAGAGCACCAGGGCGGGCGCCAGCAGGTTCAGTGCGGTGCCGCCGATGGTCTGGTCGGCCTTCAGGTTCACCGAGGCAAAGGACAGCAGCAGAGAGAACAGTGCGCCAAGCACAGCCGCCACCACCATGGCCAGGATCATGAAGCCCTGGAGCGTCACCCAGTCACCGGCCGCTTTCGCCTCAGCAAAGGTACCAGCCTTCTGGGTCAGGTTGACAAAGAGCACGCCCGCAAAGGCGCCGAAGATCATAATACCTTCCAGTGCCAGGTTGATGATACCGCTGCGCTCGGCAAAGACACCGGCCAGGGCCACGATCATCAGGGGAACGGCATAAATCAGGGTCTGCTGAATCAGGAATGTCATACCCCGTCGCCTCCTTTCCCTTCCGCTGTGCCCCCGTTATCCGGGGGCGGGGCTGCCGCTGCCGCCTTCGCCTCCGGCACAGCCTGGATCTTATGCTTCTTGCGGCCATTGAGCAGCATCTTGATCACCAGGGAGAAAGCGCTGAGGTAAACGATCACAGCGATGATAACATCGGTAATATATTCGTTATACGCCGTCAGGTTGGTCAGCTGCATGCCCACGATATCCAGCATGGACATGAAGCAGCCGGTAAAGACCACGGCAATGGGGTTGCTGGCCGCCAGCAGGGCCACGGGGATGCCGTTAAAGCCGATGGCGGGCAGGCTCTGGTAGGTGGACCAGAAGAACTCCGTGTTGCCGGACAGGTAATACAGGGACGCCGCTGCACCGGACAGGCTGCCGGCAATAGCCATGGACAGTACGATGTTCCGCTTGTCGGCGATGCCGGCATAACGGGCCGCGTGCCGGTTGGCGCCGCAGGCCTTCAGCTGATAACCCAGGGTGGTCTTGTTCATCAGGATATAGACCAGAACGGCCATCACGATGGCAACGATAATGCCGGCATTGACCTGAGAGCCGGGGAAGATCTTGTCCAGGCCCAGCTTGGCAGTCTGCACCCCGTTATAGGTGGTCTTATAGATATAGCCGCTCTTGGTATTCTCCACCAGATTGCGGAAGTTGCTACCCTCAAACATCCAGGTCACCAGGTTGGCCGCAATCCAGTTGGTCATGATGCAGGCCAACACCTCATTGATGTTGAGGAAAGCCTTCACCAGGCCGGGAATACAGCCCCACAGTGCTCCAGCCAGCATGCCGCCCAGGAAGGCGATCACCCAGATCACCGGCGTGGGTACTACCTCAGAGGGGATGCCAAGCGCCAGCATCAGTGTGGCCGCGGTACCCATCAGATACTGGCCGGGCGCACCGATGTTGAACAGGCCGGTCTTGAAGGCCACAGCCACAGACAGGCCGGTGAGGATCAGCGGCGTAGCCCGGAACAGCATGTCGCCCATATTGGTGGAGTTGAAGCCGAAGGTCAGGGCATTGTCTACCCGCCCCGTACTGAACAGGCCGAAGAACACCAGACGGATTCCGTCCAGAGCGCCCTTGATTCCCAGATTGGGATTGCCCAGGCCGACGATCACGATGATGACGCCGCCTACCACCATACCGATCAGGATGGAGATCAGCGAGGCCAGCACAGACTTGGTGCTGTCTTTCTCCAGCAGATTGGATCGTCCCTGCTTCATGCGCCCTCACCATCCTTTCCCATCCGCTTGGCGCCGGCCATGTAAAGGCCCAGCTCCTGCACAGTGGTGGTCTTGGGGTCCAGCTCGCCCACGATCTCACCCTCATACATCACCAGGATGCGGTCAGACAGGCTCATGACCTCGTCCAGTTCCAGAGAGACCAGAAGCACAGCCTTGCCCTTGTCGCGCTCGGCCACCAACTGCTTATGGATATATTCGATGGCGCCAACGTCCAGGCCGCGGGTAGGCTGGACCGCTACGATCAGAGGCTTTTCCCGGTCAATCTCACGGGCGATGATAGCTTTCTGCTGGTTGCCGCCGGACATGCTCCGGGCAATAGTTACCGGGCCCTGGCCGGAACGCACGTCATACTGCTCGATCAGGGTCTCGGCATACTTGCGCACCTCGCCCTGCTTGATAAAGCCCATGTTCTGGAATCTGGGCTCCCGGAAGCGCTGGAGCACCATGTTCTGCTCCAGGGTGAAGTCCAGCACCAGGCCATGCTTGTGGCGGTCTTCCGGGATATGGCTCATATCACCGCCCCGGTGATGAATGGAGGCATGGGAAATGTCATGGCCACAGAGGGTAACCTTGCCTTCCGAGCACTTCTCCAGGCCGGTCAGGCCATAGACCAGTTCAGACTGGCCGTTGCCGTCAATACCGGCGATGCAGAGGATCTCCCCCGCTCGGGCGGTAAAGCTGACATCATGCACGGCATCCCGCTTATGGCTCTTGGAGGGAACACACAGATGCTCCACCTCCAGCACCGCCTCACCGGGCTTGGCAGGCTCCTTCTCCACCTGCAGCTGGACCGGACGGCCCACCATCATGTTGGACAGGGACTGCTTGTCCGTGTCCTTGGTGTCCACCGTGCCGATATACTTGCCCTTGCGCAGCACCGTCACCCGGTCAGCTACCGCCATGATCTCATTGAGCTTGTGGGAGATAAACAGGATGGACTTTCCTTCCTTGGCAAACTCCTTCATGGTGGCCATGAGCTCGTCGATCTCCTGGGGCGTCAGAACCGCCGTGGGCTCGTCAAAGATCAGGATCTCATTGTCCCGGTAGAGCATCTTCAGGATCTCGACGCGCTGCTGCATACCTACGGTGATATCCTCCACCTTGGCGTCCAGATCCACCTTCAAGCCGTATTTCTCCGAGAGCGCCTCCACCTTCTTCCGGGCCTCTTTCTTCTGCAAAAAGCCCAGCTTGGTGGTCTCTGCACCCAGAATGATGTTTTCCAGGACCGTGAACACGTCCACCAGTTTAAAATGCTGATGCACCATCCCGATGCCCAGCGCAGTGGCGTCATTGGGATTCTTGATCCGCACGACTTCACCGTTTTTTCTGATCTCCCCCGCTTCCGGCTGATACAGGCCGAACAGCACGCTCATCAGGGTAGACTTGCCCGCGCCGTTCTCGCCCAAAAGCGCATGGATCTCCCCTCTCCGCAGCTGGAGGGTGATATCATCGTTGGCGATGATACCGGGAAATTCTTTGGTGATATGGAGCATTTCGATGATGTTCTCAGCTTCCATAATCCTCATCCCGCCCCCTTCATAGAATATGGTCTTATTATATAATATCGCCGGAAAAAACACAAGAAATTTGTCCCATCCCCCCAATAGGAAAAGAGGCGGGAGCGCATACGCGCTCCCGCCTCTTGGCGAACGGTTGAAATCAGATCACGTTCAGAGTCAGGTTGCTCCACTCGGTGGTCTCCAGCTTGGAGAAGTCGTTGTCCACCACCAGGGTGCCGTCCAGCATCTGCTGA
>CALWXT010000072.1 GCA_944385575.1 uncultured Flavonifractor sp. | reverse complement strand
ACCTGGAAGGCGGCGTGGCGCACAGCTTCTCCCACAGTATCATACAGGCTGCTGATATTGACGGAGATCAGGGCGATGCTGGCGAAGACCACCACCAGGAAGAAGCGCAGCTCATCACTCTGGAATACTTGCTTTACTTTGCCGCACAGCAGCAGGAAGTAGAGGGCAAAATTTACCGAGAACAGCAGCATGAAGATGGTAATGATGATCTCGAAAGCGGGGTTTCCATAAGCGCCGATAGAAAGGTTTTTAATGGAGAAGCCGCCGGTACCGGCAGTACCGAAGGAGTGCACGATACTGTCATACCAGGGCATGCCGGCAATACGCAGGATGACAATTTCAATGAGTGTCAGGCCGCAGTAGATGCCGTAGAGGATCTTGGAGGACTGGCTGCTTTTAGGTACCAGTTTGCTGACTACCGGGCCGGGGCTCTCCGCCTTCATCAGGTGGAGGGTGCGGGCGCCCAGACTGGGCAGCAGAGCAATGGTGAGAATGAGTACGCCCATACCGCCCAGCCAGTGCATAAAGGAGCGCCAGAACAGGATTCCCTTGGGCAGAGGCTCCACAGCGGTCAGAATGGAAGCGCCGGTGGTGGTGAAGCCGGAAGCGGACTCAAAAAAGCAGTCGATATAGGTGGGGAAATAGCCGGAGAAATAGAAGGGAAGGGCTCCTGTGGCGCTGACCAGCAGCCAGATCAGGGCTACCGCGAAGAAACCCTCCCGGGGGAAAAAGTGGTCGTTGCTTCGCAGCATGGAGAGCAGCGAACCAATGAGAATCAGCAGCGGGATGGTGATGAGAAAGGGCCGGGGGTCCTCCCGGTAATACAGGCAGACGATCAGGGGGAGCAGCATGGCGCCGGCTTCCACCATCAGGGTCTTGCCCGTCAGTTTGAATACCAGTCTGAAGTTCATTGAGTAGCCCCCATATCCAGCAGCGAATCCTCAAAGATATCATTGATATCCAGAATGCCGTGATTGCGGGAGATCAGGATCACGATATCGCCGGAGGAAATGACGGAGGAGCCGTCAGGAATGATGATCTTTCCCTGGTGAACCAGGACTGCGATGAGGATGCCCTTTTTCAGCCGCAGATCTCGCAGCGGGATGTCCAGGTTGTGCGTGGTCTCATTGACCACGAACTCCATGGCCTCGGCGTGGCCGTCGGCGATCTTGTACAGGGCGTTCATTACGCTGCCCTTGGAGTTCTGCATGCCGCGCACCACCTGCAGGATGTGGCTGGCGGTAATCATCTTGGGGGAGATGATGCTGTCCAGACCGGCGGTGTGGGCGATACCCACATAGTTCTGCCGGTTGCATTTGGCTACCACCTTGGGGATGCCCTGCTGCATGGCGTACAGGGAGATGATAAGGTTGTCCTCGTCCCGGTCGGTGAGAGACACGAAGGCGTCGGAGGCGGTGATGTTTTCCTGCTCCAGCATCTCCTGATCGGTGCCGTCTCCGCAGAGGATCATGGTATGGGGCAGTACCTCGCTGAGGTGGCGGCAGCGATCCATGTTCCGCTCAATGATTTTGACGTGGGTACCGATTTTACCCAGAATGACCGCCAGATAGTGGGCGATCCGTCCGCCGCCTACCACCAGCACGTCCTTGCTCTTGGGCGTGTGCCGACCCAGCAGGCGGAAGAAGGCGGTCAGGCCAACCGGGTCGCCTACCAGATAGAGATGATCTCCGACCTGAGGCACGAAGGAGCCGTCGGGAATGACCACCTCGCCGTCCTCCCGTTCCGCCGCGCACAGCAGCATGGACAGTTCCTGCAGCTTGTGGCCCTGGGCAGACAGGGGAACGCCCACCAGGAAGTCGCCCTCCCGGACCCGGAAGCCGATGAGCTCCACCCGGCCGCGACAGAAGGTTTCGATATTGGCGGCAGCGGGGAAGCGGAGCAGCCGGGAGATCTCCACGGCGGTGGCGTGTTCCGGATTGATAGCCAGATCAATACCGAATTCATCCTTCAGATGGGAGAACTGCGTGGCATACTCCACATTGCGTACCCGGGCGATGGTAAATTTGGCGCCCAGCCGCTTGGCGGTCAGACAGCAGACCATGTTTACCTCGTCCAGGTTAGTGGCAGCGATGACCACATCGGCCGAATGGACGCCGGACTCCTCCAAAGCGGAAACGGACGCGCCGTTTCCTTTGACGCACATGACGTCCAACGCGTCGGAGGCGTGACGCAGGGCTTCGTCATTGGTGTCGATCACCGTGACATCGTGCTCCTCCTGAGAGAGGTGCTCGGCCAGAGTGAAGCCCACTTTGCCGTCGCCCACGATAATGATTTTCAAGCTATGTTCATCCTTTCCAAGCGCATCTCCACACACTGCGCACATTGGCACAGACAATTTTAACGCAAACGCTGCTCACATGCAAGGGCTGATATACATATTTTGTCGGAAAGAGAAAAGAAAAGCGTTCCCCGGGGCGGGGAACGCTTAAGTCGTCCATTCACTGTGGATCAGGCCCACCAGATACCAGTCGTTCTGCCAGGGCTCAAACACCAGCTTGAGCGAGCACCAATCATATCCGTTTTTTTCTGGAACAATGCCTGGGAAATTGTAATCCACAAAGCGGGCCTGGGGATAGGCGTCGGATACATTTTCCAGCGCGTTCCCACTCATGAGAACGGTATCCACACCGACCTCCGGCGCCTGAGCATAATCGGCGTTGTATACAAAGCGGTCAAAATAGTCGCTGCAGGTAGAGCGGATGGGGGGGCCGGAGCCGTCCATCACACCCCAGACGTAGACCTCCTGATCCTGGGAGAGGCCTGATACCTGCTGGCAGGACATGGTGCGGTCATATTCTGTAGAAACGGTGGAAAAGGGGGTGAGCGTAACACCCTTGTCCGGGTGGACCAGGGTGGACAGACTGGAGTAATCTTCAGCCTGCAAGGACTCCAGGACAGACTCCGCCCGTTCCAGCAGATGGGCGTCATCTCCGGTGTCCAGAGGCTCCGGAGTGATCAGCGCCTGGGTGCTGTTGGCGGCAAGTGCTGCCGGGACGCCGTTTGCAGGGGCGGCCAATCCGCGGCTGGCGGAAAAAAGGCTGCTGCCCAGCAGCGTGCCCAGGGCAAGCCCTCCGACCAGAGCCAGGGCGGGAAGCAGGATCGTCCTTCGCATCGAATTCTCCTCACATATCAGGGTCCGTCACAACATGATATTTTAAAAGAAACAACAGAAAAATACAACAACAAATGGTTACAAAACAAGGAGTTGTTTGTGAAACTTGCAAACAGGCGATAAACCGGTTATAATAAAAAATCAAATAAAGGAGAAGTGAGGTGACAGCCATGCATGAGCATGAGCTTCAGTTCCATATCAAATGCGGCCCCGGCGACGTAGGCCGGTACTGCTTCCTGCCCGGCGATCCGGGCCGATGTGAAAAGATCGCGGCCTATTTTGACAACCCGGTAAAGATACAGAGCAACCGGGAATACACTACTTATACCGGCACACTGCTGGGCGAAAAGGTGAGCGTCTGCTCCACCGGCATCGGCGGCCCGTCCGCTGTCATTGCCATGGAGGAGCTGCACAACATCGGTGTGGACACCTTTATCCGGGTAGGTACCTGCGGCGGCATTGCCCTGAAGGTGAAAAGCGACGATGTGGTCATTGCCACCGGCGCGGTACGTCATGAGGGCGCCAGCCGGGAGTACGCGCCCATTGAGTTCCCCGCCGTCTCGGACTATGAGGTACAGGCCGCCCTGGTGCAGGCTGCCAAGAATCTGGGCAAGCCCTGGCACGCCGGAGTGGTTCAGTGCAAGGACTCCTTCTATGGCCAGCACGATCCCAAGCGGATGCCAGTGAGCCAGGAGCTGCTGTACAAGTGGGAGGCGTGGAAGCGCCTGGGCGTTTTGGCCTCTGAAATGGAGTCGGCCGCCCTGTTCTGCTGTGCTGCCGCCCTGGGTGTGCGGTGTGGCTCCTGCTTCCACGTGATCTGGAACCAGGAGAGGGAGGCCGCCGGGCTGGATCAGGTGGAGAGCCACGACCTGACCGCCGCCCTGGATGTGGGCGTTGAGGCGCTCAAACTGCTGATCCAGGCCGACCGGAACAAGTAAGCATACAAAACAAAAAGGCCGTCCCTACAGGGACGGCCTTTTATTATGGTATTCAGGCTTGCTTTGGCTGGCGCAGACACCGCATGGCATTGAGAATGGCGATGACCGACACGCCCACATCGGCAAATACCGCCGCCCACAGGCTGGCCATGCCCAGAGCGCTGAGCACCAGCACCAGCAGCTTCACCGCCAGGGCAAAGACGATGTTCTGCCTGACAATGCTCAGCGTGCGCCGGGCAATGGCGATGGCGTGGGCGATCTTGGAGGGCTTGTCGTCCATAAGCACGATGTCGGCGGCCTCGATGGCGGCGTCGGAGCCCAGGCCGCCCATGGCGATACCCACATCTGCCCGGGAGAGCACCGGGGCGTCGTTGATGCCGTCTCCCACGAAGGCCAGAGCACCCTTAGGGGAGACCTCCCTCAGCAGAGCCTCTACCCGGTCGACCTTATCCGCGGGAAGAAGCTGGGTGTGGACCTCGTCCAGGCCCAGCCGGCGGGCCACGTCCTCCCCAACAGCCTGGGCGTCGCCGGTGAGCATAACGGTTTTCCGAACTCCCTGGGTTTTCAGGGCGGCGATGGCCGCCTCAGCGTCCGGCTTTACCTCGTCGGAAATGACAATGTGCCCTAAGTAAACCCCGTCGGCGGCCACGTGGATGGTGGTGCCTACTCGGTGGCAGGGATGCCAGGACACGCCGATGTCCTCCATCAGCTTGTCGTTTCCGGCGCAGATGGTGCGGCCGTCCACTACGGCCCGGATGCCCCGGCCGGACAGCTCCTCCGCATCCGACACCCGGGAGGTGTCCAGCTCCTTGCCCCAGGCTTCTTTCAGGGAGCGGGAGATGGGATGGTCGGAATAGGATTCCGCCAGAGCGGCCAGCTCAAGCAGTTCCTCCTCCGGGCAGGCGTCGGGGTGTATGGCAGTGACGTTGAACACGCCCCTGGTCAGGGTACCCGTCTTATCGAACACCACGATTTCCGTCCTGGCCAGCACTTCCAGGTAGTTGCCGCCCTTTACCAGGATGCCGTCCCGGGAGGCGCCGCCGATGCCGCCGAAGAAGGACAGGGGCACCGAGATCACCAGCGCGCAGGGGCAGGACACCACCAGGAAGTTCAGGGCCCGCTGGATGGAGTCCACCCACTGAATAGCGGTGAACAACGGGGGCAGGAAGGCCAAAGCCGCGGCGGCCAGCACCACGATGGGGGTGTAATACCGGGCGAACTTGGTGATAAAGTGTTCCGCCTTGGCCTTTTTGCTGCTGGAGTTTTCCACCAGCTCCAGAATTCTGGACACGGTGGACTCCTCAAAGGCCCGGGTGACCCGGACCCGCAGCAGCCCGGACAAATTGACGCAGCCGGAGATCACGTCGTCCCCCGGTCCCGCTTCCCGGGGCAGGGATTCGCCGGTGAGGGCGGCGGTGTCCAGGCTGGAGCTGCCCTCCAGCACCACGCCGTCCAGAGGAATGCGTTCGCCGGGCTTGATGACGATGGTGTCGCCCACTGCCACATCCTCCGGGTCTACCTGGACCAGCTGACCGTCCTCCTCCACATTGGCATAGTCCGGGCGAATGTCCATCAGGGCGGCGATGGATTTGCGGGACTGGTCCACAGCATAGCTCTGGAACAGCTCGCCCACCTGATAGAACACCATGACGAACACCGCTTCCGGGTATTCCCCGGTGGCAAGAGCCCCCACTGTGGCCAGTGCCATCAAAAAGTTCTCGTCAAAGACCTGGCCGTGGGCAATGTTGCGCACTGCGCGCCACAGCACATCCCAGCCGGCGATGGCGTAAGGAATCAGAAATACGGCCAGGCGGGCCGGCCCGGTAAGAGGGAGCAGTACGGCGGCCACGAACAGGACTGCGGCGGCAAGGAGCCTTGCCAGCATCCGTTTCTGCTTTTTGGACATGACAGACCTCTCCTTCCGGTCTGGTGGTTACCGCACCACGGTGCAGTCAGGCTCCACCTTTTTGCAGGCCTTCACTGCCTGCTCCAGAATCTCGTCAAACCGTGCGTCGTCGGCGTCCAGGGTGAGCTTCTGGGTCATGAAGCTGACGGAGGCATCGTTCACCCCATCCAGCTTTTTGATGGCATCCTCCATTTTGGCGGCGCAGTTGGCGCAGTCCAGATTGACCAGTTTGAAACGCTTTTTCATATCCCTCGCTCCTTTCCTTTATAACCTTTATAGAATATGCAGCGGCAACAGCTCCGCCACATGCTCCATGCCCTGATTCAGAATGGTGCGCACATGGCCGTCAGCCAGAGAATAGAAGACTGTTTTTCCATCTCGCCGTGCCTTGACCAGCCGGCACTGCTTCAGGGAACGCAGCTGGTGGGAAATGGCGGACTGGGTCATCCCAAGCAGCTGGGCGATGTCGCATACGCACATCTCCGACTCAGATAGCACGTACAAAATCTTGATGCGGGTGGAGTCCCCAAAAATCTTGAACAGCTCGGCCAGGTCGTACAGAACCTCCTCGTCGGGCATGTTCCGGTTGACCTGCGCCACAATATCCTCATGAACGTGCATGTAGTCGCAGCGCTCCACATCCCTGGGTTCAGACATTGGCACACTTCCTTTCTAAACAAATGAATCATTGCTCAATTGATATTATATGCACAATTGTTCATATGTCAATAGGGACGGAGAAAATTTTTCTTGCACCTTGGGTGGTCCTGCCGTATGATACCAATATAAAAAGGAGGGAGTGCCGTGAAGCGGGACGAGAACCGGGAGGAGGGCCTGAGAGCCCTGGATGAATGTGACTATATGGTGCTGGCTATGACTGACTCTGCGGGAGAGCCTTACTCCATCCCTCTCAACGGAGCGCGGGTGGGAGACGTGGTTTACTTCCACTGCGGCAAACGGGGGGAGAAGCTGGACTGTCTGCGGGCCAACCCGGCGGTGTGCATCACAGCAGTGGGGAGCCAACAGGTGATACAAGCGGAGTATACCACTCTCTTTACCTGCGCTGTGGCTCGGGGCAGGGCGGTGGAGGTCACCGACCCGGAGGAAGTGCGCCAGGGGCTGCGGGCCATCTGCGACCGGCATACTCCCGACTGCCCGGAGCGGGTGGAGGAAGTGATTGAGAAGTACCTGCCGGCTGTTTCGGTATGGCGGGTAGATCTTACTACCGTCAGCGGCCGCAGGAAGGACAGACCGTAACAAAAGAGAACAGCCCGGACAGGTGTTCTGTCCGGGCTGTTTTGCTATGCGAAAGCATAGCAAAATTGGCCATGTGCCGCTTTTAGCGGCACGGCCATGAAATCAAAGCGCATGGGCCGGGACGGCCCATATGCGTATAAACTTCATGCGCCACAAACCTTTGCCCTTTTTCGTGGTGCGCTCTTGGCGCATGAAGTTTTATGCTGCTTTTTATAAGGTTTCCAGCAGGAAGCGGCCTACGCTCTCCATAGCCTCGCCGGCCTTTTTCATGGGGAACATCTGGAACACATGCCACAGGTCGGTCCAGACCTCCAGCCGGCAGGGAACGGCGGCCTGGATGAGCCTGTCCCGCAGGCGGATGGAGTCGGAGAGCAGGATCTCGTTGGTGCCCGCCTGGATGAGGGTAGGGGGAAAGCCGGAAAAATCTCCAAACAGGGGGGAGAGACGAGGGTCGGAGAGATCCTGCCCTCTGGCATAGGCATCCCGCACGGCGTAGATATAATTGAGGGTGAGCACCGGGTCGATACTCTCCCTCTCCTGATAGGACTTTCCGCTGGCGGTCATGTCCGTCCAGGGCGAGAACAGGATCAGAGCGCGGGGCAGCCGCCGCCCGGCCTCTTTCAGCAGATGAGTGAGCACCAGAGCCAGATTGCCGCCGGCGGAATCACCGGCCACCACCACATCCCGGGCACCGTAGCCCTGATACATCAGATAGTCCCAGGCCCGCATGGCGTCCTCCACAGCAGCGGGGTAGGGGTGCTCGGGGGCCAGGCGGTACTCAAAGCACAACACCTGCCAGCCGGTGACATTGGCCAGTTTGGAGGCCAGGATGCGGGAATAGCCCAGATTGCCGCTGGTGTAGCCACCTCCGTGGCAGTAGAGGATGGCCCGCCGCCGGTCGTGCCCCCGGTGGGGGCGCACCCAGGCGCAGGGCATCCCGTCCAGCTCGAAAGGCTCCCAGCCCATACCGGCCATGGGCGCTACCAGCCGGCCCAGCAGTTCCTGGCCTCTGCGCTGCTTTTCCAAATCCTCCGGGTCCATAGTCTCCGGCGTGGCGGCGCTGTGGATGGCCCGGAGTGCCCGCAGGAAGGGGTCCAGCCGCTGGGTTTCAGCGGCGGCCTGCTGCTTCTGGCTGTGGCCCTGGAGTTTGATATGGATCTTGTCCTGGTCCATGGATGGTTCTCCTTCCTGAAAGCTGATGTGGGAGAGTATTATACCATAGCCGGGGGAAAAAGGGAAGCGGCGACGCCAGACGCCCCGCTTCCCCTTGTGACGGGGAGGGGAATGTGGTATGCTATGCACAAAGGAGGGGATCGGATGCCAGAGAAAAAGGCGGGCTCGGAGTGGTATCGTCTGGACAATGCCGGCGTGCTTTACTCCGCGCTGCAGAAGGAGACCTACTCCGCCATTTACCGTTTTTCCGCTGTCATGGACCAGCCTGTGGACCGGCAGGCCCTCCAGCGTGCGGTGGATAAGACCATGCCCCGGTTCCCCACCTTCCGGGTACGCATCAAAAAGGGTGCGTTCTGGTATTACTTCGAACCCAACGATGCTCCCGGACCTTTTGTCAAAACGGATATCTCCAACCCCTGTCAGCCGGTGCGCTTCCGGGAGGACAACGGCTGGCTGGTGCGCTTTTACTACTATGAACGCCGGATCTCGGTAGAGGTGTTCCACGCAGTGAGCGACGGCGGCGGGGCATTGGTGTTTTTCAAAACCCTGCTTACGGTCTATCTTCGGGAGATGGGCTATACCGTCTCCAATACCTGCGGCATTCTGGATGTGGATGCCCCGCCCCGGCTGGAGGAGCTGGAAGATGCCTATGGGAAATACGCCCAGGGTAAAGGGCGCCGGGCTCCAAAGCCGGGGAAGGCCTATCAGAACGCCGGCACGCCTGAGCCCTTTTATACCTTTAATGTGACCATGGGTTTCTGCTCGGTGCTTCAGCTGAAGCAGAAGGCCAAGGAGTACGGCGTGTCTATTACAGAATACCTGACGGCGGTGCTGATGAAGGTGATCCTGGACAAGCAGCACCGGGAGGCGCCCGGCCGGGAGCTGCCGGTGGCATTGGCCATCCCCATCAACCTGCGGGCCTGGTTCCCGTCGGAGACCCTGCGCAATTTTATTCTGACCGCCCGGCCGGTCATTGATCCATCTCTTGGGGAATATACCTTTGAAGAAGTGCTGCACCAAGTGCACCACATGCTACGGCTGAATATGGACCGCCACAAAATGCGGGCGGAACTGACGGGCAATGTGCGCTTTACCAAGAATCGGCTGCTTCAGATCGTGCCGATCATCCTGAAAAATCCGGTGATGGCCCTGGGCTACCGGGTGGCGGGTGTGCGTCCCTATTCGGGTACCTATACCAATCCGGGGGCTTTTGTGGTACCGCCGGAGATGGCGCCCCATATCCGGCGGATGGAGGTCATCCTGGGCCAGGCCACGATTCCCAGAGTACACTGTGCTTCTATCAGCTATGGGGATATTATGGAGATCACCTTTGCCGGCACCCAGCAGGAGACTGACACCGAGCGGGACTTTTTCCGCTTTCTGATCCGGGACGGGATCGCGGTGAAGGTGGAGAGCAACCGGACTCAATGAGAAAGAAGGGGATGTTTTATGCCATATTGTGTCCACTGCGGAGTGGAGCTGGATGCTACAGCCACCTTCTGCCCCCTCTGCCATACCCAGGTGCTGGACCCGGTCCAGCCGCCGGATACCGAAGCGCCCAAGCCTTTTCCTACTCAGCGGGGTGAGGTAGCCCCTGTCTCCAAGCAGGAGCTGGCCCTGCTGATCACTGCCATGCTGGCCTGCGTGGCGGTCTGCTGCGGCATCCTCAACCTGTTTCTCAAGCCGGAGAGCGGATGGTCTCTATATGTCATCGGCGTGGCGGCCATGCTGTGGCTCTGGCTGGTGCCGCCGCTGCTGGCCCGCAGCATGCATCTGCTGCTTCGGCTGCTGGTGGATGTGGCGGCGGTAGGCCTGTATGTGTACCTGATTGCGCTGGACCTGAACGGTCAAAGCTGGTTCTGGGGCCTGGCGGCGCCAATCATCCTGTGGGGCGGCGCCATCCTGCTGCTGCTGGGCCTGGTGCTGCGGGTGTACCGCAGGTCGGCCATCACCACGCTGACTATCCTGATCGGCAGCCTGGGTGTCTTCCTGGTAGGTGTGGAATACCTCATCGACCTGTGGCTGTACAGTGCCTGGGACCCCTCCTGGTCTCTGGTGGTGCTCACCATATGCGTGGGGATGGTCATTCCGCTCATCATCGTCCGCCGGATTCCCTCCCTGCGGGCGGAGGCCAGAAAGCGCTTCCATGTCTAGTGGCTGCTTGACAGAAGCGGCGGGGTATCGTATCATACAGAAAAGCGCCGGGATCTGCCCGGCGCGGGAGAAGGGAGTTCTTATTATGGCAGAAGAAAACGGGAGAAATATGGCCATTGCCTGCATGGTGTTGGGAATTGCCGGCCTGGTATTTACTCTCTTGATCAATACACTGCTTGGTGTGATTATGGGTATCGTTGGCCTGGTGCTGGCCGGAAAGGCCAGGCGGCTGGGCTTTGTGGGCGGTATGCGCACCGCCGGTTTTGTCATGAGCCTGATCTCCGTGATCCTGGGCGGTGTACTGCTGGTGCTGGCACTGGTGGCTGTGATCGTGGCGGTCGGCGTCGTCGGGATTGGCGCGGGACTGTAATGCAAGGGTTGGAAGCCGGGGCGGCCTGAATGGGCCACCTCGGTTTTTTTATGCCCGGGCAACCATGAATATTCATATTGAGACGGATATTATGCATATTGCTGGTGAGGTGCACCAGATTTTTAGGGATAGAACCGTATATATATGCGAATTGCCCCTTGCATTTGTCGGGAGGCTGTGCTACACTATCTCCAACAAGAACAAACGGAGGTTTTTACCATGGCTGACATTAAAAAAGTAGTACTCGCCTATTCCGGCGGTCTGGATACGTCCATTATCATCCCCTGGCTGAAGGAAAACTACAACAACCCCGAGATCATCGCTGTTTCCGGCAACGTGGGCCAGGCTGACGAACTGGAGGGTCTGGAGGAGAAGGCCATCAAGACCGGCGCCTCCAAGCTGTATGTGGAGGATCTGGTGGACGAGATGGTGGACGACGTCATCATCCCCTCCATGCAGATGGGTGCCAAGTATGAGGATTATCTGCTGGGCACCGCCTTTGCCCGGCCCATCATCGCCAAGCGGCTGGTGGAGATCGCCAAGGCTGAGGGTGCCGACGCCATCTGCCACGGCTGCACCGGCAAGGGCAACGACCAGATCCGGTTTGAGCTGGCCATCAAGCGGTTTGC
>CALWXT010000071.1 GCA_944385575.1 uncultured Flavonifractor sp. | reverse complement strand
AGCAGCTCCACGGTCTCACGGAACTTGTTCTTGTCCATGGTGCCCTTGCCCTGGTCGTCCCGCATGTGCAGGTGGGCAATGGCAGCACCGGCCTTCCAGCAGGCATACACGTCCTCGGCGATCTCAGCGGGGGTCATGGGCACGTTGGGGTTGTTCTCCTTGGTGGGCCAGGCGCCGGTGGTGGCTACGGTGATGATAGTCTTGTCCATACTCATGTTCATACACCTCATTCTTTCAAAATTAGTGGGTTTGATAGAGCCGTTGGAATTCTTCCTCCAGCCAGGGCCGGAACTGGGGGTGGGCAATGGAGATCAGAGCCTTGGCCCGCTGGGTTATGGTCAGGCCCCGCAGGCAGACCGCGCCGTACTCCGTGGCCACGTAGTGGGTGTTGGTACGGGTCAGGGTGACGGCGGCGCCCAGGGGCAGCACCGGAAGGATGCGGGACTGGAGCCGCTCCTCCCCGGTGGCTTTGTCTTTTATTGTATAGGTGGAGCGCAGGGTAATGATGGATTTGCCGTCCGGGGCCATCTGGGCACCCACGGCGGTGTCCACTTGGCCGCCGCTGCCCGAGATCTGCCGGGTGCCCACGCTTTCCGAGGCGCACTGGCCGGACAGGTCGATCTGCAAGGCGGCATTGATGGAGGTCATGGCCCGGTTGGAGGCCAGTACGTTCAGGTCATTGGTGTAGCACAGGGCTTTGTGCAGGATGGAGGGGTTATCGTTGATGAAATCATACAGGGCGTGGCTGCCCATGGAGAAACAGGTGACCGTCTGGAAGGGGTGCAGGCTCTTGCGGGTGTTGTCCGCCACCCCGCTGAGGAGGAGTTCCATACCGGCGTCCGACAGGGACTCGGTGTGGATGCCCAGGTGCCGCTTGTTTTTCAGCTCGGTGGCCAGGGCGTTGATGGTGGCGCCGAAGCCCAGCTGGATGGTGTCCCCGTCCCGTACCAAATCGGCCACCACCTTGCCCAGCTGCCGGTCCACCTCGTCAGGCTCCTTGGAAGGGAGGGCGGCAGGGTAGCGGTCGGACTCCAGAATAGCGTCCGCCTGGGAGATGTGGATGGCGGTGTCACCGAAGACCCGGGGAGCGTGGGAGGCCACCTCCAGCACCAGACGCTTGGTCCGGGGGATCAGGGCCTGTTCCAGGCAGGCACAGCCCGCCAGGGAGAACCAGCCGTGCCTGTCCATGGGGGAGACGGTGAGCACCATACAGTCATATTCTGGTACTGCATTCGTCCAGTCCCGGGCGGCGTTGCGCAGGTGATTGGGAATAAAGGAACAAATGCCCATCTGGTCGGAGATCTGCTGGATCTTGTTGTAGAAGATGGACTGGACCTGAAAGGCGTCCCTGCAGGCCGGATCGGTGAGCAGGGCGACCGGCTCCAAAGGCAGATAGTGGAGCACCCGCACCTGACGCAGTTCCCCTGCCCGGCGGTGGAGGGCCGCGGCGTAATCGGTAGCCAGCAGGGGGCCGCCGGCCAGGTAGAGGGTGTCGCCCGATCTGACTCGCCCCGCTTCTTCATCCGCGGTGGTGCGCTTGCGGCGGTATTCTTCCTGGAACACGGAAAAACTCCTCTCTGAGCACAACGGCGGAGCGGGGTGCCCGCTCCGCCGTTGAATAGTTATGATGCTGGGAAAGAGTCAGGCTCAGGCGTACTTGCGCACAGCGGCAGCGCCCTTGTCGGTGATGCGGAGCTTCCGCTTGAACAGGCCGCCCTCAATGATGTAGCCCTGACGGGTCAGGTGAGAGCAGATGGAGGACATCCGCATGGACTTGATGCCATTCTTCTGGATGTACTCAGCCTGGTTCTCGGGGTTCTCCATGACCACCTTCAGCAGGCCCAGGTACAGGGGGTTCAGACCCTCCTTGGCCATTTCAGCCTCAGCGCCGGTGAGGGCGGGCAGAGCAGCCACACCCTTCTCGGTGATGGAGAAGGTGTAGAACTTGGAGCCGCTCAGGCCGGCACGGACGATGTAGCCGCCCTGGTCCAGGTTCTCGATGGAAGCGCCGGAGGTCTTGGAGTCCACGCCCAGAGCGTCGGTCAGGTCGGCCATGTAGCAGTGGCCCAGACGGATCATCTCCAGGATCTTGCGGTCGGTGTCGTCCAGTTTCACGTCCTTACGGTTGGTGGCAGTGGGCACGCGCTCCCAGCCGGACTGGCCGTAGTACTTGGGCTTGCCGGTCAGAGAAGCCAGCACGGCCACGATCAGGGTCACCAGGAAGCCCAGGGTGGCCAGGTAGATGTAGCTGTTGACGGTGAAGATCTTCAGCACGTCGCCCAGCAGGGTGAACACAGCCATGGTGATCATGCCGGCCAGAGCGCCGCAGATAGCGCCGCGGGAGTTGAAGCGGGGCCAGATAGCGCCCAGGCCCAGCAGGATGGCGGGGGGCACCAGCCAGCAGTTGGCAAAGGCGAACAGGTAGGTGGGGCCGCCGGGGAACAGGCAGAGGACCCAGGTCAGCACGCCGATGAGCACCATGATCCACTTAGAAGCCTTCAGAGCGGTCTTGGTATCAGCCTTGGGGTTGACCAGACGCTGATAGATGTCGCGGGTAGCCACGGCGGAAGCGCCCAGGGCGGAGGTGGAGGCGGTGGAGATGGAAGCGGCCACAGCGCCGATAACCACGAAGGAGCCCAGCAGGGCGGGGAAGGTGGCAGCGATCAGGCCGTAAGCGCCGGTGGGAGCCACAGCGCCGGAACCATAGGGGGCGGCGAAGGAGTCACCCAGGAAAGCGCCGGCGTAAGCGCCTATGATGCCCAGGGGGATGCAGAAGACAACGATCAGGATGATGGCGGCCAGGATGAAGGACTTGCGGGCCACCTTCTCGCTGCGGCAGTTGGCTATCTTCATCCAGTAGTAGTTGTTGCCCCACACCAGAGCGGCGGCGAAGCAGATAACAAAGTTTAGCACGGAGGGATAGGTGGGCACAGCGCCGGGCAGGGTAGCACCGGTGAGGCCGGCAGCCCACACATTGCCGCCGGGCCAGGCAGCGTTGATGGCGTCAAACCAGCCATAGCGCTGGCTGAGCAGGATCAGCACGGTGGGGACGATGATCACGCCCAGAGTCACCTGGAAGAAGTCGGTCAGAGTGGTGGCCCACAGACCGGAGATAAAGGTGAAGGCGATGATCACCAGGAAAATCACGGCCATGATCACAGTGGAGTTCCACTTGGTGTAGCCGGCGATGGCGTTGGTGCAGGACACGATGTTGTTGGCCAGGATGCCCGCCATGCCCACCACGGAAGTGATGGCCACCACGGAACGAACCTTACCGTCGTAGCGCATCTCCAGGTACTCAGGCAGAGTCTGGGCGCCGCAGCGGCGGATGAAGTTGGCGAACAGCACGGCGAACAGCAGCAGGCCGCAGATACCGTAGATGATGCCCCAGGTGAAAGAGGCAGTCAGGCCCAGCTGAATGGCAAAGCCGGGAGCCAGAGCCACGGTGGTGCCGGCGAAGCCGATGGCACACACACCGATCATGTTGATAAAGGTGGAAATCTCGCGGCCGGCCAGGATGTAGTCGGAAGACTCACGTACCCAGCGCTTGCTGATCACGCCGCAGCCCACCAGGATAGCGCAGAAGATCACAAACAG
This sequence comes from uncultured Flavonifractor sp., assembly GCA_944385575.1. Classification (GTDB taxonomy): domain Bacteria; phylum Bacillota; class Clostridia; order Oscillospirales; family Oscillospiraceae; genus Flavonifractor. The sequence continues at coordinate 7,973 of CALWXT010000071.1, read as the reverse complement.
GACCAGAAATACTGCGTTTCCCATCTTAATACACACTCTCCTTCTCTAAGTTCGTACACACAGGGTTTCGCGGAAACAGATTACTCGACGATAGCCACCACGCGGGCCCAGCCGGCGGAAGCGGCCTTGATGCTCACGGGGAAGCAGCTGACCTTGAAGCCGGTGACGGGCAGCTGGTCCAGGTTGGTCAGCTTCTCGATGTGGCAGTAGGCCTTGTCGCGGCCCACACGGTGAGCCTCCCAGATGATGGAGGCGTCGTGGTTCTTTTCGAACTCGGCACCCTCGAAAGGCAGGGGCACATCCCAGCTCCAGCCGTCGGTACCCACCACGCGCACGCCGCGGTCCAGCAGCCACATGGTAGCCTCATAGCTCATGCCGGCGCCGGCCACCAGGTACTCGGGCTTGCCCCAGCGGTCGTCGGCATCGGTGCGCAGCAGCACGATGTCGCCTTCCTTCAGGGTGTAGCCGATCTTCTCAAAGTACTCCTCCACGTCCTTGGCGGTGATCTTGTAGCCGTCGGGCTTATCGTGGAAGTCCATCACCACGCCGTCGCCGATGAACCAGTCCAGAGGCACTTCGTCGATGGTCCAGGCCTTCTCGCCGCCGTTCATGGTGGGGTAATAGTGGTAGGGAGCGTCCACGTGGGTGCCGGAATGGGTGCAGACCTGCAGGAACTCAATGCCCCAGCCGTTGCCCTCGGGCAGATCAGCCACGGTGCAGCCTTTGAAGAAGCCGGCCATCTGCTCGGCAGTATCCTTGTGGTTGCAGTACTGGATCTTGGGGATCTGAATCGGGGGATCGCTGGGCAGTCCGTCTTCGATGGGAATAGACAGGTCGATGATTTTCATTGCAAAACACACTCCTTTTCTCAAAACCGTTGGAACAGTTGCTGCGCCAAGTATTTAAGCAAGTGCCGTGCCAAAATACAGAAGCGCCTGAAAAACACCGGAAACCCTTGGGGGAGAGTGGGAATCGCAGGCGCGAAAAAAGACGGTTCATCAATTAAATGTAAGAAAAACCTGACAGTATAGTTCTGGTAACTGGGAAAATAGCAGCAAACCCCTTGCAGCGCAGGAAAAAGAAGGGTTTGTACGGAAAAAGGTACATGTAAGGAAAAGATAACATCAGGCGGGGGCGAAAATAAGCTAAAAGGGGCGATTTTGTTATGGATTTATGCAAAAATCAAAAATTCTGAGTTTTATATAAAAGAAAAGATTTAATTTCGGTTAGAATCACTATTGTAAAACAGGCGGCGGCTTGATATCGTAGTAAAGTCTATAGCTGACCTATGCATAGCGCATATGTAAATTAGAGGTGGTCCGGCTTGGAAAATCATATTGATCCGCAAACTATGTTGGCGTTTATCGAGGGCCTGGCTGCCATGGCGGTGCTGGACAAGGAGGGCAACTATACCTATGTCAGCCCCGGCTGGGAGCGCTATACCGGCCACACTGCCGAGGAGGCCATCGGACGGAAGGTGTGGGAGATGGTGCCAGACACCCATGCCCCTGAAGTATACAAAACCGGCAAACCGGTGTTTGCCAAGGCGGTCAAAGCGGAAGGTGTACCCGCTTTTACCAGCTACTTTCCCAGATTTGATGAAAAGGGTGAGCTGTGCGGGGTGTTCCTGTACGTCATCGTCCATGGCATGGAGGATGCCCAGAGCCTGACCCGGCGGATCGGAGAGTTGTCCAGCGCGGTGGAGTTTTACCGGCAGGAACTTTCCCGGGAGCGGGGTGCCCGGTACGGTCTGGACAATATTATCGGTAAGAGTGCCGCGATTGTGCGGCTGAAGGAACAGATTCTCCAGGCTGCCCGGTCTACCTCCACCGTGCTTATTGAGGGTGAGACGGGCAGCGGCAAGGAGCTCATTGCCCATTCCATTCACGCCATGAGCGCCCGGCAGGCCGCCAACTTTGTCCGCGTCAACTGCTCGGCCATCCCGGCGGAGCTAATGGAGTCGGAATTTTTCGGCTATGCCGCCGGAGCATTTACCGGCGCCTCCAAAAAAGGAAAGATGGGCCGCTTCCAGCTGGCCAACGGAGGCTCTATTTTTCTGGACGAGGTCAACTTGCTTACCACCACCATGCAGCCCAAGTTCCTCCGGGTGCTTCAGGAGATGGAGATAGACCCGGTGGGCGGCGACAAGAGTATTCCCATTGATGTGCGGGTCATTGCAGCGTCCAATATCCCGCTTGAGGCGCTGGTGGAGGCCGGACAATTCCGCAGCGACCTGTATTACCGGCTTAATGTTATCCGTATCCAGGCTCCTACCCTCCGGGAGCGGAAAGAGGACCTGCCTCTGCTGGTGGACAACTTTATCCACCGGCTCAACTATCAGCTGGGCATGGTGATTGAGGGGGTTGCCCCCGGTGCCATGGAGCTGCTGATGGAATACGACTGGCCGGGCAATGTGCGGGAACTGCAAAACGCGGTGGAGAGCGCCATGAATGCCGCCGATTCCCACGTGCTGCGCCGGAAGGATTTTCGCCAGATGGAGCAGCGCATGCAGGCCAGAAAGCGGCGTCAGGTGGCAGGGCCGGGGGACTTCCGGCTGCGGCCGGCCCGGCGGGCCTTTGAACGGGAGCTGATCCGGGACGCTCTGGCGGCAGCCGGCGGCAATCGGGTGAAAGCAGCCGAGCTGCTGGATATCTCCCGCACGGTGCTGTATGAAAAAATGGAACAGTATGGTTTGAAATAAGAGACTTCCGCCTATGGCGCGGGAGCCGAAATGCGTTTGGAAAGGAATGGAGAAGTATGTCTGAGAAAAAACTGAGAGAAGCAGTCGTTGTGGCCTATGGCCGCACTCCTTACTGCAAAGCCAACAAAGGCTCTTTTGCCAACGTACATCCTGTGGAGTACGGTGCCCAGGCTCTGCTGGGCGTGCTGGGCAGAGTGCCCCAGCTGAAGGCTGAGGATATCGGCGACGTGATCGTGGGCTGCGCGATGCCTTTCGGCGTCCAGGGCGGCAATATGGCCCGGCTCATCGTCCAGCGCGCCGGCCTGCCCGATACCGTTACCGCCCAGACCGTGAACCGCTACTGCTCCTCCGGCCTGCAGACCATCGCCACTGCCGCCAACGCCATCCGCTGCGGCGAGGAGGACGTGATCGTGGCCGGCGGTGTGGAGACTATGTCCATGGTACCCATGCTGGTGGGCGTGGAAGACGCTGATCCCTGGCTGATGGAGCACCGCCCTGAGGTGTACACCATCATGGGCATTACCGCCGAGAACGTGGCCCGCCAGTGGAACGTCTCCCGGGCGGATATGGACGCCATGGCGGTGGAGAGCCACCACCGGGCCGCCAAGGCCCAGGCCGAGGGCTGCTTCGACGATCAGATCATCCCCGTCACCGTCCCCGGCCCCGACGGCAAGGATGTGGTGATCACCAAGGACGAGGGTATCCGCCCCGGCTGTGATGTTGAGAGCCTGTCCCAGCTCAAGCCCTGCTTCCTGGAGAACGGCTCCGTCACTGCGGCCACCTCCTCCCAGCGCACCGATGGCGCCGGCTTTGTGGTCCTCATGTCTGAGGAGAAGGCCCAGGAGCTGGGAATCAAGCCTCTGGCCCGCTTCGTCTCCTATGCCACCGGCGGTGTGCCCGCCGAGGTCATGGGCATCGGCCCCATCGAGGCGGTGCCCAAGGTGCTGAAGAAGACCGGCATGACCATTGACCAGATGGACGTGATTGAGCTTAACGAGGCCTTTGCCTCCCAGGCTCTGGCCGTCATCCGTACCACCGGTATGGACCCCGCCAAGGTCAACCCCTGGGGCGGCGCCATGGCTCTGGGTCACCCCCTGGGTGCCACCGGTGCCATGCTCACCTGCAAGGTGCTGAGCTACCTGCAGCGCAACGGCGGCAAGTACGGCATGGTCACCATGTGCATCGGCGGCGGCATGGGCGCGGCCGGCATTTACGAGATGCTGTAAGTTTATTTTGACCCTCTCTGCCCTCTGCGGTCACATAATTATGTTATGTGACCGCAGAGGGCTGTTTTCATGCCTGGATGGTCTTTACTTCCTCAAAAACAATGTGGTATAATTGGGCCGATATTTTGTGACATGGTTTTTAAAACCAGAAAGGAGGGCCTCTTTTGGAGGAGATCCGCGAACTGAAGGAGCGCCTGGAACAGGAGCGGCCGGTGGCGTGGGAAGATTTCCCCGATATCGGTCTTTATATGGATCAGCTCATCAGCTACATGCCCCGGCAGCTGATCCACTATGGGGAGGGGGAGAGCCTGACCTCCGCCATGGTGAACAACTATATCAAGGACGGCGCCATGCCCCGGGCGGAAGGCAAGCGGTATTCCCGCACCCATCTGGCTTACCTTACTGCTCTGTGCGCGCTCAAGCAGGTGCTGTCGGTGAAGGACGCCGGCCTGCTGCTGGATGCGGCGGGTGCGGGGCAGGAGCCCCAGGCCCTGTATGCCCGCTTCCTGGAGGAACTGGACCGGGCCCTGGATGTGACGGCAGGCACCCTGGATGCCAACGATGGGGAGGAGGAGCTGGCTCCGCTGGCTCTGGCCCTGGCCCTGCGCAGCTATGCTGACAGGCTGGCTTGCCAGCGGCTGCTGGAACTGATCCGGGAGCGGCGGCCTGAGCCTGAAAAGGGGAAAAAGACCAAAAGCAGCCGTGAACGGACGGCTAAGTGAATACGGGAGGAAATATTGATATGAATGATTACGTTTTGTTGACGGATTCCTCGGCAGATCTGACGGATGAGATGGTGCGGGAGCTGGATGTCCAGGTACTGCCCCTGTGCTTCACCATGGAAGATAAGACCTACAAGAACTGGCCGGACAACCGGGAGATCGACCCGGGCGACTTTTACCGCAGCCTGCGGGAGGGGGCCATGGCCACCACCTCGGCGGTGAATGTGGGCGACTATACCGATGCGCTGACCCCCTATCTGGAGGAAGGGAAAGATGTGCTGGTGCTGGCCTTCTCCTCCGGCCTGTCCGCCACCTGCCGCTCCGCTCAGATCGCGGCGGAGGAGCTGATGGAGCAGTTCCCGGAGCGTAAGGTGTATGTGGTGGACACCCTGTTTGCCTCCCTGGGTCAGGGCCTTCTGGTATGGTATGCCGCCCGGATGAAGCAGGAAGGCAAGAGCATGGACGAGGTGCGGGATTGGGTGGAGGAAAACAAGCTCCACCTGTGCCACTGGTTCACCGTGGATGATCTGATGTTCCTCAAGCGGGGCGGCCGGATCTCCTCCGCCACCGCTGTGCTGGGCACCATGCTGTCCATCAAGCCGGTGATGCATGTGGATGATGAGGGTCACCTGATCAAGATGGGCACCGCCCGGGGACGCAACGCCTCCCTGAAGGCCCTGGTGGACCACATGGCGGAGACCGCCATTGATCCCGGCAACCAGGTGGTGTTTATCAGCCACGGCGACTGCCTGGAGGACGCCCAGAAGGTGGCCGAGGATGTGAAGACCCGCTTTGGCGTCAAGGAAGTGGTCATCAACTACGTGGGGCCGGTCATCGGCGCCCACTCCGGCCCGGGTACTGTGGCCCTGTTCTTTATGGGGAGCAAGCGCTGATGGAAGATATCAAGTGGTTAGAGGTGACTCTGGACACCACCCAGGCTGAGCTGGACGATCTGTGTGCCAAGCTCACCGGCAACGGTGTCACCGGGTTTGCCATCGAGGATGAGGAGGACTTCAAGTCCTTCCTGGAGAACAACCGGCAGTACTGGGACTATGTGGACGAGGAGCTGCTGGAGCAGATGAAGGGCGTGTGCCGGGTGAAGTTCTACGTCACCGACGATGCCCATGGGAAAAAACAGCTGGAGGAGTGGACGGCGGGCATTGATACCCCCTATACCCTGTCCTCCCTGGGGGATAACGACTGGGCCCACTCCTGGCAGAAGTACTACAAGCCCATGCCGGTGGGGGAGAAGCTGTATATCGTGCCCGAGTGGGAGCGGGAGAACCCGGTGCCGGAGGGAAAGGTGCCTCTCTACCTCAATCCCGGTCTCACCTTCGGCACCGGCAGCCATTCCTCCACCCAGCTGTGCCTGATGGGGCTGGAGGAGTACACTGTCCCCGGCAAGCCGGTGCTGGACCTGGGCTGCGGCAGCGGCATTCTGTCCATTGCCTCTCTGGCTCTGGGTGCTTCCCATGCCGCGGCGGTGGATATCGACCCCAAGGCGGTAGATGTGGCCTATGAGAACGCCGCCCTGAACGGCATCGGCAAGGACCGGTACCGGGTGCTGGCGGGCAATGTGCTGGACGATGCGGGACTGGTGGCCGACCTGGCCAAGGAGAAATACGCTCTGGTGCTGGCCAACATCGTGGCCGACGTCATCATCCCCCTGTCCGCCAAGGCGGGGGAATTCATGGACGAGGGAGCGGTGTTCCTCTGCTCGGGCATCATTGACACCCGGGCTGACGAGGTGGCCGCTGCCCTGGAGAAGAACGGCCTGCATGTCTTCCGCCGGCGGGAGCAGAAGGGCTGGGTCTCCCTGGCCGCCCGGCGGTAAGAGGAGAAGCAAAAGGAACGGTTCCCCATGGAACCGTTCCTTTTTTGCGCCGCCTGTGGTATGATATGGGTTAAAAGCGAGGTGGAGACCATGGCGAGAAAAGCCAGGGTGGTGTATACGGAGCTCCCCGCCGGCCGGCGGGTGCTGGCCATCAGCGATGCCCACGGTAACCTGCCCTTTTTTCAGGGCGCGCTGAAAGCTGCCCATTACACCCCGGACGACGTACTGGTGCTGGTGGGTGACCTGGTGGAAAAGGGCCCGGACAGCCTTACGCTGCTGCGGGCGGTGATGGAGCTGGCCCAACACAATACGGTGTACTGCCTCAACGGCAACTGCGATAACCTGGTACGAGAGTTCGCGGAGGAACCGGGAGCGGTGGAGGACCCCTTCTATGACCACTATTTGAAGGTATGGGGGGAGCGGTGCCTGCTTATCCAGATGGGTCGGGCGGCAGGGCTGGACCCCAAAGGACCGGAGGACCTGCCCGCCCTGCGGGAGGCGGTGCGGAAGCATTTTGCTCCCGAGCTGGCCTTTCTGGAGGCTATGCCGGAGATCATGGTCACCCCAGACTACCTTTTTGTCCACGGCGGCGTGGCGGATGAGGAGGCCCTGGAGGGACTGGATGCCTGGCGGTGCATGAAAAACGACGACTTCCTCTCCCAGGGCCACGCTTTCCGCCGCTGGTGCATCGTGGGCCACTGGCCGGTGACCCTCTACCACCCCCATGTGCCCTCTGCCGCCCCGCTGCTGCTGCCGGAACGGCATATCGCCAGCATCGACGGCGGCTGTTCCCTAAAATGGGACGGACAGCTTAACGTGCTGGAGCTGCCCCGTACCCCCGGCGGGGACTGTCATTGGTACGCCTACGACGGCCTACCCACCGCCGTGGCCCTGGACGGCCAGGTACCTTCGGCGGATTCCGTCAACGTGCGCTGGGGCCGCAATGTGCTGGAAGTGCTGGAGCGGGGAGAGCTGCTCTCCCGCTGCCGCCACCTGGAGACCGGTCGGGAGCTGGAGGTGCTCAACGAGTATCTCTATGTCCAGGACGGGGTCACCCGGTGCGAGGACTCCACCGACTACCGCCTGGAAATCGTCCCGGGTGACACGGTATCGGTGGTGCGCCGGCTGCCAGACCGGGCGCTGGTGAAGAAAAACGGCGTCACCGGCTGGTATTTTGGCCGATTGGGTGAAAAAAGATAGAAAAGACCCTTGACTTTCCGAAATTCTGCGGATATACTATTAGAGCCGCTTTGAATGGGTAAGAAGCGCGGAGGCGCCCGGGAGCAGGGCAACAGCGAGACACGCAGACCAAAAAGCAGGTCGGCCGCAGGCCGGCGGTATTTTTGGCGGAGTGTTGAGCAGTTGGCCGTCGTGGAGGGCGCGCAGCGTGAAAAGCAAGCGGAACCTTGGTTCCCGCCCCCGACAGCGAGCCCGTAATGAAGGAGTTGAAACTACATGCATGCGATCATCGAGACCGGCGGCAAGCAGTA
>CALWXT010000070.1 GCA_944385575.1 uncultured Flavonifractor sp. | reverse complement strand
GCTCTGGAGAACGCCGCTTCCATCGCTGCTACCCTGCTGACCACCGAGTCCCTGGTGGCCGACAAGCCCCAGCCCCCCGCACCCGCTCCCGCTGCTCCCGACATGGGCGGCATGTACTAAGCAATCGCTGAATGAAGGCCCCCGGAACGTTGTTCCGGGGGCCTTTTCCTATGGAAAAAATAATTGATGTGGTACAATCAAAAGAACGGAGAACTGCGTCTAATGGGCAGAGAGGAGGGGATGAGCCTTGACGGAGCTGGAATATCTGGAACGAGCGGAAGGTGTCAGGGAAAAGCTGTACCGGGCGGCTCTGCTCACCCTGGGCAGCGAGAGCGCGGCGGTAGATGCGGTGGACGAGGCGGTATACAAGGGTTATCTGGGCTATCGGAAGCTGCGGGAGCCCCAATACCTGGAGACCTGGCTGGTACGCATCCTCATCAACGTCTGCCGGGATGAGCTGCGGCGGCGGAAACGGGAGCTGGCGGTGGAGGAACTGCCCGAGACCGCCGGGGAGGCATTTGACGCCCTGCCGCTGAAAGAGGCCATCCGCCGCCTGCCTGCCCAGCTGCGGGATGTCATCGTCCTGCGTTACTTTACCGGCCTGACCCTGGAGGAGACCGCCTCCGCCCTGGAACTGCCCCGGGGGACGGTGTCCACCCGGCAGCGGAAGGCCCTGGCCCTTTTGAAGCTGGATCTGACTGTGGAGGAGGGAGCATCATGAACCGACAGCAGGAATACTGGGAGCTGATCCGGGAGTTGGATCAAGCCCCTTCCGCTCTGGATGGCACCGCCCTGCGGGCCAAGGCCCGGGCAAAGCGCCGCCGGATGGGTAAACGGTGGGGCATCTCCCTAGGCAGCGCCGCCGGAGTGTGTGCCGCTTTTGTCCTGGCGGTGAACGCCATGCCCACCTTCGCTCTGGCCTGTGCCAATGTCCCCGTGCTGCGGGAACTGGCGGCAGCAGTGGCGTTTTCCCCCAGCCTGTCCGCCGCGGTGGAGCACGACTATGTGCAGTATATCGGCCAGAGCCAGACCTTTGAAGACACCACCCTCACCCTGGAATACGTCATTGCCGACCAGCAGCAGATGGTGGTATTTTACCGCACCGACGGCGGCTGGCCCTATTACAGCGCCTCCTGTAAATTGAAGGACGAAAACGGAACACTTCTGTTCGGCTATTCGGTGGGCAGCACCACCAGCTCAGAGGACCTGAAAACATTCGAGATTCACTTCAAGGAACTGGAGGAGATCCCGCAAAACCTGACTATGGACGTGAAACTGTGGGGATCAGCCATGGAGGGGAATGACCAGCAGCTGGATCACGTCTTTACCTTCCAGATTGCCCTGGACCCGACCAAGACCGCTCCGGCGGTAGAGGTTCCGGTGGATCAGTGGGTGGAGCTGGGTGGGCAGCGGCTGCTGGTGGACCGGCTGGAACTCACCCCCACCAAGACCGCCCTCTATCTGGAGGATGATCCGGACAACACCGCATGGCTTCAGAGTCTGGATTTCCACTTTATCGACAAGGATGGAACGGTTTATGAGACCATCGACAGCTCCATCTCCGGGACAGGCCGGGCTGAAAGTGAGGGCACGTATACCTATTACCTTCAGAGCCTGTACTTTGTGGAAAACATCCAGAACCTGACCCTGTGGCTGGATGAGGCGGTGTGGCTGGACAAGGATGTCGAGCCGGTGACGGTGGATTTGACGACCGGCTCTTATACCGGCACCCTGCCGGAAGGGGTGACGAACCTCTCGGCAGAGCGGGTGGAATCTGAGCGCGCGGGAACCTATGGGGTAGTAAGAGTGAGCGGCAAGATCGAACATCCGCCCCTCAAAATGGAGTACCGGGACCCGGAGGGCGGCACTCATAATACGGGTGGTTTTAGCATGCGGGACGACCGGGCGGACGGCCGGGAGTATGAATACCTCCTCCAAAACTACGCCTGGGACACAGCGGAATTTGATCTGGACTTCACCAGTGTCACCGCCCAGCCCATTTCCATCCCCCTGCATTGATGCACAGCAAAAGCGGCGCCCAGTCCACTTGGACCGGGCGCCGCCTTTTTTAGTCTGCCTGGTACTGACGGCAAAGGTCAAGAAAGGCCCTGTCCAGGGGCGTCAGATACTTGTCTTTATGGAAGGCGATGCGGAAGCTGCGCCGAAATTCCAGGCCCTCTACCCTGATCTCCGACACCAGGCCCCGTTTCAGCGGCTCCAGCACCATTCGGTAGGGGAGCACCGCGATCCCCAGCCCGCAGCTGACGGCGCTGACCAGAGCCGTGGTGCTCATCGCCTCCCAGACTGGCTCCACCGTGAGATTGGCTGCCGCCATGACCCGCTCAAATTCCTCCCGGGTTCCGCTGCCCCGTTCACGCAGCAGGAGCCGCTGGGCCTGGAACTGTTCAACGCTCAGCACCTGCCCCTGCCGAAAGGGCCCTTCCTTGGGGCAGATCACCGCCAGTCGGTCTTCCATGTAGGGCTCGGACCGGATGGCCGGGCTGCGGGGTACCCCCTCCATCAGGGCAAAGTCCAGGGCATTGTTCAGAAGCCGGTCCTCCAGCCTGTCGGAGGAGATCACCTCCGCCCGCACATCCACCTTGGGATAGCGCTGGGAGAAGGCCTTGATGTAATGGGGCAGGAACTGGGTGCCGATGGTGATGCTGGCGCCTACCCGCAGCAGCCCAAGACCGTCCGGATTGCGCAGCTCCCGCTCCATGTCGTCAAACAGGGCTGCGATGCGGCGGCTGTACTCCTGAAACCGCTGTCCCGCCTCGGTCAGGGCCAGCCGCCTGCCGATGCGGTCGAACAGCCGCACGCCGTAGTAGGCCTCCAGCTCCCGAATGGCCAGGCTGACCGCCGGCTGGGTCATGTGGAGGGCCTGGGCGGCCCTGGCGGTGTTGCAGCCGTGATCGCAGACGCCCAGAAAAATCCTGATATGCCGTATGGTCATGGAGTGCCCTCCTTATATAAAAATCAATATGAATATGATATCATAATATTATTTTTCATATTGATTTTCAAGCCGTATAATGGCCAGGTGAGGAGGGAGCGGCGTGCAGTCAAAGAAAAAACAATACTGGACTTTATTTTTATCCACCTTTCAGCTCAGCGCCTTCACATTCGGCGGAGGCTTTGTCATCATTCCCCTGATGCGTAAAAAGTTTGTGGAAAAGCTGGGGTGGATCGACGAGCAGGAGATGATGGACTTTACCGCCATCGCCCAGTCCTCGCCGGGAGCCATCGCGGTGAATGCCTCCATTCTGGTGGGGTACCGGGTGGCCGGTGTGCCCGGCGCGCTGCTGACGGTGTGCGGCACGGTGCTGCCGCCCCTGATCATCATTTCGGTGATCTCTTTCTTTTACACCGCGTTTCGGGACAACATGTATGTGAGCATAGCCATGAACGGTATGCTGGCCGGGGTGGCGGCGGTCATCTGTGACGTGGTGATCACCATGGGGCGCTCGGTGCTGGCTATGAAACGGGTCCTGCCTGTGGTGGTTATGATCCTGGCCTTTCTGGCGGTGCGGGTATTTGGGGTCAACATCATGCTGGTGATCCTGGTCTGCGGGATTCTGGGCGGAGTGGACACCTGGCGGCGGGAAAAGAGCAGAAAGGAGCGGGGATGAGATGATCTATCTTCAGCTGCTTTGGAGCTTTTTTCAGATTGGCCTGTTCAGTATCGGCGGCGGATATGCCGCCATGCCGCTGATTCAGCATCAGGTGGTGGACCTGCATCCCTGGCTGACCATGACGGAGTTTGCCGACATCATGACTATTGCGGAGATGACACCGGGGCCCATTGCCATCAACTCCGCCACCTTTGTGGGCATACAGGTGGCGGGTATACCCGGAGCGGTGGTGGCCACGGTGGGCTGCGTGCTTCCGTCCTGCGTGATCGTGACGATTCTGGCCTGCATCTATTACCGGCTAAAGGGACTGACCATGGTGCAGGGCGTCCTGCTGGGCCTGCGTCCGGCAGTGGTGGCTACCGTTGCCTCCGCCGGGCTGTCGCTGATGATCCTCTCCTTTTACGGGACGCGGACGCTGCCCGCGGACCTGGCGGGGATCCGGCCTGCCTCCGTGCTGATTTTCGCCGGGGCGCTGTTTATCCTGCGGCGGTGGAAGGTCAATCCCATCTGGGTCTTGGTGGGGGCCGGGGCGGCGGGTTTGCTTCTTTCCCGGTTTGCCTGAGGGGACCGCGTGCGAGCTGTTGCGAAAAACAGAAAATTAAATTATAATTGAATATTATGGAAGAACCTGCGCCGGAAAAGGAGGATATGGCATGAAAAAACGCCTGCTCTGCTTTGCGCTGATCCTGCTGCTTGTTGCCGGGCTCTGTCCGGTACAGGCTACGGACCGGGGGACATATGCCGACTTAGGTACTGTGAGTGTGACCTTCAACGGCGACCTGTATACCAGCCGATGCTGGCGGGACGAAGACGGCCATATCTATCTGCCGGGCACGGCGGCGGAGCAGCTGCTGGGCCGGGAGGCAGAAGGGGTGTCCATCGATGGGAAAAAGTATGTGGATATGACCGTCGCCGCCGATTCCTGCGTGTATGACCAGGCGCTGAGCGCCATCTATATCTGGGATGGCCTGCCTTCCGAGCCGGTGATCTCATCCTGGTCCTACCCAGAGCTTGGGGAGCCCACAGAGGAGCCCGTTACCTACCAGGAGTTCTTCCGAATGCTGGACGCGGCTGTGGAGCTGGCCGACCCTACCAAGCTGACGGCCTGGCAGGCCAGGCTGCCCCAGGCCCGGAGCTCCCAGCAGGTTATGACCCGGGTGGAGGGCATGTGCGCCCTGCTGTATGCGGCGGTGACCCTGGGCGGGGAGTACAGCGAGTTCAACACCGACTGGGGTCCCCTGAACAGCAAGATCGGGGAGGGGTGCTGGGATGAGATCGATTCCATCTATACCCACCACGACCCCTTTGCCTTGATCCCCAACCCCTATCCATATGATCTGGGGGGCTTTACACAGGCTGATTATGTGTATGACGGCTGGGACATGGTGGGGGTGGCCTACCGCTACTCCTTTGGCAGAAGCTCGCTCATTACCGGGAAAACCCTCTTTGACTACGATTCGGAGCGCAATTCCATGCGCCTGGCGGACGATTTCACCCGGGCGGAGGCGGTGGACGCCCTGACCCGCTTTTTGGATTCCGCGCCGGAGGAGGCGGAGGAATACCTGGTGCCCTGTGACGATCCCCAGGTGACCCAGTACGATACCGGCTGTCTGACGCCGGAACTGTTGGCTGCGGCGGCGGATATGGCCGACCCGGCAGAGCAGGTTCCTCTGTGGAATGGCGCGGTGGTGGGAGGCGACTATGAGCAGACAGGCATCGACGTGGAGCGATTTAGCCTGGACGCCCGCAAGCTGTCGGAGTACGGTTTCAACTGCGCCCGATATCTCATTACCTATGAGCTGCTGTTCGACCGGAAGGTGGAGCAGGCCAACCTGCTGAATCTGCGGAAGCTGGATGCCCTGGTAGCCTGGGCGGCCCGCTACCGCATCCACCTGAATCTGGTCACCATGACTGTGCCCGGACGATGGACGGTGACGGACTATGACAGCTACACCTCCATAGGGGAGTTCGACCTGTTCACCAACCCGGAGCGGCAGGCGGAGGCCACGCGGATGTGGAGCCTGCTGGCGGAGCGGTACAAGGATGTGCCCAGCTCGGTATTGTCCTTCCAACCCCTGTGGGAGTGTTCCAACGGCAACTTGAGTACTGGCCTGCCCTTCACACCCTACACCTATGAGGATGTGGCGCAGGTATATGCCGATTTGACAGAGACCATCCGGGCGGCGGACCCGGATCGCTTTCTGATCTATGAGCCAACCGCCAGCAACGAGTGGAACGTGACCATTGAAGATGCTGAGCCGGTGCAGGAGGCCATGGAGCAGTTTGACAACGTGCAGATGCTCACTAATTTCTGCGAAATGCCCTATGTCTACGCGGAGATGACGGCGGTGGCGGGGGAGAACATCGATGACAACAACCATTCCATGTTTAAGCCCGGCTATCCCGTGACCTACTACGCCGTTCAGAACAGCATCTCACCGGAAAACCCACTGGTGCTCCAGGGGGATCTGCCGGCGGGTACCCGGATCGACCTCTATCTGTCCGAGACCGGCGGGGCGGGGACGCTGACCATTCAGGGGGACGGACAGACCCTGCGCAGCAAGGAACTGGCGGAAGCCCGGTACGAGACCGATTCGCCCCTCTCCGGCTATTACCTCTACGCCAAGAGCGACGAGAAAATCACGGTGACGCTGGAGCAGGACATGGAGCAGGTGGTCGTCAGCTGCGGAGGAAACCTGTGGGCAGGGTGGTGCGGCATGGACGTGGAGCTGCCAGAGGAGTACGCGGTGGAGCGGTGGTGGTATCCCTCTCCCTATGACCAGTTCCTGGAGGGCGGAGAGGGGCCTCTGGTCATTGAACGGCGGCTTACCTCCAACGTGATGATCTCCCCAAACAGTGAACTGACAGGGCCGATTACCATTGACGCCGGGACGGTCAGCTACACCACGGAGCATATCTGGTGTCAGTCCAACCGGGAGACTGTGGCGCAGTGGGGAGAACAGATATCCGCTTTCGCCCCCGGTTCCGCCACCCGGATCGAGCGGGCAGCCTTCAATCTGGGGACGGAGTACACCTCCGCCCTGGCCTACTACGGCGACGTTCTGGATATGTGCGGCAAGTACGGACTGGGATGGTTTACCAACGACTACTGCTTTTATGAGCTGTTCCAGCCCTATTATGAGCCGGGGAGCACCCCACACGGCTATGTGGGGGCGGAATACACCGCCTGTGCCGACGGGGCGGTGCTGGTCGAGCTGCTCCAGCTTTACCAGGCCCACATGATCCCGCCCACTGTGCTGCCGGAGGCGGAGGAGGAGATCAGCCTTGAAGCCGAGTGGGATGGAGAGACGGTCACCTGTCGGGTTTCCTGCTATACAAGCGCAGACGCCCGGCTCCTCTGTGCCTTTTATGATGGCGACGGCAGGCTGCTGGATATCCGAGTGATGGTGGCGGGTCAGGGAGAGGCGACCCTCGCGTTCCGGGGACCGGGGGAGTGGACCCGTGCCGCCTGCTTCCTGCTGGACCAGCATTGGGTGCCCCTGTGTCCGGCGTCAAAGCTGGAGACGGATTGAAAAAATAAAAAACAGTGCCCGGTCCAATCGGACCGGGCACTGTTTTTTGTTTCAGCAGGTGTGGACAGTCACTTACTTGTGGTCCACGGAATACATATGAGCAATGAGGTCCAGCACCTTGTTGGAGTAGCCGATCTCGTTGTCATACCAGGACACGACCTTCACGAAGGTGTCGGTCAGAGCGATGCCGGCGCCGGCGTCGAAGATGGAGGTGCGGGTGTCGCCCAGGAAGTCGGAGGAGACAACGGCGTCCTCGGTGTAGCCCAGGATGCCCTTCAGCTCGCCCTCGGAGGCGGCCTTCATGGCGGCGCAGATCTCGTCGTACTTGGCGGGCTTGGCCAGGTTGACAGTCAGGTCAACCACGGATACGTCCAGAGTGGGCACGCGCATGGACATGCCGGTCAGCTTGCCGTTCAGGGAGGGGATAACCTTGCCCACGGCCTTGGCGGCGCCGGTGGAGGAGGGGATGATGTTGCCGGCAGCGGCACGGCCGCCGCGCCAATCCTTCTTGGAGGGGCCGTCAACGGTCTTCTGGGTGGCGGTGGTGGAGTGAACGGTGGTCATCAGACCATCGGTGATGCCCCAGTTGTCATGCAGCACCTTGGCGATGGGAGCCAGGCAGTTGGTGGTGCAGGAGGCGTTGGACACGAACTTCATGTCGGAAGTGTAGGTGTCGTGGTTGACGCCCATCACGAACATGGGGGTGGAGTCCTTGGAAGGAGCGGACATAACGACCTTCTTGGCACCGGCGTCGATGTGAGCCTGGGCCTTCTCCTGGGTCAGGAACACGCCGGTGGACTCCACGACGTACTCAGCGCCCACCTCGCCCCAGGGAATGTCCTTGGGGTCCATGCAGGCAAAGAACTTCACGGTCTTGCCGTTGACGATGATGGCGTCATCGGTGTACTCGATGGTGCCGTCGAACTGGCCGTGCATGGTATCGTAACGGAGCATGTAGGCCATGTAGTCGGGGGTCATAAAGGGGTCGTTGATGCCCACGAACTCGATGTCGTCGCGATTGATGCCAGCGCGGAACACCAGACGACCGATGCGGCCAAAGCCGTTAATGCCAACTTTAATGCTCATGTTGAATCTCTCCTTTATTCTAAATAGCGTCTTAATACTTCTTTTCCTTGCGCGCTTCCATTATAGACTAATCTTTCCGGAATGAAAAGAGAAAAAACAGAAAACTTAGTGGGGAAACTGTATAAATTTGCGAGTGGATTATCGGTAAACGTGGCAGTTTCGACATGGTTCGACAATTTTTCTTGTGTGGGGGCGGCTGGTTTGATATACTTACTGTAACTTACCAGTTTCCAGACGGCGGGGAAACGGCTCGTCTGGGCAAACTGAGACCATTGCGGCGGAAGGAGGCGGTGTGGATGAGCGAGGATCGGGGCGATCTCGGCCCGCTGCTGGTGGAGCAGTTCCGGGAGCAGATGAATAACCTGACGGCGGCCATCCAGCTGCTGACCCCGGTGGTGCGGGAGAAGGGCGGGGAGCAATACGACCCCTATCTGGCCATCCTGCATCAGAGCCTGTACCGCATGATGCGCATGCTGGGCAATGTGGAATATCTGGAGCTGGACGCCTGCCTTGAGCAGG
The DNA here is from genome assembly GCA_944385575.1 of uncultured Flavonifractor sp. GTDB lineage: Bacteria > Bacillota > Clostridia > Oscillospirales > Oscillospiraceae > Flavonifractor. Next base: position 2,951 of record CALWXT010000070.1, on the reverse strand, counting down.
AGATCAAGCTGGAGACGCTGGACCTGGCGGGCTTATGCCGGGAACTGGCGGCCCAAGCGGCCCCGCTGACGGAGCTGGCCGGGGTGACATTTTCCTATGAGGAGGAGACGGGCAGTCTCCTTACCCAGGGGAACAGCAGACTGCTGCGGCGGATGCTGCTGGGTCTCATCGCCAACGCCGTGAAGGCGGCGGGCAAGGGCGGGCAGGCCGGCCTGCGCCTGGCGGTGTATCATGACAAAGCGGTGCTGACAGTGTGGGACAACGGACCCGGCCTTGTGCCCCGGCCCGAGGAGGACAGCCTGCTGAGCCGGCCGGACGGTCTGGGCCTGGGCCTGCGGGTGGCCCGGAGTATCGCGGCAGGCCATGGCGGCGCCATTGTATTTGAACAGCGGGAGGACCGGGGCTGCCGGGCGGTGGTCTCTCTGCCCATCCGTCCACCGGAGGGCGGGAAGGTACTGCGTACGCCGACCATGGGCTACGACGGAAGCGGCGGGTTCTCTGATCTGCTGGTGGAGCTGGCCGGTGTGCTGCCCTACGAGGCATTTCTGCCCCGGGAGCTGGAATGAGGTTTTTGGAAAAAAGAGAAAATGCCTCTTTACAAACCGGGAAAAGGTTGCTATAATAATTAGGCACGTTGAATGAAGCGTGTCCTGCGCGCCCGTAGCGCAATTGGATAGAGCGTCAGATTCCGGTTCTGAAGGCTGGGGGTTCGAGTCCCTTCGGGCGTACCAAAAGAAATGACCACACCGAAGGTGTGGTCATTTCTTTTGGGTACCGCAAGTTTTTTCACCTGCTCGGGCGAAGTGAATTCGTCGGGCATACTACCTTATATATTTATATTTTACTTGAGAGGAACGGACAAGCTATGGATACCATTCCCTTATCCCTGCCCATTCTGATGGACGGCGCCACCGGCACCGAGCTGATGGCCCGGGGCATGCCGCTGGGCGGCAGCACGGAACAGTGGGTGCTGGACCACCCGGAGGCGCTGCTGGAGATCCAGCGGGCCTATGTGCGTGCCGGTAGCCAGATCCTGCTGGCCCCCACCTTTGGGGCCAACCGGGTGGGCCTGAGCCGCTGCGGCGCCTTCCACCGGGTGGAGGAGTACAATCTCCGGCTGGTGGAGCTGACCCGTCAGGCGGCGGAGGGAAAGTGCCTGGTGGCCGGTGATCTGGCCCCTGTGGGCCTGTCCCTGCCCCCTTTCGGCGAGAGCAGCTTTGAGGAAATGGTGGCCGTTTACACCGAGCAGGCGGCGGCCCTGGAAAAGGCCGGGGTAGACCTGTTTGTGGTTGAGACCATGATCTCCATGGCGGAGGCCCGGGCGGCTGTGCTGGCCTGCAAGAGCGTGTCGGACAAGCCGGTGTGGGTGTCCTTCACCTGCGATGAGGAGGGCCGCGCCCCCTACGGCACCGACGTGCTGGCCGCCATGATCGTCATGCAGGGCATGGGGGTTGCCGCCTTCGGCATCAACTGCGCCAAGGCAGAGGACGCGGCGGAGCAGCTGGAGCGGCTGGCGCCCTACGCCTCTGTCCCGCTGATTGCCAAGCCCAACGCCGGCATGCCCGGGGCTTACTGCACGCCGGAGGAGCTGGCCGCCTTTGTGCCCGCCTTTGCCAAGGGCGGCGCCCGGATCTTCGGTGGCTGCTGCGGTGCCGGGCCGGAGCATGTGGCCGCCATCCGGCGGGCGATGGAGGGCGTGGACTTTTCCGCCTTCCCCGCAGTGGAGCGTGATCCGGACGTGATCCCCTGCGCCAGTGAGAAGGAAGCCCGGTTCATTACCCCCGACGTGGACGTGGGGGAGACCATCGAGTGTACCCCCGACCTGATGGAGGATATTCTGGCTGCCGAGGAGGAGGCCCCTCAGGGTGCCCTGAAGATCGCCATTCTGGAGGAGGACGACCTGGATATCTTTGCCGAGAACCAGTATGTGGTAAAGGATGCCCTCTGTCTGTGGTCCGACGTGCCCGAACTGCTGGAGAAGGCTCTGCGGATCTACCAGGGCCGCGCTTTCTGGGACGGCACCGGTGATCTGGAGGAGGATTTCCTGCGGGACATGGCCAAAAAGTACGGCCTGGTCTTGCTTTGAGCCCGTCAAGAGCGAACCGACCTGTTTTTTAAAATCAGCGAAACAGCCAAAAAGCACGCCCTCTTTTTGGGGCGCGCTTTTTGTTTTGCGCCTTGACGGAGTGTGTCAAGATACGGTATCATGGATAAGGTATGTAGAAAAACGAGCACAAGATATTGTGTGGAATAAACGGAGTGGAAAGGAACGGAAAAGCAATGACACTCACGAAGATCAGGAAGCGGGACGGGCGCCTGGCGGATTTCAACGAGGAAAAGATCGCCCAGGCCATCAATAAGGCATTCCGTGCCACCTATAAGCCCAACAAGGAGGAGGTTGCCCAGCAGCTGGCCGACGAGGTACTCTCCATTCTGGAGGTGGAGGGGGAGCGTCAGCCCGATGTGGAGCACATCCAGGACCTGGTGGAGCGGGTGCTGATGGACAACGGCTATGTGCAGACCGCCAAGGCCTATATCCTCTACCGGGAGGAGCGCAGCCGTGCCCGGGAGATGAACACCCGGCTGATGAAGACCTATGAGGACATCACCTTCTCCGCCGCCCGGGAATCCGACCTGAAGCGGGAGAATGCCAACATCGACGGGGACACCGCCATGGGCTCCATGCTGAAGTTCGGCTCCGAGGGCGCCAAGCAGTTCTATGACATGTTCGTCCTCAATCCCGACCACGCCCGGGCCCACCGGGAGGGTGATATCCACATCCATGACCTGGATTTCCTGACCCTGACCACCACCTGCTGCCAGATCGATATTAAGAAGCTGTTCGAAGGCGGCTTTTCCACCGGCCACGGCACCCTGCGGGAGCCAAACGACATTGCCTCTTACGCCGCCCTGTGCTGTATCGCCATCCAGTCCAACCAGAACGACCAGCA
>CALWXT010000069.1 GCA_944385575.1 uncultured Flavonifractor sp. | reverse complement strand
GACGCCAAGGTGCGCCTGAAGGAGGGCATGGAGCGGGTGAAGGGCTTCCTGTCCGAGCCCTTCGACCCCATGGTGGAGATCGTGGAGAACGGGGTCCGCTACCAGGTGGACGTGGCCGACGGCCAGAAGACCGGCTTCTTCCTGGACCAGAAGTACAACCGTCTGGCCATCCAGCCTCTGGCCAGGGGCGGGAAGGTGCTGGACTGCTTCACCCACACCGGGGCCTTCGCCCTCAACGCCGCCAAGGGCGGCGCCCGGGAGGTGCTGGGGGTGGACGCCTCCCAGCTGGGGGTGGACCAGGCCACCCGCAACGCGGAGCTCAACGGCATGAGCGACCGGGTCCGTTTCGAGTGCCACGACGTGTTCGAGCTGCTGCCGGAATTGGAGAAGCGGGGCGAAAAATTCGACCTGGTGATCCTGGACCCGCCCGCCTTCACCAAGTCCCGCTCCTCGGTGAAGAAGGCGGTGACCGGCTACCGGGAGATCAACCTCCGGGGCATCAAACTGGTGAAGAACGGCGGCTATCTGGCCACCTGCTCCTGCTCCCACTTCATGACCCCGGAGCTCTTCACCAAAACCATCGGGGAGGCCGCCCGTGACGCCCGCCGCCGTCTGCGGCAGGTGGAGTACCGCACCCAGTCCCCCGACCATCCGGTGCTGTGGGGCGCCGACCAGTCCCTCTACCTGAAGTTCTATATCTTCCAGGTGGTGGACGACCAATAAACAAAACGGGCTGCTGCGGCAGCCCGTTTCAGCTTGTCGAAAAAGTTTTTTCGACAAGCTGCCGGACTTTCACGCACTTTGGGAAGTGCGTGAAAGTCGTTTGATCAAATGCGAAAGACAACCCTGACGGTTTTCTTTCACACTATCTTTCCCTCCAAATCCTTGGGCTGGAGGATTTATCGGCAGCCCGTTTTTTAAAAAAGGCAGGTTTTCAGTATGCGTATTGCCAATACTGTTTCGGATTCTATTGTGGACGGCCCCGGCCTGCGGTTCACCGTCTTCACCCAGGGGTGCCCCCACCATTGCCCCGGCTGCCACAACCCGGAGACCCACGATCCCGCCGGAGGCCGGGAGGTGAGTGTGGCCGAGCTGGAGGAGGAAATGGGGAAAAATCCCCTCATTGACGGCCTTACTCTCTCCGGCGGCGATCCCTTCTGCCAGGCGGCCGAATGCGCCGACCTAGCCCGGCTGGCCCATGAAAAGGGCTTGAACGTGTGGACCTATACGGGGTATACTTATGAGAGATTGCTGGAAGGGGATTTGCCCGGGGCGCTGGAGCTGCTGGAGCAGACCGACGTGCTGGTGGACGGCCCCTTCCTGCTGGCGGAGAAGTCCTACGAAGCCCTGTTCCGGGGCAGCACCAACCAGCGGCTCATTGATGTGAAACAGAGCAAGGCCGCCGGCCATGTCGTGCTGTGGACCCGCCCCGACCCTCTGGCCCATTTCGTCCGGCCGGAATCGTGAAGGAGAGGCAGCCGTGAAACGGATTGATATGGAACAATGGCCTCGACGGGGCCATTACAACTTCTTTGCCCCCATGTCGGACCCCTTTTACACCCTCAGCTTTCCGGCGGATGTGACTGCTCTGCGAACTTATTGCAAGGCAGAGGGGCTGTCCTTTTATCACGCTCTGGTATATGGTGTGACCAAGGCCATGGAGGCGGTGGAGGCCTTCCATTACAAGGACAGGCAGGGTGAGATCATTTATCACGAGCAGCTGGTGCCCAGCTTTACCCATCTGGAGCCGGGCGGCGAGCTATTTCGCATCATCACCCTGGACGCAGGGGACGACCTGGCGGACTTCTGCCGCCGGGCCGGGGCGCAGGCGGCGGCCCAGACAGACTTCATTACCCAGGGGCCCTGGGAGGAGGATGCGCTGATCTACTTTACCTGTCTGCCATGGTTCCCCCTCACCTCCCTGACCAATGAAAAGGACCTGAAGCCCTGGGATTCGGTGCCCCGGGCGGCCTGGGGCCGGTGGGAGGAGCAGGGAGACAAGACCATGTTGAATCTGAGCCTGGAGCTGAATCACCGGCTGCTGGACGGCGTCCATGTGGGGCGGTTTTATCAGCGGCTTTGCCAGTGGATGGAGGAATTATGACCATAGACGATTTTCGGGCCCGGTGGACGGGCCATGTGCCGGGCATTCAGGATATGAAGGCCCAATATGCGGTGCTGGTGCCTCTGGTGGAGCGGCCGGAGGGCCTGAGCCTGCTATATGAGGTTCGGGCCGATACCCTGGGCCGCCAGCCCGGGGAGGTGTGTTTCCCCGGCGGGAGGATGGAGGCGGGGGAGACCCCCGAGATCTGTGCTCTGCGGGAGACCTGGGAGGAGCTTGCCATCCCCCCTGAGTCGGTAGAGGTGGTGGCTGCCCTGGACATGGTCACCCATCAGGGGGGCTTTGTCATGCACCCCATTTTGGGCGTTGTGGACCCCAAGGCTGCCGTTGTCCCCAGCCCGGCGGAGGTGAAGGAGGTCTTTACCGTACCGGTGGACTGGCTGCTGGCCCATCCCCCGGCGGTGTATACCTATGATCTAGCCCCCCAGGTGGGGGAGGATTTCCCCTACGAGCGGGTGGGCTTTCCACAGGGCTACCGCTGGCGGGGCGGGAAGGTGACTGTGCCGGTGTACGACTGGCCGGGGCATCCAATCTGGGGTCTTACCGGCCGCATCACCCGCCGCCTGCTGGAGGATATGGGGTGAGGGCCCCAGAACAGCTGGGGCCCTATATCTACCGCCAGTCGGACAGCTGCTTTCCACTGGGGCAGGACAGCCTGCTGCTGGCGTCCTTTGCCACTGTCCGGAGGGGTGACCGGGTGTGGGATCTGGGCTGCGGGGCGGGGGCGCTGCTTCTGCTGCTGGCCGCCCGGGAGTCTGACCTGACCCTCACCGGGGTGGAGCTGTCCACAGCGGACAGCGCGCTGGCCCGGGAGAATTTGGAGGAAAACAAGCTGACAGGCACCATCCTCACCGGGGACATCCGGATGCTGGCGCTTCCCGCCGGTACGGCCTCCCTGGTAGTGTGCAACCCGCCGTATTTTAAAGCGGGGAGTGGAGCCTCTGGCGGGCCTGCCCGGATGGAGGAGGCCGGATTAAAGGACTGGTGCGCCGCCGCCGGGCGGCTGCTGAAAAACGGAGGGCGGTTCGCCCTGGTCCACCGGCCGGAACGGCTGGCCGAGCTGTTTATCCACATGCGGGCAGGCGGAATAGAGCCCAAGCGGCTCCAGCTGGTACAGCACGGGCCGGACACGGCACCCTCCGCTGTATTGGTGGAGGGCGTGCGGCAGGGGAGACCGGGCCTGACGGTGCTGCCTGTACTTTTGATGAACCGGAGGAATTGACATGGCCGGAACCTTGTATTTGGTACCTACCCCCATCGGCAATTTGGGGGATATTTCCCAGCGGATGGCGGACACTCTGGTAGAGGTGGACTTCATTGCCGCCGAGGACACCCGGGTGTCCCTGAAGCTGCTCAACCATCTGGGCCTGAAAAAGCCCCTGATCTCCTACTACCGCCACAACACCGAGGCGGGCGGCCAGGCGGTGCTCAGCCGACTACTGGCGGGGGAGAGCTGTGCTCTGGTTACCGACGCGGGTACCCCGGCGGTGTCTGATCCCGGGGAGGAGCTGGTGGCTCTGTGTGCTCAGAACGGGGTGGAGGTGGTTTCCATTCCCGGGCCCTGCGCCCTGATCACCGCTCTGACGGTCTCTGGCCTGCCCACCGGACGGTTTACCTTCGAGGGCTTCTTGGCCATGAACAAAAAGAACCGCCGTTCCCACCTGGAGTCTCTGGCTGGAGAACAGCGGACCATGATCTTTTATGAGGCGCCCCATAAGCTGACCGCCACTCTGGACGACCTGACTGCCGCCTTTGGGCCTGACCGCCGGATCGCCTTGTGCCGGGAACTGACCAAGCTCCATGAGGAGGTGCGCCGCACCACATTGGGGGAAGCGGTGCGCTGGTATGGGGAAAATCCCCCCCGGGGCGAATTCGTTTTGGTCGTGGAAGGTGCGCCTGAGCAGGCGGCGGAGGAGCTCACCATGGAGGACGGCCTGGCCCGGGTAGCCCAGCTGCGTGAGGAAGGCTGCTCCCTCAGAGATGCGGTGAAGCAGACGGCCAAGGAGACAGGGCTGCCTAAAAATGAGCTCTATTCCATGGCTTTGGAGCAGAAATGACCGGATAGGCTTACAATTAGAATATTACGAACTGTAATATATACATAGGTTAATTATTGGGGGCTTTTCCCTGTAAAACAGAACAAATAACATAGAAAACCCCTTGCTTTTCTAGGAAAAGCAAGGGGTTTTTGCAGGAAAAAAGTGTTTACTTCAGCTGCAGCTCGCGGATGCAGTTGGGGCAGACATTTTTCCCCTTAAAATTGATCACATCTTTGGCGTCATCACAGAAAATACAGGCAGGCTGGTACTTTTTCAGTACAATAGAGGAGCCGTCCACGTAGATCTCCAGGGAGTCCTTCTCTGCGATGTCCAGGGTGCGGCGCAGTTCGATGGGCAGCACGATCCGCCCCAGTTCATCTACTTTGCGCACAATGCCGGTTGACTTCATACGATTGCTACTTCCTTTCCCTATAAGTTCCCATAATTTCCCTTCATTATCAAGAAACTGACATAATTATAACATATCGTATTCGGTTGTCAATCTTAATATGGAAATCTTAAGAAAACTTTATGTGAACTGCCAGACATATTTTGGATGGACAGTCCGTATGGATGGAACCGAGAAGGAGGGAAAGGCATATGGCGATGGCGGCGATTTGGACGGGAATGGTGGTGGTGTCCATCTTGTGCGGACTGGCACGGGGGGCCGGGCCGCAGGTAGCGGCGGCAGCCATGGAGGGCGCAGGTGCGGCTGTGGAGCTGTGCTTGGCTATGGCGGGCGTGCTCTGTCTGTGGATGGGTGTGATGGAAGTGATGCGCCGTTCCGGACTGGCGGAGGGGCTGTCCCGGCTGCTGCGGCCGGTGCTCAGGGTGCTCTATCCGGACTTCGCCCGGGATCGGGAGGTGATGGACAGCATCTCGGCCAATGTGTCGGCCAATCTGCTGGGGCTGGGCAATGCCGCCACACCTTTGGGTATGCGGGCAGCCCAGCTGATGAGCAGGCGCTCGCCGGGGGTGGCCTCCGACAGCCTGTGCATGCTGGTGGTGTGCAACACAGCCTCCATTCAGCTGATCCCCACTACGGTGGCGGGGGTGCGGGTGGCAGCGGGATGCCAGACCCCGTTTGACATCCTGCCGGCGGTTTGGCTGGCGTCCGTCCTGTCGGTGAGCACGGGGATTTTAGCGGCCAGGCTTTTTTCCAGGGTGTGGAGGTAGCGGAGGATGGAACTGCTTTTTACCATGCTGATTCCTTTGATCCTGGCGGGCACGGCCCTTTACGCCATGGCTCGGCGGGTGGATGTGTACGACGCCCTGCTCTGCGGGGCCAAGGACGGATTGAGCGTGCTGCTGCGCATCGTGCCCGCCCTTGTTGCCCTGCTGCCGGCGGTCTATATGCTCCGTGCCTCCGGGGCGCTGGAACTGGCTGCGGAAGCCCTCGGACCGGTGCTCAGCGCTCTGGGCATTCCTGCGGAAACGGTGGGCCTGATGCTGGTGCGGCCGGTCAGCGGTTCAACGGCCCTGGGTGTGGGGGCGGAGCTCATCTCCTCCTACGGCCCGGATTCCCTGGTGGGGCGTACCGCGGCGGTGATGCTGGGCTCCACTGAGACCACCTTTTATACCATTGCGGTCTATTTCGGCGCGGCGGGCATTGTGAAGACCCGCTACGCCGTACCTGCCGCCCTGTGCGCCGACCTGGCCGGCTTTCTGGCTGCTGCCTGGGCTGTGCGCCTGCTCTTTCCCGCCTGAGTCCCGGATCGCCGATCCGGGACTTTTCATTTGTACGGAACGGCCGGACAAGACAGCACATAAGATGAACTGTGCCCGGCCTGCTGCGGGCACGGGGAGGCGTTCCAATGCGCGTACTGCGTGCGGTCTGGAAGCGGATCAGGGCGGTGGTCTCCCGGATTCCGCCTACTGACCGCTGCCTGATCCTGTTTATGGCTGTGCTTCTGACGCAGTCGGCGTACAGCCTGTTTTCCCCTGCTGGGGACGGTGGACAGTCCAGCCCTGTGGACGTGGTGGTGCGTACCGCGTCGGCGGCTATTTTCGGCTATTTCCTCAGTGTGAGGGAAAAGCCGTCAGAAGACAGTCCCAGGGAGCCCCGCTGCCTGCACCAGGCGACGATCACCGCCATCGGCCTGTTCTGTCTTGTAACCCTGCTGGCCCTGCGCAATCTGTCCCTGTGGGACCCGGCAGCAGCCGGGTCTGATTCCGCCACCGCCACAGTGGCACAGTTCCGGGAGTTTGTGTCGGGCTGCGTGGGCTTCCTGATCGGATCGCCGCCGGTGCGGGACGGGCCGGCGCGCTGAACGCCGGTGTGGGCACGCATCACTAAGAGACGACACGGAGGTTTTTATGGCTGACATCAAGTAGGATCTTTACGACCTGAAATACAGCGTTGACTTTGCGCTGCAGGGCATTCAGGAAGCGGACATCAATCTGAACCTGACCCCTGTCGCTCCGCCTACCGCGACCGTGATTGGTACCGTTACCGACGGTACTAACCCCATTCCCAATGCCACAGTCAAGCTGTTCGACAGCATGGGCGTGCCCTACCAGCATGCCATCACCGATGAGGCCGGCCAGTACACCCTGAGTGATGTGGCTGCTGGCAGCTACACCATTTCCGCAGTGGCTACTGGCTATCTGCTCAGCGCGCCGGTAGGTGTGGCGGTTGCCGAGGGCGGCACCACTCAGGTCAATCTGACCTGTACCGCTGAGCCTACGCTGGCCCTGGGTGCCATTGCCGGCGTGGTAAAGGTGACCGGTACCGGCGCTCCGCTGGCTGGTGCCAAGGTGTCCCTGATCGACAGCAAAGGCGTGGTCGTCGCCGCCACCTACACCGTGGCTGACGGCGAGTTCGTGCTCTATGACGTGGCTGACGGCATTTACACCCTCATGGTGTCTGCCGACGGCTATCTCACCGCCGGTCCCATTCTGGCCACTGTGGCGGGCGGCTCCATCGTCAACCTGACGGTGACCATGACTCAGGATATCCGCACCTATAACGGCACCGTCAGCGGCATTGTCCGGGATCAGAACGGCATTGCCGTTTCCGGCTGCTTTGTGGGTCTGTATCAGGTGACCGGCGAGGGGGAGCTTCAGACCGAGACCCTGGTTGCCATCACCAAGACCAACACCCAGGGTATGTATCTGTTCGGCGGGGTCAAGGACGGCCAGTATATGGTCAAAGCCAAGCTGGAGCGGTAAGCTGGCTCCAGGCCGGCAGGTTCTTCTGCCTGCGGGAGAATGAGGAGGCGGAGCAGGATCTCTGTGCCTTTCCTCCCTGGCTGCTGTGCGGCGTGATGGTGTCCGTGCCCGGCTGCTGCGTCGGCGACACGGTCTGCCTGCGTCCCAGGCGGGGCTGCGATTGTTGGTGCCGCGGACTGCTGTGCACGCGCCAGGCCCGCTTCGGTTTCCTGCGGCCGGGGGAGTATGTGCTGTCCATGCGCAGCGGCGGTTTCTGCCTGGAACTGCTGGTGCGGCTGCCTCCGGGCGGCAACGTGGAGGTGTGGTGGGAGCCCGCCGCTGGCTGGCGCTGGCGGAGCGATCCGTTTCACTATTTCTTCAATCAGGCATAAGAATGGGCCGCGGAATGATTTCCGCGGCCCGTTTTTTCTATTTGCGGGGCATATGCCCTTCCAGCCAGGCCAGTACATCCTGGTAGACCTGATCCTTGTTGATCTCATTGAGCATCTCGTGGCGGCCCTCCGGATAGAGCTTGACTGTCACATCCTTCACACCTGCATCCCTGAACCAGCCGGCAACCTTCCTGACCCCCTTGCCGGAGGCTCCCACCGGGTCCTTGTCCCCGGCGAAGAAGTACACTGGAGTGTCAGGGTCCATCTTTTGCAGATTTTCCTTTTTGGCCAGCAGCTGGAGCCCCACCATCATGTCGTGGAACATGCTGGCTGTGGGCAGGAAGCGGCACAGCGGATCGGCACAGTAGGCGTCCACCACCGCCTGATCCCGGGAGATCCAGTCGGCACCGGTACGGTTGGGCTTGAACTGCCTGTTGTAGGCGCCCACAGACAGTGTGTTGAGCAGCTTGCTGTGCGCTCTTGGGCCGGAAAAACGGACGACCAGAGAGGACAGAAGCCGGCCCGCCGCCACATTTAAAGGCGTTTCCTGGCCGGTGCCCGACAGAATGGCGCCGTCCACCGTGCCCGGCCAGAAGATCAGGTAGCCCCGGGCCACGAAGGAGCCCATGGAGTGGCCCATGAGGAAATAGGGCACATCAGGATAGACCTCCTTGGCACGGAGAAACAGCGTATGGGTGTCCTCCAGCACGTGCCGCCAGCCGTCCTTATCGGCGAACCAGCCGTATTCCGAGGAATCCTTTGCTGTGCCGCCGTGGCCCAGATGGTCGTGGCCCACCACCGCGAAACCCTGCTCTGCCAGGAAGCGGGCAAAGTGGTCATAACGTCCCATGTGTTCGGAGATCCCATGCACCAGCTGCACCACGCCGCGAGGCGTACCCTCCGGCCGCCACCACACGGCGGACACGTCATGGACGCCGTCGCTGGAAGAAAAGGTAAAAACCTCTTTAGAAACCATGGAAAAGCACCTCCGTCTGTGGTAGAATAACCATGATATATGGTTAGTTTATTCCAAACTCCCATGTCCGTCAATAGAAAGGAAGATCGCCATGAACGCCGTTGACCGTTTTTTAAAGTATGTCTCTTATGATACCCAGTCTGACGAACATAGTGATACCACCCCTTCTACGGAAAAGCAGAAGGTTCTGGGCGCCGCGCTGGCTGAGGAACTGAATCAGCTGGGCCTCTATAACGCCCACATGGATGAGTACGGCTATGTTTATGCCTGGCTGCCCGCTTCCGCCGGCTGTGAGGGTGTGCCCTGTGTGGGTCTGGTGGCCCATATGGATACCTCTCCCTCTGCCTCCGGTGCCAATGTGAAGCCCCGCATCGTCCGGTATGAGGGCGGTGACCTGGTCCTCAACGAGGAAAAGAATATTGTGATGAAGGCCGCCGACTTTGAGAGCCTGGCAAAGTATGTGGGACAGGAGCTCATCGTCACCGATGGCACCACTCTGCTGGGAGCCGACGACAAGGCTGGCGTGGCGGAGATCGTGTCCGCCCTGGATTACCTCATTGCCCATCCTGAGATCCCCCATGGCCGCATTGCCGTCTGCTTTACCCCTGACGAGGAGGTGGGCAGCGGTGCCGACCACTTCGACGTGCCCGGCTTCGGTGCGGCGGTGGCCTATACTGTGGACGGCGGCGAGCTGGGTGAGCTGGAGTATGAGAACTTTAACGCCGCCAGCGCGTCCGTGGTGATCCACGGCGTCAACATCCACCCCGGCTCTGCCAAGAACAAGATGAAGAACGCCCTACTCATCGGCCTGGAATTCGCCAACATGCTGCCTGCCGCCGAGACCCCCGCCCACACGGAGGGCTATGAGGGCTTCTACCACCTGGGCGAGATGCACGGCGACGAGACCGAGACTACCATGTCCTACATCATCCGGGATCATGATATGAACAGCTTCCTGGCTCGCAAGGCATACATGGGTCGGGTGAGCGATTACCTGAACGCCAAGTACGGCGCCGGTACCGTGGAGCTGACCCTGAAGGACAGCTATTTCAACATGCGGGAGAAGATCGAACCCCATATGTACCTGATCCATCGGGCCCGTTCCGCCATGGAGGCTGTGGGCATTACGCCTATGGAGGTGCCTATCCGGGGCGGCACCGACGGCGCCCGGCTCAGCTTCATGGGCCTGCCCTGTCCCAACCTGTGCACCGGCGGAGTGAATTTCCACGGTGTCCATGAGTACATTCCTGTGGAGGCACTGGAGAAGATGACCCAGGTGCTGGTCAACCTGGTGCGCAACCAGTAAAGAAAAGTGAGAAGCGGGGCCGCTCCCATTGGGAGCGGCCCCGCTTCTCGTTCACAGGAGGATTTGGAAAAACTGAAGCAGCAGCTTGGCGCCGTAGAAAATGATGATGGCGCCGCAGACGATGTTGATGACCCGGAGAATCTTGTCGTTGAACCGGGCAGAGAAGAAGGAAATCAGAATGGTGATTCCCAGGAACCACACGAAGGAGGCGGTGGACGAGCCCAGGATCAGCTGGGTGCTCACCGCGCCGGGATTGCCCGCCCGGAACCCGCCGAACAGCAGGGTGCCGTCGATGAGTGCCTGGGGATTGAACCAAGTGACCACGCAGGCCTTGGCGGCCACCTTGGGCAGGGGAACGTCCACATCCACACTGTGGTCCATAGAAGGTTTATCCTTCAAAAGGCCAATGCCGATCCAGATGACCACGGCGCCGCCTGCCAGCAGGATGATCATTTTTAGCCAGGTGAAGCGATCCATCAGGGCGCCCACGCCGAAGAAGCAGGCCAGCGCCAGCGTCACGTCAAAGAAGATAACGATGAGGGCGGTGAGCAGGGCCTTGTGCCGGGGCTGGGTGAGGGCGGTGTTGATGACGAACAGGTTCTGCATCCCAATGGGGGCCACGTAGGCCAGGCCGATACCTAAGCCTTGCAAATACGGCGGCATAGACAATTCCTCCCTAAAAAACGCTTTCCTTTTTTCCAACCTGGTAGTATTATAAGACTTAACATACGAACGCGCAAGAGCGCAGAATTTTCGTACCAGGTAAGGAGGAACTGACCTGTGGAGCACGACAACTGTCCCTGTATGGATACCTGCCCGCTGAACCGGGCCCTGGCCCTCATCGGGGGCAAGTGGAAAATGCAGATCCTCTGCTCTCTCTACAACAACGGTCCTACCCGGTACAACCAGCTGAAAAAAACTTTGGACGGGGTGTCCAATACGGTGCTGGCCAACGCCCTGCGGGAGCTGGAGGAGGACAAGCTGGTCACCCGCCGGGAGTATCTGGAGGTACCGGTGCGGGTGGAGTACGCCATCACCGAGCCCTGCCGGAGGCTTATCCCCATCCTGGATCAGCTGGGGAACTGGAGCATCTCCCTGTAACAAAAAAGCCGCGGGCAAAGCCCGCGGCGTAAGCGTTTCTTCAGTCCTTGTGGGTCATATTGAAGCGGACATGATTCCAAAAGGTGTCCTTCTCATAGCCCTTGGATACCCGGAATGCCCATTCAGCGTCTCTGGCCTGTTTGCGGCATACCTTTTCCTCACGACCCATCCGGTCGTCAGGAGGGAGATTTTGGCTCAAACGAGCCTGCATCATGGCAAATGCGGCGGCTAAACCCAGTCCTTGCATATGGCGCTCCTTTCCAGATGGTTGAAGCGGCAGGCATCCTATCTAAGCCTAAAATAGCATGACGCTGGGGAAATGTCAACTTACGAAATAATGACAAAAACGCCGGTTTTCGGCGGTTAGGAGAACCTGTATGGCAAAAACGCTTGTTTTGGCGGAAAAGCCCTCGGTAGGCCGGGAACTGGCCCGGGTGCTGGGGTGCAGGCAGTCGGGCGACGGCTGCCTGGAGGGGGAGAAGTACATCGTCACCTGGGCCCTGGGGCACCTGGTGGAGCTGGCGCCTCCCGAGGATTACGATAAGGCATGGGCCAAGTGGGATATGCTCACCCTGCCCATGCTGCCCGACAAGATGAAGACCGTGGTCATCCCCCAGACCGGGCGGCAGTTCCGCGCCGTCCAG
>CALWXT010000068.1 GCA_944385575.1 uncultured Flavonifractor sp. | reverse complement strand
ACGTCCTCGCCGCCGGAGACCACCTCGATGATCTCGCAGCCGAACTTCTTGGCGAACTCCCAGTCGCGGTCGTCGTGAGCAGGCACGGCCATGATGGCGCCGGTACCGTAGGTGGCCAGCACGTAGTCGGAGATGAAAATGGGGATCTCCTTGCCGTTGACAGGGTTGATGCCCTTCACGCCGTCCAGGCACACACCGGTCTTTTCCTTGTTCAGCTCGGTGCGCTCCAGGTCGGACTTGGAGGCGGCAGCGGCCTGATAGGCCTTCACCTCGTCGGCGTTGGCCAGCTTACCGCTCTCCAGCCAGCCCTTCACCAGGGCGTGCTCGGGAGAGAGGACCATATAGGTGGCGCCGAACAGAGTGTCGGGCCGGGTGGTAAACACCACGATGTCCTCCCCGGTGGTGGCCTTGAAGGTGACCTCAGCGCCGGTGGAGCGGCCGATCCAGTTCTTCTGCTGGGTCTTGACCCGCTCGATGAAGTCCAGATCGTCCAGGTCGTCAATGAGCCGCTGGGCATACTCGGTGATCTTCAGCATCCACTGGGACTTCTCCTTGCGGATAACGGGAGAGCCGCAGCGCTCGCACACGCCCTCCACCACTTCCTCGTTGGCCAATACGCACTTGCAGGAGGTGCACCAGTTCACGGGCATGGTGGTCTTGTAGGCCAGGCCGTGCTTATACAGCTGGAGGAAAATCCACTGGGTCCACTTGTAGTAGGCGGGATCGGTGGTGTTGATGACCCGGTCCCAGTCGAAGGAGTAGCCCAGCATGTGCAGCTGCTTGGTAAAATTCTCGATGTTGTCGTGGGTCACCTTGGCGGGATGGATGTGGTTCTTGATGGCATAGTTCTCGGTGGGCAGGCCGAAAGCGTCATAGCCCATGGGGAACAGCACATTGTAGCCGTCCATCCGGCGCTTGCGGGCCACCACGTCCATGGCGGTATAGGGCCGGGTGTGGCCCACGTGCAGACCCTGTCCGGAGGGATAGGGGAACTCCACCAGGGCGTAGAACTTGGGCTTGTCGCTGTGGTTTTCGCAGCGGAAGGTCTTCTCCTCCGCCCACTTTTTCTGCCACTTGGGTTCGATGGCGGCAAAATCGTACTTCAAATTTCTCACGCTTTCCTTATTGAAATTCCCGTTTTACAAAAAAACGGGCAATTATCCAATCTAAGATATTATAATGGAAACATGCCGCGATTGCAAGTATTCCGGCGCAAAAAGGCGCGTCCGCCGGAATACCGGCGGACGCGCTTTCATGCACAGGTTCAGTTTTCGGTCAGCACATCGCTGAGATCCACGGGAGTGGCATCCCCCCACAGGCGCTCCAGGTCATAAAAGGCCCGGGCCTCCTCATTGAAGATGTGGACCACCACAGAGGAGAAGTCCAGCAGAATCCAGGTGCCGCCCCGGTGGCCCTCCACATGGTGAGGAGCCTCCCCGGCGTCCTTGAGCATTTTCTCACAGACGTCAGCCAGAGCCTTGATCTGGGTGGTGGAGGTAGCGGAACACAGTACGAAATAATCTGCCAGGGTGGTCAGATGGCCGGTCTCCAGCATCTTGATATCCTGACCCTTCTTGCTGTCCAGGGCCTTTACCGCGGCAAGGGCGATTTCTTTGGGCGTCATTTGCAACTCTCCTTTATGCCACGGGCTCCATACCCGGGCCATATTCGATATCTTCCGTGGGGGCCGGCGTGGAAACCGGCGTAGGTGCCGGAGTGGGCGTTGCTACGGGGGTAGGCGCCGGCGTAGGTGTGGTCTCCGGACCAGCGCTGGCTGCCGGACTGGAGGAAGGCTGAGCGCTGCCGGAAGGCTGGGCGCTGGTGGAGGCCGCAGGGGTCTCCGTAACCGCCCCGCTGGAAACCGGCGTCTCGGAGGTCACCGCTGTGGGTGTAGCCGTAGGCTGCGTGCTGGGCTTGGTAGTGTTGGAGGAACCTCCGGAAGAACTGGAGGAACTGTTGCTGGTTACCAGATCCAAGTCTTTCAGGGTAATGTCCTCATCGTAGGGGTTAAAGCCGTCGTTGACCAGCTCCACAATCTCCTCCCCAACAGGCAGCAGATGGGCACCGTCACCTGCGTCCTTATAGGGCATGGTGACAAATTCCACTTGGCTCATATCCAGGCCGCTGGCAGCGGACTTGCCGAAGTAGGCCATCTCAGGAATGGAGAGGTCGGTCACCACGTTTTTCTGGAAGATGGTCACATACTCCATCAGGTTGGGCAGCAGCACGGTGGGCTGAAGGCACTTTTCGATCACTGCCGTTAGGAAAGCCTGCTGGGTCTTGATCCGGCCCAGGTCCGCATCCGGATAACCGCCGTAGATTACCAGATGTCCATTGACGATCTTGTTGTTCTTCCGCCAGCGCAGCAGCTGCATGGCCTCACTGCCGTCCAGCTCCTGCATGCCGGCATTCAAATGGATATACAAATCCTGATCCGGGTCTTCATAGTTCATGTCGTAGGGGACATCGAAGTACACCCCGTCAATGGCATCCACCAGCTCGCCCACGGCCTCCCACTGGATGATCACATGGAAATCAGGCGTTACGCCGGTCAGCTCGCCAATTTCCTTTTTCAGCGCCTTGATGCCGTCCTCGCCGGCACCAGCACGGTTATAAACCGAGTTGACCAACACCTTGCGCCCGTTGTAGTTCACATAGGTGTCCCGGGGGATGCTCATGACGTTGAGGGTCTGGTTGGGCACGTCATAGGCCGCCAGCATCAGCGTATCGGTGTTTCCGCCGCCGCCGGTGTCCTGACCTACGACGAGGAAGGTATAGAACTGATCCTTCCGGTTGGCCGCCAAGCCGGGAATTTCCACTTCGATCTCGTTGCCGTTCTCGTCAATGACCGTAGTAGTCTGGGGCTTGGGTGTGACCTCCGGCGGCGCAGTCATCAGGAAAAAGCCGGCAGTACCGACTACAATGATGGCCGCGATCACGGTCAGCACAATAAAAAGGATGCGCAGGGTCTTCTGCTTTCGGGTAAGCTGAGGTTTGGGCCCTTTTTCCTTCCGGCGGCGGGGTACGCTTGTCTTTTTCTCCAGACGGGCGCCGCCCTGGGTATTCTTTCTGTGTTCCGGGTTCATGGTCTCATGGTTCCTTTCCGTTTCGTTTGCTCCTCAGCCAATCCCTGGACTGCACCGTGTTGGGGTGCACGGGCAGTCCTCGCTCCTCCATCTCCTGGATGCTCATTTCATTCCCCAGCAGCACGGCCTGGTCCAGGTCCTGATAGGCCAGCTCCCGCAGGCGCTCCACCCCGGGGAAGTCCCGGTTGGGCTCCATGTAGTCGGCGATATAGAGGATCTTCTCCAGCAGGGTCATATTCGCCTTGCCGGTGGTATGCCAGAAGATGGCCTCATATACGTCGTCATCCACTCCATACACGTCACGGGCCACACACGCACCCGTTTTGGCGTGCAGGAGCTTTACCGCCTGCCGCTCCAAGTCATCCAGTACGATACCATATTTCTCGCACGTGCGCAACTGTTCTTCCATATCCCAATATTTGGTGCAATCGTGAAGAATGGCACCCCGGCGGGCCTTCTCCTCGTCGGCGCCCCAGCGGCGGGCCAGCCGCACCGCCTCCTCCTCCGTACCCTTCACGTGGGCAATCCGCTTGGCACGGATCATGGAATAAGAGCAGGCCCGCAGCTCCCGGTCAGGCAGATGCTTCAGGTCGTAGTGGACGCCGTACAGCCCGTGGCGGATGATGTAGCCATACACCGCCGGGGACAGGTATTCCTGCCCCTTGCCCTGGGCCAGCAGCTCCCGCAGCTGGGTAGAGGACACGTCCACGATGTGGGGAAGCTGAAGCACACGGACCCGCGCGCCGAAGGTTTTTTGCAGGTACTCCGCCTGGATTGCCAGGGCTTCGCCGCTGTCCGACTGGGTGCGTGCAAAGGTGCAGATCCCTGCCAGGCGTGTGATGGTCTCCGGGTCATGCCAGTTTTGCAGGGTAAGGAACATGTCGGTACCCATCAGCAGCCACAGTTCCGCCTCGGGATCCCCGGCCTTGAGCTGCTCCAGCGTATCCACGGTATAGCTTTTCCCCGCGCGGTGCAGCTCCATGCCGCTGACTTTCACCTTTTTGGGGTGCAGCAGGCCGTCCGCCGCCAGCTCCGTCATCTCCAGCCGCTGCTCCGGTGTGGGACCGCCGGCAGGCAGCGCCTTGTGGGGCGGCGCAGCCGCCGGTACAAAGCGCAGCTCATCCAGGGCCAGGGCATCCAGGGCGAACTGGGCCGCCGCCAGATGTCCCAGATGAGGGGGATTGAAGGTACCGCCGTAAATGCCCAGCTTCATGCAAAGACCTCCCCGTTTTACTTGCCTTTCTTGGCAGCCGTCAGAACGATCCGGTCCTTCTTCTCCTTATTATGGGTTGGACGATACAAAACGAATTTTGTTCCAATGACCTGCACCACCTCGCTGCGGGTAGCGCGGGCCAGTTCCTCGGCAGCCTCCCGGCTGGTGAGCATACAGTTCTCCAGCACCTTGCCCTTGATAAGCTCCCGGGCCTCCAGGGCATCGTCGGCCTGCTTCACCAGGTTGGCGCCGATGCCGTCCTTGCCGATATGGATGATGGTGTCAATGCTGTTGGCCAGGCCCCGCAGCTGGGCCCGCTGTTTACTGGTCAGTTCCATTCAGATAGTTCTCCAATTCTGTCTTGAATTTTTTCAGGGCGTTGCCCCGGTGGGAAATGGCGTTCTTCTCCTCCGCGGTCAGCTCCGCAAAGGTCTTTTTCAGCCCGGGCAGGAAAAAAACCGGGTCGTAGCCGAAGCCGCCCTCACCCTTGGGGGCGTAGGCGATGGTGCCGGGGCACTCGCCTCTGGCCTCCACCTTGTCCCCATTGGGGAAGCAGCAGCAGATGGCGGAGACGAATTTGCCCCGCCGATCCAGCTGGCCCCGCAGGTTGTTCAGCAGCAGCTGATAGCGGCCCTTGTCGTCCAGCTCCGGCCCGCCGTAGCGGGCGGAATACACGCCGGGGGCGCCGTTGAGGGCGTCCACGCACAGGCCGGAGTCGTCGGCGATGGCGGGCAGGCCGGAGGCCTCGCACACGGCGTGGGCCTTCAGATAGGCGTTCTCCTCGAAGGTGGTGCCCGTCTCCTCTACGTCCACATCCACACCCACATCGGACTCCAGGACCACCTCTGCCCCCAGCTGGGAGAGGATGTCCTTCATTTCCACCAGCTTATGGGCGTTCTTGCTGGCCAATACCATTTTCATACGCTCAACCTCCCAGAACGGCCTTCTGGATGGCCTGCACTTCCCGGATGCCCTTGGCACACAGGTCCACCAGGGCCTGCTGCTCGGCGATGGTGAAGGTCCGGCCCTCGCCGGTACCCTGGATCTCCACCAGCTCCCCTTCCCCGGTCATGACGCAGTTCAGGTCCACCTGAGCGGCGGAGTCCTCCTCATAGCACAGGTCCAGCAGCAGCTGGTCGTCCACGATACCGGCGGAAATGGCGGCTACACAGGTCTTGAGGGGTATGCTCTCCAGCACGCCCTCCTCCACCAGCTTGTGAAGCGCCAGGCTCAGGGCCACGAAGCCACCGGTGACGCTGGCGGTACGGGTACCGCCGTCACCCTGGAGCACGTCGCAGTCCACAGTGATGGTGCGCTCACCCAGCTTTTTCATATCCACGCAGGCACGGAGAGACCGGCCCACCAGCCGCTGGATCTCCGCGGAGCGGGGGGACAGCTTCAGCTTGGCGATGTCCCGCTTGGAGCGCTCCCGGTTGGCACGGGGCAGCATGGAATACTCAGCGGTAACCCAGCCCTCGCCCTCGGCCACGTGGGGGGGCGTGCGCTCCTCCACGCTGGCGCAGCACAGTACCTGGGTGTTGCCGCAGCGGATGAGGCAGGAGCCCTCCGCAAATTTGTTGAAGTTGGGGATGATCTCAATGGGCCGCAGCTGATCGTTGGCCCGTCCGTCAATTCTAGCCATGTCAGATAACCTCCATTAAATCAGCGCTTCCACAAAGGCCTCGGCCTCGAAGGGCATCAGGTCATCGATACCCTCGCCTACGCCGATATACTTCACCGGCACCTGGAGCTCCTGGGCGATGGCGATGACGATGCCGCCCTTGGCGGAGCCGTCCAGCTTGGTGAGGACGATGCCGGTGATGCCGGCAGCCTCCTTGAACTGCTTGGCCTGGATCAGACCGTTCTGGCCGGTAGTGGCGTCCAGCACCAGCAGGGTCTCACGGTCGCAGCCGGGCAGCTCCCGGTCCACCACGCGGCTGATCTTGTTCAGCTCGTTCATCAGGTTCTGCTTGTTGTGCAGCCGCCCGGCGGTATCAATCAGAATCACGTCGGTACCCCGGGCCTTGGCGGCGGTAAGCGCGTCAAACACAACGGCAGCGGGGTCGGCGCCCTCATGCTGCCGCACCAGATCCACCCCGGCCCGACCACTCCAGATCTCCAGCTGGTCAGCAGCGGCAGCCCGGAAGGTATCGGCGGCGGCCAGCAGCACCCGCTTGCCCTCCCCCTTCATCCGGGAGCCCAGCTTGCCGATGGTAGTGGTCTTGCCCACGCCGTTCACCCCGATGAACAGCGCCACAGAGGGGGTGGTGGTCAGGTGCAGGCCGGGCTCACCCACCTGGAGCATCTCGGTCAGCACCCGCCGCAGGCAGGCACGGGCAGAGTCCATATCCTTGATTTTTTCCTCTTTCACCCGACGGCGGAGCTCCTCCACCGCTTTCAGGGTGGTGTCCACACCCATATCGCCCAGGATAAGGGTCTCCTCCAGCTCGTCATAGAAGTCGTCGTTCAGCTCCCCGGCGAACAGCTGGTCAAAGGAGTGGCCGATATTTTCCTTGGTGCGGGTCAGGCCCGCCTTGATTTTATCAAAAAAGCCCATATGGTCCAAAATCCTTTCTTATTCGATAGGCCGCTTGCAGTTGGGGCACTTGTCCGTCTTGCTGACCCCTAAAAAGGCCCCGCAGTCCGGGCAGCGCCACCAGCGGTGCAGAATGGCGATGGCTACGGCGATGAGCACCAGTCCCGCCACAAACAGCAGGATGAATTGGGTAATCAGCGACAGGCAGACCAGCAGCGCCGCCACGATGGACATGCGCTCCATGATCCTACGGGCCTTATACGCTTGCTCCATTTCCAACGCTCCTTACTTAATGTTCAGTTCCTTTTCCACATCATTCAGGTTGATGGTCAAAAGTCTGCTGATGCCCTGCTCCTGCATGGTGACGCCGTACAGCACGTCGGCCTCCTCCATGGTGCCGCGGCGGTGGGTGATGACGATGAACTGGGTCTTGTCGGCCATCTGGCGCATGTAGTGGGCAAAGCGCACCACGTTGGCGTCGTCCAGGGCGGCCTCGATCTCATCCATCACCACGAAGGGGGTGGGCCGCACCTTTAGGATGGCGAAGTACAGGGCGATGGCCACAAAAGCCTTCTCGCCGCCGGAGAGCAGGGAGAGCACCTTCAGGGCCTTGCCCGGGGGCTGGACCTTGATCTCGATGCCGCAGTTCAGGATATCCTCCGGGTCTTCCAGCTCCAGGGTGGCCTTGCCGCCCCGAAACAGCTCCACAAAGGTGTGCTGGAACGCCTCGTTGAGCAGGGCGAACTGGGCGGAGAAGATATTCCGCATCTCCTCGGTGATGCCGGCGATGATATCCTCCAGCTCCTTCTTGGACCGGGTCACGTCGTCCCGCTGGTCGGTGAGGTAGGTGTACCGCTCATTGATGCGCTCGAACTCCTCGATGGCGTCCAGGTTGATATTGCCCAGGGCGGAGATGGAGCGTTTCAGCTCCCCTACCCGCCGTTGAGCCTTGGGGACGCTTTCCAGCTCCACCCGCTGGGCCCTGGCCGCCTCGTGGGACAGCTCGTAGGTCTCCCACAGCTTGTCCAGCAGGTTCTTCTCCTCCATGGCAGCGGCGGCCTTCTTCTGTTCTAAGACGGAGACCTCTCGCTGTAAGTTTAACAATTCGCTGTTTTTGTCCCGGGCCTCCTTGTCGGCCTGGTTCCGCTGGGCCTCCAGGGCCAGCTTTTCCTCGTTGATGCGGGTGATGGCCGCCTGCTGGTCCTCGTTCTCCCGGCGCAGGACCTGGAGGGCCCGCTCCTTCTCCCCGATCTCGGCCTGGAGGCCGTCGTTCTTCTCCTGGAAGGAGTCCAGCATCTTCTGTCGCTCCGCCCGGTCGCCGGTCAGGTCGGCTTTGAGGGCTTCCAGTTCATCCAGAGACTTCTTGGACGCCTGCTCCTCCGCCTCCAGAGCGGCCAGGCCCACATTCAGTTCGGCAATGGCTTCCCCGATGGCAGCGGCCTGCTCCTGCATGGCGCTCTGACCCTGGGCCTTGCCCTCGGCTTCGGCCCGCAGGGCGGCGGCAGAGCCCTCCAATTCCTCGATCCGCTGCCGGGCGGCCTGGATATCGGTCTCGGTTTGGGCCGACCGGGCCTGAACCTGACGCAGCTCCTCCTGCTGGCTTGTGCGCTGGCGCTCCAGGTCGGTAAGCTGGCTGTCCAGATGGCTCAGCCGCTCCTTCAGCTGGAGGATATCGTCCTCGTGCCGGCGCTGCTGGCCCTGGGCGGTCTCCAATTCATAAGCGGCGGCAGCGGCCTCCCGGCGGGCCTCCTCCATAGCGCGGGCGGCGGCAGTCAGCTGTTCGGTAACGCCTCCGGCCTGCTGGTTCAATCGTTCCAGCTCGTTGGCACGGCTCAGGATGCCCGCACTGCGGGACACCGAGCCGCCGGTCATGGAGCCGCCGGCGTTGAGCACCTGACCGTCCAGGGTGACGATTTTAAAGCGATAGCTGTATTTCCGGGCCATGGCGATGGCCTTGTCCATATCCTCGGCCACCACTGTGCGGCCCAGCAGGTTGGAAAAGACCTTCTCATACCGCGGGTCGAACTGGATCAGTTCGTTGCCCAGCCCCACAAAGCCGGGCTCCTTCCGCACGCCCTGGTCTCGGAAGTCGGAGGGGCGCATGGAGGTCAGGGGCAGGAAGGTGCTCCGACCTCCGTCCCGGCGTTTCAGGTACTGGATGGCGGCCTTGCCGTCCTCCTCCCGCTCCACCACGATGTGCTGCATGGCGCCGCCCAAAGCAGTCTCGATGGCTACGGCGCAGGCGTCCGGCACATGGATGAGCCCGGCCACCGGGCCGTGGACGCCCCTGAGCTGGCCCTTCTTGGCCTCCCCCATCACCAGCTTGACCGCCTTGGAATAGCCCTCATACATCTTCTCCATTTCGGAGAGCATGTGAATGCGGGAGCGGATGGCATTTTCCTCCATCTGCAGCTTGACGTGGCGCTCCTCCGCCTCTTTGGCCTTCTTCTGGCGGGACTCCACCCGCAGGTTGTAGCCGTTGATGATATTTTGCAGGCTCTCCCGGTCTTCCTGGGCCTTGTCCAGGGCGTCAGCAGCCTCCTTGCGGGCGGCTTTGGCCTCGTTCAGCCGGTCCTCACCGGCGGAGAGCTCCTGCCGCAGGGCCTCGTCCCGGTCCAGCAGCTCCTGCTCAGCGGCAGCCAGGGCGGACAGCAGGGCCTTGGCGTCGGCAGCGGAGGCGTGTTCCATGGACTCCTTCTGCCGCAGCAGCTCCAACTCGGCAGCCAGGCTGCCGGCGGAATTGGCGGCCTCTCGTGCCTCCTGCTGACGCGCCTCCAGCTCCGCCTGGAGCTTGACGCGCTGCTCTTCCAGCTCAGCCAGACGCTGCCGGCGATCCTCGATCTGGGCGGCCACCGAGTCGGCCCGGCCTTCCTGCTGGTCCAGCTCCCGCTGGATGCGGTCCCGGTTTTCCAGGTTGTTCTGGATATTGGCTTTCAGAACGGCGATGGCGTTTTCCAGGCCGTTGGCGTCGGCCTGCTTCTGCATCATCTGAAACCGGACGCCCTCGGCCTCCACATCCTTGTCCCGCATTTTTGCGGAAAAATCCTCTGCTGCGGCATAGAGCTTCTCGACTGCTCCCTGGGCCTCCTCCTTCTGGCGGACGGCGTTTTCAAAGTCGGACAGGGTCTTGATGGCCCCCGCCCGGATCTTTTCCAGCTGGTCCAGCCACAGGGAGATTTCCAGCCCTCGCAGCTCATCCCGGAGGATGAGGAATTTTTTGGCCTTCTCGCTCTGGTTGCGCAGGGGCTCCACCTGGAGCTCCAGCTCGTCGATCTTGTCAGTGATGCGCACCAGGTTCTCCTGGGTGCGCTCCAGCTTGCGCTCGGCCTCCTCCTTCCGGTGGCGGAAGCGGGAGATACCGGCGGCCTCCTCAAAGACCTCCCGGCGGTCGCCGCTCTTGACCGACAGGATCTCGTCGATGCGGCCCTGGCCGATGATGGAATAGCCCTCTCGGCCTAGGCCGGTGTCCATAAACAGCTCGTTCACATCCTTTAGGCGGACGGAACGGCGGTTGATGTAGTATTCGCTCTCCCCGGAGCGGTAGTACCGCCGGGTGACCATGACCTCGCTCTCCTCCAGGGGGAACAGGTGGTCGGTGTTGTCCAGTACCAGGGAGACCTCGGCAAACCCCTGCTGCTTGCGCAGGGCGGTGCCGCCGAAGATCACGTCCTCCATTTTGCCGCCCCGGAGGGCCTTGGTGGACTGCTCCCCCATGACCCAGCGGATGGCGTCGGAGATATTTGATTTTCCGCTGCCGTTTGGGCCTACGATGGCGGTGATGTCCTCCCCAAAGGAGAGCACCGTCTTGTCGGGAAACGACTTGAATCCCTGGATCTCCAGCGCTTTTAAATACAAAGCACGCACCTCGCCGCAAACTTACTTCTGAATAAATTATTATATCAAGAAACGAGCCTTATTGCAAATCCTTTTGGGCTGTTTCGTCCTGTCAAGTGCTCCATATCAGGAGTTACACCGTCAGACAGCTAACTGAAAGCCGTTGCCCTATACAGTGCATGGGCAACGGCTTTTTTCTGCTTATATTATATTTTGCAATGGTAACAACCCAAGGCCCATAAGTAACACCCAATAAACAGCCTTTTGTGGTATACTTTGGACAGCAAGGAGGTGTTCTCGTGGAGTTTGGCAAGAAATTAAAAAAACTGCGCACTGATCAGGGGTTATCACAGCAGAAGCTGGCAGATATGATTTTCATGAGCCGAAGTGCTGTTGCCAAATGGGAAAACGGCCTTGGCCTACCTTCTGAAGAATCCTATGAAGCATTGGCCCAGGTTTTCGGCGTACCAAAAGCGTTTTTCAAAACAGACTGTCCGGAACAAGTCATTGTTGAAAAAAATAAGCGGATCAAGAAGATTGCAGCTTTTGTACGCGCTGCCGCAATTATAGTTTTTTGTTTCGCATGGTTTTTTCTCAATCAGCAGGCAAAAAATACATCTGCCGGATTGAGCGCTTTAGATACCAGAATTGAAATGGAGTTCTCTTTTTCAAAGAGTAAACTCGCGGATTACCTTATGGAGTAAGAATACTCCGCCCCTCTTTCAGAAGCTATTACACAATTCAGAATGGCCTCATTGTATGGATATTACTTGGACGGCAAAACCGGAGGGGATCCACAGTGGCTGATTCTGGCAGAACAACTACGCGAAGCCAACAATCCTGACGTCTTCAAATATCTGAGTAACGATGATATTACGGAAATCGCACAGTTTTTGGAGCAGCACGAGTACCAGAACACCCCTCAAATTTCCGAGGAAGATATTGCGCCCCTTATCCAGTCCATCCAGGCTGCACTAAACCGATACTTGTCCGAGTAACCTTTTTGTTCTAAACCGGCACCCTTTTCAACCCTTCAGCTTCTCAATGGCAGCCTTGGCGGCATTCTGCTCCGC
>CALWXT010000067.1 GCA_944385575.1 uncultured Flavonifractor sp. | reverse complement strand
AAGGACGTGCTTGCCAAGTGCTACGGCGGCGATATCACCCGGAAGAAGAAGCTGCTGGAAAAGCAGAAAGAGGGCAAAAAGAAGATGCGTTCTCTGGGTACGGTGCAGATTCCCACAGAAGCCTTTATGGCCGTGCTCAAGCTGGACGAGGAATAAACGAAAAGCATCTTCTTGTTGTCCTCTGGGGCCCCGCAGAGCGGGGCGGCGCTGTGCGCCGTACAAGCGTTTTGGGCAAGGCCCAAAACCTTGGCGTAGGCGGAATTCAGTTCCGCCGAGCATATAAAAATCGAGGGGTCCCCGCAAAGGGTTTGCCCTTTGTGGGGCGGGCAAAAAGAAGATGCGCTCTCTGGGTACGGTGCAGATTCCAACGGAAGCCTTTATGGCCGTGCTCAAGCTGGACGAGGAATAACAGTAAAAAAAGACCTGCCGCGATATGCGGCAGGTCTTTTCTTGTATTTAGGCCATTTCCATAACGGCCTGGAACAGGCGGTAGATGGCGATGTAGGACTGCTCACGGGTGTAAGTGCCCAGAGGGGAGAAGTTGTTGCTGCCGGTGCCGCTCATGACGTTGATCTGGTAGACGAAGTTCACCGCATCGGTAAACCACACGCCCACCTTCTCGCTGTCGGCGAAGCTGGCGCTCTCCACCTTGCTGGTGTCCATGCCCAGCACCTTGGCAGAGCGCATCAGGAAGGCGGCGGCCTCCTGACGGGTAATGGTGGCGTAGGGGTCAAACACGCCGTTGCCGCGGCCGGAGACGATGCCCAGGGCGTAGGCGGCGATGGCATTGGAGTTGGTGGTGTCCTTGAAGGGGTACTCGCCGATCCAGGTGTACAGATCTTTGCCGGTCTGTTCCTTCACGATGTCCTCGATGTCCTTGTCCAGCACTTCCTCCAGGGCCTGGATGGTCAGGTCACAGAACTCGTCCCGGTTGATGTTGTTCAGGTACAGGTTCTGCAGGTAGGTGGGTACCAGGTCCTCTTCGATGGCGGCGGTGACCTCGGCGTAGGCCCAGGAGCTCATTTCGTTCTCAGCGGGCAGGGGAGGCAGGTACTCAATATGGCCGTAGCCGTACTTGCCGTTCTCCTGGATGACCACGTACTCGCCGGGCTGGTAGACCACCTGGCTGCCGTCGGGCTGCTCCGCAAAGTAGATGGAGGGATCCAGCTTGTCGGCGCCTTCAATGGCCTTGCCGGTGCGGTCAATGAGGAAGGCCTTGGTGCCGTCGTAGGCCACCGCCATGCCCATGTTGAAGCCGGAGGCGTTGACATACTGGGCGGGGATGACCACCTTGCCGGTGGTGTCCAGATAGCCGTACTTGCCGCCCTGTTTATAGACGATAAGGCCCTCGTTTACCGGCCACAGCTCGTCATACTGGAAGGGGATGACGGTCTGGTTGGACTTGTTGATGGCGCCGTACTTGCCGTCCTTCTGCACCATGGCCAGGCCGGCGGCGCCAAAGAGCCGGTAGGTGGAGTTGACGCCGGCGTAGTAGTAGGCGGTGTACTGGGGCTGGATGACCCAGTTGAAGCTGGTGTCCATGAAGCCCAGCTTGTAGGTTTCGGTGTACTCAGTAGCGTCCGCCGTGGCCTGCCATACGGGAGCCAGGCCCTGATTGAAGGGCAGGACGTTGGAGATATAGCGGAAGTCCTGCAGGGTTTCGCCCCACTCAGTGGTAGTCTGAGGGCCAAAGTATTCATACTCTTCAAACAGCTTGACGGTGTTGCCCTGGGCGTCCATGTAGCCGGCGTAGCCCATGCCGTAGTCCCAGCCGGGGATCAGACCCTCGTTCAGAGGGCCGGAGGGGCACAGATCGGTTTCCATCATCTTGCCGTCGGGCGTGAACATGGAGCTCTCATAGCCCAGATCCATAAACAGCAGACCATTGTGGAAGAACACCAGGCTGTCCGGGTCCAGATCCTCCGGGAACACGGTGAACTGTCCCTGGTCATCGTAGTAATACCGCAGGGGGGTGTAGCTGCCGCTGCGGTCCACGAGGCCCAGCTGGTACATCTCATAGGCGTATTCGCCCTCACCCTCGGTGATCAGATCGGCCACTACTGCCTTGCCCTCGCTGAACTGGAGGGCCAGGTCGTACTGGAAGGGAATGACAGTCTTGCCAGTCTCGTCGATGTAGCCCCACTTGCCGTTCTGCTTCACGGCTGCCAGGCCCTCATAGAAGGCGGAGGCGTCCTCGTACTTGGGGGCGATGAACTCGCTGTAGGTCAGCACGCCCCGCTCCGGGGCGTCCTCCCCGGCGGCCAGAGCGCCGGGAGCCAGGGAAAGGGTCAGACAGAGCGCCAGACCCGCCGCGGACATGCGTTTGGTCAGGTGTTTCAATGTGCATCTTCCTTTCTTATTTCGTAATACGAAGTACTACTAAGCTAAGAGTATAGTATAGGAAGAAATGGAAGTCAATCTATCGAACGCAAAATTTTTGCATACAAAAAAACCGGCGGAGCCTTTTGGCTCCGCCGGGAAAAAACAGCTTATTCTTCTTCCTCTTTTTTGGTGCACACGATGTTCAGCTCGTTGAGCTGGGCGTCGGTGACGAAGGAAGGCGCGCCCATCATCAGGTCCTGGGCGTTCTTGTTCATGGGGAAGGGGATAATCTCGCGGATGGAGTCCTCGCCGGCCAGCAGCATGACCATGCGGTCCACGCCGGGGGCGATGCCCGCGTGAGGGGGCGCGCCGTAGGTGAAGGCGTTGTACATGGCGGGGAACTTGGCCTTCACGTCGTCCTCGCCCAGCCGCACCAGCTGGAAGGCCTCAATCATGATTTCGGGGTCGTGGTTCCGCACGGCGCCGGAGGACAGCTCCACGCCGTTGCACACCAGGTCGTACTGGAAGGCGGTGATAGACAGGGGATCCACCTCGCCGGCCGCAGCCTTTTTCAGGATCTCCAGGCCGCCATTGGGCATGGAGAAGGGGTTGTGGCAGAACTCCAGCTCGCCGGATTCCTCGCCGATCTCGTACATGGGGAAGTCCACGATCCAGCAGAACTCGTAGCGCTCGCGGTCCTGATGGTTGGGGCAGAAGGCGCCCAGCTTGGAGCGGAGCACACCGGCGGTCTTCTGGGCGGAGAGCAGCTTGCCGGCGGTCAGGCCAACGAAGCAGCCCTTCTCCAGGCCCAGAGCCTCCACAACAGCGTCCTTAATGGGCTGGACGAACTTGGCGATGCCGCCCACGATCTCGCCGTTCTCGTCGTAGCGGAACCAGTAGGCCTTCTCACCGGCCTGAACCTCCACATCGGCGCACAGCTTGTCGATCTGCTTGCGGGTGCCCTCAAAGCCGGTGACTACCACGGCCTTGACGGTGTTGCCCTCGAAGGGGCCGAAGCCGCAGGAGCCCAGCACCTGGGTAGCGTCGGTGACGGTCAGGTCGATGCGCAGGTCGGGCTTGTCGGAGCCGTACTTGTCCATGGCCTCCAGGTAGGAGATGCGGCGGAAGGGAGCCTCAGAGGCCACGTTGTAGGTGCCGAACTTGGCAAAGATGGGAGGCAGCACGTCCTCCAGAACGGCGAACACGTCCTCCTGACCGGCAAAGGCCATCTCCATGTCCAGCTGATAGAACTCGCCGGGGGAGCGGTCGCCCCGGGCATCCTCGTCCCGGAAGCAGGGGGCGATCTGGAAGTACTTGTCGAAGCCGGAGGCCATCAGCAGCTGCTTAAACTGCTGGGGGGCCTGAGGCAGGGCGTAGAACTTACCGGGATGTTTCCGGCTGGGTACCAGATAGTCTCTTGCGCCCTCCGGAGAAGATGCGGTCAGAATGGGAGTGGTGATCTCCATAAAGCCGTGGTCGATCATGGACGCGCGCAGCGCCGCCACCACCTGGGAGCGGAGGATGATGTTGTTCTTGACCTCCGGGTTGCGCAGGTCCAGGTAGCGGTACTTCAGCCGCTGGGTCTCGTCAGCCTCCCGGCTGCGGTTGACCTGGAAGGGCAGCTCGTTGTGGCGGCAGCGGCCCAGCACCTCGATGGTCTGAGGCACCACCTCAATGTCGCCGGTGGGCAGCTTGGGGTTCTTGCTGTCCCGCTCCCGCACCACGCCGGTGACGGCGATGGTGGACTCCTTGTTCAGGGCCTTGATGGTTTTGACCATCTCCTCGGTCTCAGCCACCACCTGGGTGGTGCCGTAGAAGTCACGCAGCACCAGGAAGCCCAGGTTGGCGCCCACCTCACGGAAGTTCTCCAGGAAGCCCGCCAGGGTGACGGTCTGGCCCACATGCTCCATCCGGAGCTCCCCACAGGAGTGGGTGCGGTAGTGGGTACGCACGTTATCCATGAAAAATCAACTCCAAATCGTAATTAAGGGATTTAATATAACAAATAGAAATCAAATATTGCCCTTCAGATCCAGGTAACGGCTGTAATACACCTGCACGTCAAAGGTCTTGTACAGGTCGGTGCCGTCCTTGGCGGTGACCCCGAAGTGGGTCAGGGCGGTGTTCTTCACGTAGTCCAGGAACTCCACGCCGTCTACCGTGTTGAACCAGTTGAACTCCATGCCCTGGGCGGCACAGTCGGCCTCCAGGCCGTCAATGAGCTCCTGCACGTAGGGCAGGTACTGCCCGGCGGTGGTGCCGTTGGTAAACAGCACGTCAGAGGGCTTCAGGTAGGCGGCGGTAAACATGGTGTAGTCGGCGGGGGTGAAACGCTCCCGCAGCTCCGGCCGGGCCACCCGGGCCACCAGGGCGGCGGTCTCCGCCCGGGTGAGGCTCTTGTCCGGGGCGAAGGTGCCCCAGGCGTCCACCCCGGTGAGGATGCCCGCGTTATAGAAGCGGAGCACCGTCTCGTCCCCGGTGTCGGGCAGGGCGGTGATGGTGTTGATGGGGGAGAGCATGTCCGCCGGAATCACGCCCCCCATGAGGGTGAGCAGCTCCAGACGGGTGGCCTGCTTCTCCGGGTCGGGCACGTCGATGCCCAGCTTTTCCAGGTAGGTCACATAGGAGAAGTACCAGGGCAGGGTCTCGCCGGCGGCGGGGGTGGCCATGGGGATAGCCTCTCCGGTAATGGCCTCGTTCATGCGGGCGGCGATGGCGGCTACCTCACCCACGGTGAGGATCTTGTCGGGGGCGAAGCCGGCGTCGGTGCCGGTGATGAGGCCCACCTCGTAGCACACCTTGGCGGCGTCGGCGTACCAGGCGCCGTCGGCCACGTCGGAGTAGCCGGGGTAGGTGTTCTTGCTGGGGAAGGCCTCCTCGGGGGTGATGGCGGCGGCGGAGCCCACCGTCAGGGCGGCGGCCAGCATGAGGGCGGCAAGTCTTTTCATGGAACAGTCCTCCTAAACAGTATCGTGGTCTTTAGACGAAGGGGGAGGGGGAAAGTTCCGTCAGTTCCGGGGGGAATCCAGGCGGTACTTCTCCCCGTACCAGGCCTTGTCCACGATGGGCGTGCCGCCGGACAGGGCGGCCACGGTCTCCCGAATCAGGGCCACCGCCGCCTCGGGGGACAGGGTCTGCTGCTCGCCGGAGCCCAGGTTCTTCACCGTCACCTTGCCCTGCTGGATCTCGTCCTCCCCCAGGAAGGCGGCGTAGGGGATGGAGAGCTTGTCGGCATAGGACAGCTTCTGCTTGAATTTTTTCTTCTCACAGTGGAGCTGGGCCCGCACCCCCGCCTCCCGCAGGGCGGTGGCAAAGGAGATGGCGGGGGCCAAATCCTCGGTCATGGGCAGGATGAGCACGTCGGCGGGGGCGGTGTTCATCTCCCCGTTCAGGTAGCCCTGAGCCTCCAGCACCGAGAAGAGACGGGTGAGACCGATGGAAATTCCAACTCCGGGGAGTTGTTTATCCGTGTAATATTCCGCTAAGTTATCATACCGGCCGCCGGAGCAGATGGAGCC
The DNA here is from genome assembly GCA_944385575.1 of uncultured Flavonifractor sp. GTDB lineage: Bacteria > Bacillota > Clostridia > Oscillospirales > Oscillospiraceae > Flavonifractor. Next base: position 5,994 of record CALWXT010000067.1, on the reverse strand, counting down.
CACCTCCGGGTGGTCCAGCATGACGGTCTCGTACACGGTGCCGGTGTAGTAGTCCAGGCCCCGGGCGATGGTGAGATCCACGGCGAAGTGGTCCTCCGGCACGCCGAAGGCGGACAGGTAGTTCACCACGGTGGTCAGCTCGCTGACACCCTGGTCGAAGAGATCGTTCTTGCCCTTGAAGGGCTCCAGGGCGGCCATGGGATCGTCAGCGGCCAGCAGGGTCAGCAGAGAGTCGGCGGCCTCAGCGGACACGCTGAAGTCATCCACCAGGATGGCTTTGACCTTCTCGGCGCCGATCTTCTCCAGCTTGTCGATGGTGCGCATCACGTCGCCGGCCTGCTCCTCCAGGCCCAGGATGGCAAACAGGCCGTTGAGGACTTTCCGGTTGTTCACACGGATCTTGAACCGGTTCAGACCCAGGGCGGTGAAGGTCTTGTAGATGATGGCGGGGATCTCAGCCTCATTGACGATGTCCAGGGCGCCGTCGCCGATGACGTCAATGTCCGCCTGATAGAACTCCCGATAGCGGCCCTTCTGGGCGCGCTCGCCCCGGTAGACCTTGGCGATCTGGAACCGACGGAAGGGGAAGGTGAGCTCATTCTGGTGGAGGGCCACATACTTGGCCAGAGGCACCGTCAGGTCAAACCGCAGGGCCAGGTCGGTGTCGCCCTTCTGGAAGCGGTAGATCTGCTTCTCAGTCTCGCCGCCGCCCTTGGCCAGCAGCACCTCGGCTGCTTCCACCGCAGGGGTGTCCAGAGGGGTGAAGCCGTAGAGGGAATAGCTTTTGCGCAGAATGTCCACCATCCGGTCGAACTGCACCTGCCGGGCGGGCAGCAGCTCCATGAAGCCGGAGAGGGTGCGGGGTTTTACCTGAGCCATAGTAACGCTCCTTTATAATGGAAGTAAAAAAGGCGCTCCCGTCCCTTGTCACGGGACGAAAGCGCCTGCTTTCGCTGTGTGGGCGGTAGTCCGCATGCAATCGTATGCCAAAAACGGCCAAATGTCAATGAATTTCCGAAAAATCAGGCGGTAAACGGCTTGGTTTTCGGATGGACGATAGCGCGCCAGTCCAGATCCCCCCGCGCCCCACCCGATGCGTCGCATCGTGCGGGGACCCCAAAGATCTCATTTGCGGCCGGCAGAAGTGAATTCCGCCGGCCTTCGGCGGCATGAGCCGCCGCGCCGCAGAAGCGGCGTTCTGGAGCGGGGGAGAAGCAGGGCAGTTATCAGGCGGTGAAGGGCTTTGTCTTGGGATTGACGATATCGCGCCAGTCCAAATCGCCCCGCTCCAGGCCGTGGATCAGAATTTCGGCGGTGGCCACGTTGGTGGCATAGGGCACGTTGTTCTGGTCGCACAGGCGGGTGATGTACTGGAGATCGGCGTCCAGGTCGTTGGACTGGGGATCGGAGAAGAACAGCACCATGTCGATCTCGTTATAGGCAATGCGGGCGCCAATCTGCTGGCTGCCCCCGTGCTCGTGGGAGAGGAAAAGCTGGACGGGCAGGCCTGTGGCCTCCGCCACCAGCCGACCTGTCGTGTTGGTGGCACAGATCGTATGCTTGGACAGAATGCCGCAGTAGGCGATGCAGAACTGAACCATCAGTTCCTTCTTTCGATCATGGCTCATCAACGCGATATTCATAAATCAATCCTCTCTTTTCCCTATTAGAATAAAGTCATCGCAGGCGCATCAGGGGGGCCTTCTGGCCCAGCAGGCGTTTGGCGATATTTAAGTAGGCGGTGGCGGCGCCCCGGTTGGCACACAGGATCAGAGGCTGCTCCCGGTTGGCGCACAGCATGACCTGGGGGTCCTCCGGCACGATGCCCAGCAGGGGCAGGCCGGCGGCATCCATGGCGTCGTCAATGGTGGTGTGAAGCCGGCGGAGCAGCTTGGGCTGCACCCGGTTGACCACCAGATGAATCCGGGGCAGTATGCCCCGCAGCAAAGTTACCGTCCGCTGCGCGTCCCGCAGGGCGGAGGCGTCGGTGGTGGACACCACTACAGCCCGGTCGGCTCCGCAGCAGGCCAGTTGAAAACCCTCACCCAGTCCCGCCGGGGAATCCATCAGGATGAAGTCGTACTGTACCTTGGCCTGCCGGATCATATCCCGCATGGCGTGCTCGCTCAGAGATTCCGACGGCAGAGTTACCGGCGCGGTGATGAGGCTCAGACCCTGGATCACCGGGTGGGCAACCGCCGCTTTTTCCAGTGAGCACCGGCCGGTGAGCACGTCGGTAAAGTCCATCAGAGCCCGGTCGCTGAGCCCCAGGCTCAGGTCCAGATTCCGCAGGCCGATATCCATATCAATGCACAGGACCCGCTTTCCCAGCGCGGCCAGGCAGGAGCCTACGCCGGCGGTGAGAGAGGTCTTGCCTGTGCCGCCCTTGCCGGATGTGATGACGATTGCAGTGGACATAGGCACACTCCGTTTCAACTATCAATACCATATCATGGTTTCACAATAGAATCAATGATTTTTTGTGCAAAATGCGAAAGATTTCCCGTTACAACGGCGCTTTCTGCATTTTTGCCCAGCGGCGTGGGTAGCCCTTGGGGGTGGGTGCGATTTTTTCCACCACCACTACCCGGTGGACGATTTCTGTGCCGGGAATGGTGTAATCCACCCGGGGGAGCAGGCGGCCGCCCAGCTTGGAGATCGCCCGGGCGGCTCCTTCGGTTTCCGCCCCGCTGTCTACGCTCTTCATGGCCAGGAGCTTGCCGCCTACCTTGACGTAGGGCAGGCACAGCTCGGTGAGCACCTCCAGGGAAGCCACCGCGCGGGACACGGCAAAATCAAAGCTGTCCCGGAACCCAGGCTCCAGGGCCTGCTCCTCCGCACGGGCGTGCAGACAGGTGATGTGTTCCAGGGACAGGTCGCCACACACGGTGGAGAGCCAGTTGACCCGCTTGCCCAGGCTGTCCAGCAGGGTAACGGTGAGGGACGGCTCCAGGATCTTCAGGGGCAGGCCGGGAAATCCGGCACCGGTACCCACGTCAATGAGTGTTTTGTTCTGGAAATTTTCGCCAACTGTCAGCAGGGCGGCAGAGTCCAGAAAGTGGAGGTCCACCACCTGGTCAGGGTCGGTGATAGCGGTCAGGTTCATCACCTGGTTTTGCTCCAGCAGGAGCTGACCGTACCGGGCCAGCTGCGCGGGGGCCTGGGGCGGGGGAGTGAGGCCCAGACTGGCCAGGCCGGCGGTAATACGCTGTTCCATATTATCCTCCCAGTCCCTCCAGCAGCGGCGGCACGCCCAGTACCAGGCTGACACCTAGGCCCACGGCGCACACCAGGGCCAGCACCACCATGGAGGCTTTTTTGGAATAGGTCTCGTCGGGCTTCCGCAGGGTATACAGGGCGATGACCAGCAGCCCGGCGATGCCGGGACAGGCAAACAGAGGTGCGATCCCGGTCAGATAGGTGCCGCCATTGAAAAAGGGGTAGAGGTTCAGGAGGACGAAGCCCACCATATACACGATACCCACCCAGGCCATGATGCGCTTGACGGGGGAGGCGGGGGTGTAGGGCTCCTTTTCCTCCTTGTTCTCCTCAGGCCGGTCACTCATGGCGGCCCTCCTTCAGCAGGTCGCGGATTTCAGTGAGCAGCACTTCCTCCGCCGACGGCTTGGGCGGGGGAGGGGGGGCCTCCTCCTTCTTGCGGTGGAAGCGGTTGATGCCCTTCACCATCAGGAAGATGACGAAGGCCATGATGAGGAAATTGACCACCGCCTGGATAAAGCTGCCCAGGGCGATGGTGGCCCCGCCAATCTGGAAGGAGAGGGCGGCAAAGGTGCTCTCTCCGATGAAGATGCCCACGAAGGGCATAAGGATGTCGTTGGTCAGGGAATCCACGATTCCCTTAAAGGCTCCGCCAATGATGACGCCAACCGCCAGATCCATCACATTGCCCCGGGCAATGAATTTGCGGAACTCGGCCAGAAAGCCGCGGGTTTTCTCTTTCGCAGACATGGTTTGCTCCTTGTATATGTTTGATATTGCATCCTTTTCCCTGGGGAAAACGGTATCTTTTTTACAACGCGATCCGGAAGAGCATGCCCTCCGCCTCCACAATGACCTGGGCGCCGGAGGCAGCCTGGAGGGCAAACGGGAATGCGGGGGGAAGCACCGTCTGGAACTGGGTATCCATCAGGCCGTACAGGCCGTTTTCCTCAAAGATGGCGGTGTCGTTGACGTAGGGGAAAGGGAGAGAGAGGGTTCCGGCCAACTGGTCGGGGAAGTGCTCCGTCCCGTCGGTAGTCAGATATCCCACCGTCAGGGCGCCGTCCGTCCCCTGCCGCACGAAGGGGGCCAGCCCTCCGGAGAAGTTGCACAGGGAGGAGTAGGACATGGGGATCACCAGCTCCCCGGCGGTATTGCAGATGCCCAGCAGTCCGCCGCTGCCCACCACGGCATAGTCCAGGTAGTTGAAGCCCTCTGCCACAGTCTCAAACTGGCAGGGAATGACCAGCTTGCCTGTCCGGTCCACAAACCCGGCCAGGCCGCTGCCGTCCCGGACAGCGGCGTAGTTATAGGAATAGGGATAGGCGGCGGTGTAGGCCGCCTCCACCGCCACCGAGCCGTCCCGGTTGAGGTAGCCGTACAGGCCGGTGTCCGGGTCCTGGTACTGGATGAACTGCTGGCTGGTGTTGTTGGGGTTGATGTTGCCGTCAACGGTACCCAGGACGTCGCCCTCACGATCGAAAAGGGTATAGCCGCTCTGGGCGCTGCCCGCCGCCAGCGCGTAGTCGTGGAAGGCGGTGATGGTCTCATACCGGCAGGGAATGATCTCTTTGCCGGTGAGGTCTACACAGCCCCACTGGTCGTCGTACAGGTCGGGAGCGGGGCTGACCTGGTTGATGGGCTCCAGCTCACCGGCGGTCAGCGCGATAGCCTGGGCCAGCTGCAGCCGGGTGGCGGTTTGGTCGGAGGGCTGGAAGCCCAGCGCCTTCCGCAGATCGTTCTGCTCCAGGTACCACATGGCGTCCCGGTACCACTGTTCCGGCGTGGGAATGGCCATCAGCTGGCGACAGCGGTCGATATAGCTGTTGCTGGTCTCCCCAAAGTCGGGTAAAAAGACCAGGGCGCCCTCCTGGGCCATGTAGAGCATGGTGCCAGTGTAGGTGAAGCCGTCGGCAAAGGTGACGGTGGCCGCCTTGCCGTCCTGGGCCTCCGCCCAGGGGGCCTCCTCCGGGGCCATCTGCACGGTGAGGCGGGGGCCGCCCTTGGGCTCCTCCTGGGCGTCAAAGCCCCCGGGCCCGGCGTAGTCGGTGCAGGAGGTCCCGTCTGGCAGGGTGAGGGTGAGCTGTCCCCAATCCGCCGGAGCGGGGGAGAAGGTGCCGTCCCCGCCGTGGGTGAGGGAGTGGATGCGGGCGGCCAGAGTGGCCGCCTCGGCGGTGGTTACGGTGCCCTGGGGCGTAAAGCTGGAAGCGCCGGTGCCGTTCATCAGTCCGTCCTGGGCGCAGGCCGCTACATAGGGGGCGTACCAGGCGTCAGCGGCCACGTCGGAAAAGGTGGGGGCCCCTGCCGCCAGCGCGGGGGTGAGGAGGGTGGCGGTCAGGACCAGAGCGGTGAGGATTCGTTTCATGGTAAAACCTCCGTTTTCCGCAAAATCTGAAAGGGACCTGTCAGGGCGACCGGGGGTGGGGGGACTCAGGCCTTGGGCGTCAGCACTTCCTTGCCGCCCATGTAGGGACGCAGGGGAGCGGGGATCTTCACGCTGCCGTCGGCCTGCAGGTTGTTCTCCAGGAAGGCGATGAGCATGCGGGGAGGCGCCACCACGGTGTTGTTCAGGGTGTGGGGCAGGTAGGTGCCCTTCTCGCCCTTGACGCGCATTTTCAGGCGGCGGGCCTGAGCGTCGCCCAGGTTGGAGCAGGAGCAGACTTCAAAGTACTTCTGCTGACGGGGAGACCAGGCCTCAATGTCGCAGGACTTGACCTTCAGGTCGGCCAGGTCGCCGGAGCAGCACTCCAGCTGACGGACGGGGATATCCATGGA
>CALWXT010000066.1 GCA_944385575.1 uncultured Flavonifractor sp. | reverse complement strand
AGCAGAAATTGCAGGCGCCGAAGCAGCCCCGGTTGTGCGCCACCGAGAAGCGTACCTCCTCGATGGCGGGCACTCCGCCCATGGAGTCATACATGGGGTGAGGCTCCCGGACATAAGGCAGCTCGGCCACAAAGTCCAGCTCCGCCGTGGTCAGCGGCATGGCGGGAGGATTGACGATGAGCAGCTTATCCTCATGGCGCTGGAGGATGGCCTTCCCCCGCACCGGGTCGTGCTCCTCATACTGGATCTGGTTGGCCACCGCATACTGCCGTTTGTCCGCGCGCACCTGCTCAAAGGAGGGGCACTCCACCATGGGATAGGCACAATCAGCGGGCGTTTTCCCAATAAAGGCAGTTCCCTTTACATCCATGATCTCCCCAATCGGCGTGCCGGATGCCAGGCGGGCGGCAATCTCTTTCGTGGCGGTCTCCCCCATGCCGTATACCAGCAGGTCGGCCTGGCTGTCAAACAGCACGGAGCGGCGCACCTTGTCCTCCCAATAGTCGTAGTGGGCAAACCGCCGCAGAGAGGCCTCCAGGCCGCCGATGATCAGCGGGATATCGCCAAAAGCCTCCCGCACTTTATTGGAATAGACGATAGATGCCCGGTCAGGCCGCAGACCAGCCTTGTTTCCCGGGGAATAGGCATCATCATGCCGCCGCTTCTTGGCCACCGTATAGTGGGCCACCATGGAGTCGATATTGCCGGCGGAGAGCATCACACCCAGCCGTGGGCGGCCCAGCACTGTAAAGGATTCTGCCTTTCGCCAATCTGGCTGGGCCAGGATAGCCACCCGGTACCCCTCCGACTCCAAAAGTCGGGAGATGATGGCCGGGCCGAAGGAGGGGTGATCCACGTAGGCGTCGCCGGTGATGATGAGAAAATCATACCAGTACCACCCCCGCTCCTCCATGTCCGCCTTGGAAACGGGAAGAAATGCGTTCATATTACCTCGATCCGTCCGCGTCAAAGCCGATGTATTTCTCCAGCAGATCCAGCGGTACCCCGCCGGTGCCCTGGACCTCTCCAACTTTCACGAACCCATATTTTTTGTAAAACCGCTGCGCTACCCCGTTCTCCGGCGCGCACCGCAGCCGCAGCTTGTCCCGGCCCAGAGGCCGGTATGTGGCCACCGCCTGACCGATGAGCTGGACGCCCAGCCCCTTCTTCCGGTAATCAGGCATCATATAGACAAAGGGTATGTAGCCCACTCCTTCATCCGCCCAGCGCTCCAGATCCAGCTGAAGGACACCGGCAAATTCATCACCCAGCATGGCGGCCACTACCGCCTTCTGCGGGTCCTGCGCCCAGCAGCGCAGGGCGTCCTGCTGGAAGCCTTCGCTGTCACAGGGTACTTCGTCGCCATGGATGTCCCGCCAGGCGTCCGCCCGGGCCGCCCGGTAGCGCTCCCCTTCCGACTCCATGTTCAGGGGACGGAACCACAGGTTGGCGTCGGCCAGGCTGCTCTCCCGGGACTTCCACCACTTCTGCCGGGCCAGGGTGGAGATCTCCTCCGGCAGGTGGGAGTTGTCATTTTCAAATACCAGTCGGCAGGTCCCCTGCTCATCCACCGTCAGACAGGTAACGCCGGTGTTGTCGCTGTGGCCCAGACTGTCCATCTCCCCCGGCCCAAGGCCGCGGATGGCAGCCTGGAGGCAGCGGATAGCAGTGCCGTGGGAAAAGGCCGCCACTGTCTGGTCCGGATGCTTTTGGGCAATATCCCGCACCGCGGCCAGCATCCGCTGCTGCACCTGGGCAAAGGTCTCGCCGCCCTCCACCTGGAACTTGGGGGAGCTGTGGTTGAATTCATACAGCATCTTTCCATCCCGGTGGGACAGCTCGCCCCAGGCCACGTCCTCCCAGACCCCCACGCCGATCTCCCGCAGGTCGGGCCGGGTATGCAGCTCCAGGCCGTGGGACACATAGATGGCCTTGGCGGTGGTCATGGTGCGGAACAGGTCGCTGGAGTATACCGCATCAATGGGAATATTGTCAAACCGCCCCCGCAGAGCGGAGATCTGCCGGTAGCCGTTGTCAGTGATCAGGCTATCATACCAGCCATGGACACGGCGGTACAGGTTTCCCTCCGCTTCCGCGTGGCGGATGAGGTAAATTCTTGTCATAAGGGTCACACCTCGTGTTGTTGAGTCTTCAGCTTCGAAGGGCGTCTTCCACCATCTGGATCATCTTTTTGGCCGCGCCCAAATCTCTGTCGTATCCGCCGCCGTCCCCTGCGCCGGAGGCGCTCAGATGAACCCGGAGTCTTCCCTCCACCGTGTCCAGCACGGCGGACAGGGTCACTGTGCCGCTCCTCATGAAAAACTTATCAAATACCAGAACCAGCACAGGACCCGCAGGGGTATCCACCGTATAGCGGTCCACCTCCAGCCCCTGAGAAAAGCCGGAGCATACAGCCGTTTTGGAAATACGCTGCTGGCACTCCTCCAAAGTCAGTTCGGGATATAGCGTCACAGTCTCATTCATGATATCCTCCCGCGCTTCGCGCCAATCAAAGCATGTAGGGGGAGAGGGCATCCTGTACCACGCCCTCAAAGGATTCCGCCGCGCCCCAGTCAAAGCGGAACAGCCCCTCGCCGCCGCCGCCACCGATGGTATGCACCCGGGTGCGGCCGCTGAGGTTGTCGATGGTAACAGTGAGGGTCAGGCGGTTGCCCGCCCGCCAGTAGTGCTTTTCATACACCATCACCGCACACTGCAGGCCGTTGGGGCCCTGGAGCACATAGTGATCCAGCAGTTCGCCGGTGATGCTGCCGTCCACGATGGCGCTGTGAATCAGGTCACCGCATTGCTCCATGGAACAGGATACGTAATATGTGCTCTCCATTGCCCTTTCTCCTTCTTTACCAGGGGCGCACGCCGCCCGTGAGGTCAGATACTTTGTCCAGGCCCTGCCTGGCGGCGATCTCCGCCAGACCGTCCCGTACCTTGATGGGGGCGTAGGGATCGGCAAAGCAGGCGGTACCCACCGCCACAGCGGAGGCACCCGCCAGCATCAGCTGGGCCGCGTCCTCGCCCTTGGCCACGCCGCCCATGCCCAGGATGGGCAGGTCAACCGCATTGGCTACCTCCCACACCATCCGCACTGCCACAGGCAGCACGGCGGGGCCGGACATGCCGCCGGTGTTCATCTTCAGGATGGGACGGCGGGTATTCACGTCGATCCGCATGCCCCGCAGGGTGTTGATGAGAGACAGGGCATCCGCCCCGGCGTCTGCCACCGCGCGGGCAATTTCGGTGATGTCGGTAACGTTGGGAGAGAGCTTCACCATCACGGGGACAGTGGCGTGCTCCTTGGCCATCTTGGTGACCTCGGCAGCCAGCTCCGGCTTGGTGCCGTAGGCCAGACCGCCGGCCTTCACGTTGGGGCAGGAGATGTTGACCTCGATCATATCCACTCCGGCCGCCGACAGCTTTTCACACATAATGCCGTACTCCTCCGGCGTGTTGCCGGAGATGTTGGCGATCACCGCCAGGTCATGCTTGCGCAGCTCGGGCAGCTCGTGCTCGATGAAGGCATCCACACCGGGGTTCTGAAGGCCCACGGAGTTGAGGATGCCCATGGGGGTCTCGGCAATGCGGGGAGGCGGATTGCCCTCCCTGCGATGGAGAGTCAGGCCCTTGGCACAGATGCCGCCCAGCTCGCTCAGGTCATAGAACTCGCCGTACTCCCGGCCGAAACCGAAGGTGCCGGAAGCCACCACGATGGGATTTTTCAGATGCACACCCGCCAGCTCGACAGACAGATCCACCTTAGACATTCCAGTCCACCTCCTTGGCGTCGAACACCGGGCCATCCTTGCACACATGCTTCATGGTGCCGTCGGCCATCTGGATGGCACAGCCCAGGCAGGCACCCACGCCGCAGGCCATCCGCTCTTCCATAGAAACCTGGCAGGGCACGCCGTACTCCGCCGCCACCTTGGCCACGTTTTTCAGCATGGGCTTGGGGCCGCAGGCAAGAATGGCTGTAAAGGATTTATCCTGTTCAAGGATATCTTTCACCTGGGCGTCCACAAAGCCGTGGCGCCCAAGGCTTCCATCATCGGTGCAAAGGTATACCTCTTTACAGGCTTCCTGATACCGGTCAGCCAGAATCACCCGGTCTGCCGAGCGGAAACCCAGCACGGCCACAGTGTTTTTATGGAAGGCTTCGGCATACCCCAGCAGAGGAGGCACGCCGATGCCGCCGCCTACCAGCAGGTAGCGGCCGCCCTCCTCCACGGCAAAGCCATTGCCCAGGGGGCCCAGCACATTGACCTGATCCCCCACTTTGCGCTGAGCCAGCCAGCGGGTCCCCTCCCCCTTCACCTCAAAGATGAGGGCGGCGGTGTTCTCCGGCTCATCAGGCACGACACAGGCCACGGAAATGGGGCGGCGAAGGAGCAGGCCTTCGCCGCAGGCCACGTGGAGAAACTGTCCGGCGCGGAGCCCCTGCTCCTCCACCATCTTCCCCACTTCCAGGGTCATCCAGTAGGTACTGTCGTTGAGAGGAGTCATCTCTACAACGTTACAGAGCTGTTCGATGGGCATGGTCTCCCCTCCTTACTCGATGGTAATGAACCGGCAGATGTCATCCCGCATGGCGATGGCGGCGTTGCGGGCAGCCCCCTGATAATCCTGGCCGTCCTTGCCGGTCTTCTGCCAGGCGCAGATGATGCCGCGGGAGGAGTTGACAATGGCACCCCGGCCCTTGTCCTGGAAGGCGTACTGCACGTCCTCAGCGGTGCCGCCCTGGGCGCCGTAGCCGGGCACCAGCAGGAAGGTGTGGGGCATCCGGGCACGGATCTGCTTGAGCTCATCGGGGTGGGTGGCGCCCGCCACGGCACCGGCCATGGTGTAGCCGTACTTGCCCTCGGTGCCGGCGCCCCACTTCTCGATCAGGTCGGCCATCAGGCCGTAGACGGTGTCGCCGTCGCCGGCGGTCACGTTCTGCAGCTCGCCGGAGCCGGGATTGGAGGTCTTAACCAGAGAGAAGGTGCACTTGTCAGTCTGCTTGCACACCTTCAGGAAGGGGTTGACGCTGTCGCCGCCCATGTAGCCGTTGAGGGTAACGCAGTCGGCGTCAAACACGCTCAGGTCCCGCTCCCCCACCTTGGTAGTGCCCAGCCAGCCGTCGGCATAGGCCTCGGCGGTGGAGCCGATGTCGCCGCGCTTGATATCGGCAATGACGAAGAAGCCCTTCTCCTTGGCGTAGCGGATGGTGCGCTCCAACACCTCCATGCCCCGCCAGCCCAGGCGCTCATAGTAGGCGGACTGGGGCTTGACCGCAGGCACGATGTCGCACAGGGCGTCCATCAGGCCGCAGTTGAAGCGGTACAGCGCCTCAGCAGCGCCCTCCAGAGTCTCACCGTACTGGGCGTAGCAGGCCTTGCGGATATGCTCAGGCACGTACTCAGGCTTGGGGTCCAGGCCCACTACGGTGGGGTTCTTACAAGCGATGATCTTCTCCTGCAGCGCGTCAAAGGACATAATTCTCAAACTCCTCTTTTTCTGTTTTTTATGGGATCAGGGTTTATCCTGATAGATTACCTTACCGCCCACGATGGTGTACTTCACTTTGCCTTTCAGCTTCCGGCCCCCGAAGGGCGTATTGCGGCCTTTAGAGGCAAACTGGGCGGGATCTACCGTCCACTCCTCCTCCGGGTCGAAGATCACCATATCGCCGTCGGCTCCGATAGACAGACGCCCCTTGGAGGGCAGACGGAGGATGCAGGCGGGATTGATGGTCATTTTCCGCAGGATGTCGGACAGGGGCATCTCCTTGGTATGATAAAGGTAAGTCAGGGTCACGCCCAGGGCAGTCTCCAGCCCCACCATGCCGCTGGGGGCTTCGGTGAGGGTCCTGGCCTTCTCCTCGGCGGAGTGAGGGGCGTGGTCGGTGGCGATGGCATCAATGGTGCCGTCCTTCAGGCCCTCGATAATGGCTTCCACGTCCGCCTTGGTGCGCAGCGGCGGATTCACCCGGGCCATGGTGCCCTGAGTCAGGATCTCATCTTCGGTCAGACTGAAATACTGAGGGCAGGTCTCGCAGGTGATCTGGACGCCCTTGCGCTTGTACCGGCGAACCAGAGCCACCGACTTGGCGGTGGAGATGTGGCAGATATGCACTGCCGCGCCGGTCTCCTCCGCCAGCATGGCGTCCCGTGCCACCATCAGCTCCTCGGCAATGGCGGGCCGGCCGCTGATGCGCAGCTGGCGGGAAATGCGTCCCTCGTTGACGGCATAGTTTTTCACCATGTCCGCGTCCTCGCAGTGGGAGAGGATGGTCAGGTTCTGGCGGTGGGCCAGGATCAGGCCGTCCCGCATGAGGTTGGCGCTCTGCACCGGCACACCGTCGTCAGACAGAGCCACCGCCCCCGCCGCCTTCAGGGCTTCAAAGTCGGTAAGCTCCTGCCCCTTCTGGCCTCTGGATACCGCGCCGATGGGCCAGACGTGGACGCCGCAGGCCTGGGCCGCCTTTTGCTTCACCAGGTCGATGACCTCCGGGGTATCGGTAGTCGGTTTCGTGTTGGGCATGCAGGCGATGGAGGTAAAGCCTCCCCGGGCCGCCGCCGCCGCACCGGTCTCAACCGTCTCCTTATACTCAAAGCCGGGCTCCCGCAGATGCACATGCATATCCACCAGGCCCGCACATACCGTCAGGCCCCTGGCGTCAATGACCTCCGCGTCCGACTCCCTGATATCGCTTCCGATGACGGCCACCTTGCCGTCCTCCAGTAAAATGTCCATGATGCCGCCGATGCCCCCCACGGGGTCCACCAGACGTCCCTGGCGTATCAGCAGTTTCACGCAATCGCTCCTTTCTCACGCAAAAAAAGGGTCCAGGCGCCTTCCCCCGACCCTCCGTACCATCCTGTACTTCCGTTTTTTCATTATAACTTGAATCGCATTTTTTAGCAACGGATTTTTCTGCATTTCGGGCAATAATAGAGACGGACACCAATGCAGAAGGGAGCGTCACGCAAATGACAAAACACGCGTTTCTGGAAGGTATGGGCATGGGCATCATCGCGGGAGCCGCCATCGGCATGGCGGTAGCCGCCAAGAGCATGCAGAGCCCCGACATGCGCCGGATGGCCAAAAAAGCCGCCCGCCGGATGGATCACATGAAGGACGATCTGGCGGACACGCTGGGCTTCTGAGCAAGGAAATACCCGGGGACAGCATCGTGTCCCCGGGTATTTTTTGTTTTACATCAGCTTTAAAATCTCCCGCTTCAGCCGGGCGATGATCCGCTTCTCCAGCCGGGAAATATAGGATTGAGAGATGCCCAGGCTGTCCGCCACCTCCTTCTGGGTCCGCTCCTGCTGCCCATCCAGACCAAAACGCATGGTGATGATCTGCCGCTCACGGCCGTCCAGCTTTTCCAGGGCATCCAGCAGCAGCCGTCGATCCACGTCGTCCTCGATGGGCTTCATCACCAGATCGTTGTCGGTGCCCAGGATGTCGGACAGCAGCAGCTCGTTGCCGTCCCAATCGGTGTTCAGCGGCTCATCAAAGGAGACCTCGCTTTTCAGATTGGCCGTCTTGCGCAGATGCATCAAAATCTCGTTTTCAATGCACCGGGAGGCGTAAGTGGCCAGCTTGATGTTTTTGGAGGGCTGGAAGGTATTGATGGCCTTGATGAGCCCGATGGTGCCGATGGAGATTAGGTCTTCAATACCTACCCCCGTGTTCTCGAACCGGCGTGCGATATAGACCACCAGACGCAGGTTGCGCTCGATCAGCTTGGAACGCACCTCCTCCTCGCCCTGATCCAGCCGGGCAATGAGCTGAGCCTCCTCCTCCCTGGACAGCGGAGGAGGCAGCGTGTCGCTGCCCCCAATGTACATGATCTTGCCCGGCAGATGCAGGCCCAGCCGGGCAAGGAGCTTCTGCACGCCCACATAGCAACGCACCCTCCAGCTCATCCGATCCCTCCCCTTTCTGTTTGTCCGTTATGTACCGATCAGCGCGCAGTAGCCTCCACCGTCTGTCAGAGGGGTGGGAGACAGGGCCAGCAGAAGCCGTCCCCAGTCCTCCGTCCCGATGCGGGCTCCATCCAGCCGAAGGGCCAGCAGCATGCCGCACTCCACCCCTACCGCCTGGTAGGGCAACAGCCGACAGCGGCCCCGCCAGCCCTGTCTGTCCAGCCGCTCCAGCAGGGCCGCCGGATTCCGCAGCTCCTCCGGGCCGGGTGCCTGGCCGACTGGAAAAAGCGACCCGACTTTTTCTCCCTCCGCCACCATCACCGGCCGCCCGGTAGCGGGATCGGTAAGCGTATTGCCCGTATCCACCAGCGCGGTCAGGGCTACCCGCCGCCCATCCAGCTGCAGCACCGCCGGCACCAGCTCCCTGGGACCGCTGTGCCGGGCGGCACGCTGGAACACCAGGGTGATGAGCACGTAGCAGCCCGCCGCGGACAGCAGGATAAGCCGCAGATCCATAGCGGAGGACAGCACGCCGTTTTCCAGCGCCAGTCCCCGGCTTCCCAGCGTATTCAAGGCAAAAATACCGCCGCCGAAGGCGGCGGACACGGCAAAAAACACCAGGCTCACCCGCAGCAGGCGGCGGCTGCCGCCGTAGCCGATGAGCACCATCCCCACCGCAGCGCCCAGCTTGCACAGCGGGTGGAGCAGGAAGGACCAGCCGGGCAGGAACACCGCCGCGGCGTAAGCCGCGCCCAGCAGCGCCCCCAGCGCCAGCCGTCCCCGTCGGAGCACCTCCCCCGCCAGCCGTCCGGCAGACAGGAGAAGCAGATAGTCCACCACAAAATTCAGCAGGAACAGCTCATCCAGATAGACCGTCCGCATCCCGTCTCCCCCCTCGCTGTCCGGACCGCAGACCTCATTATATAAGGCCCCGTCCACAAAAAAAGTCAGAACGGGTAGTGGATAAAAAAAGTTGTGCCCGGGCGCTGCCGCCCGGGCACAACTGCCGTATGTACTTATTCCTTCGCCACCAGCTGGGAGAGGGCCTGGCACAGGGCCTCCATCTCCTCGTCGGTACCTACGGTGATCCGCAGATAATTGCTGATGCGGGGCTTGTCCCACCAGCGCACCAGGATGCCGCGCTCCCGCAGGCCGTCCAGCAGAGTCTTGGCAGGCACCTCCGGGTGGGAGATAAACAGGAAATTGCCTGCGGAATCGCTGACCTCAAAGCCCATCCGCTTCAGCCGGTCGGCGGTGCAGTCCCGGGTGCTGGAGATCTTCATGGCAATGGCCCGTAGATACGCCCCGTCCCGCAGGGCACCCTCCGCCCCGGCCAGCGCCAGCCGGTCCAGGGTGTAGGAGTTGAAGGAGTTTTTCACGCTGTTAAGAGCATTGATCAGATCGGCATTGCCCAGGGCAAAGCCCACCCGCAGACCCGCCAGAGCCCGGGACTTGGACATGGTCTGCACCACCAGCAGATTGGGGTAGCTGTCAATGAGGGGCACGGCGGACTGGGCGCCGAAATCCACATAAGTCTCGTCCACGATCACTACCGCGTCCGGGTTGCCCTCCAACAGGGTACGGATATGGCACAGGGACAGCGCCCGCCCGGTAGGCGCGTTGGGATTGGCGATGACCACACCGCCGTTATTGCCCAGAAATTCCTCCACCGGCAGGCCGAAGCACTCATCCAGGGGCACCTCCCGGTAGTTCAGGCCGCAGAGATCGGCAAACACGGGATAGAAGCTGTACGTGATATCCGGGAACAGGATGGTCCGCTCCGGGTCGAAAAAGGCCTGAAAGCTCATGGCCAGCACCTCGTCCGAGCCGTTGCCCACAAAGACCTGGTTGGGCTTCAGGCCAAAGGTGGCGGCCAGGGTCTCCCGCAAGGAGGTACACTCCGGGTCGGGATAGAGCCGCAGGCTCTCACCCACAGCCTCCCGGATGGCGGCAAGGGCCATCTGCGAGGGGGGATAGGGATTCTCATTGGTATTGAGCTTGATGAATTTCCGCTCCCGGGGCTGTTCACCTGGAATATAGGGGGTCAAAGCCTTTGCGCGCTTGCTCCAGAACTCTTTCATATCTGTCCGTCCTCCCCGCTTCGGATCACCTTTTTGATACTTTTTTCCGCTTTGCTCCGAGGCAGCATCAGCTCATGGCCGCAGCCCTGGCAGCGCAGGCGGAAGTCCATCCCTACCCGCAGCACCAGCCAGCGGCGGCTCCCGCAGGGATGCTCTTTTTTCAGTTCCAGTACATCGCCCACCCGGATATCCATGGCTCGCGCTCCCTTCTGCACTTTATCGCTATAAAGTATATTATAATTTCCCGGCTCCCCCCTGTCAATTCAAGGATGCCCGGTGCATATACTGACCCATCGAGAAAAAAACGTCCGGAACACAGAAAGGATTGGTCATATTGACGAGCTGTTTTCCGCCGGAAGGGCGGCTGCTGCACACACCGGAAAACCTGACGGCCTGCGCCTCCCCCGAAGCCCTGCGCCGGGCCATGGAATCAGGGGCCATTCTGGAGGGCATCGCCCTCTCCTGTGACGCCAGTCATGATCTGACGGTGGCCCTGGGGCCCTATACCGGCCGGATTCCCCGGGAGGAGGCCGCTCTGGGCATTGCTGAGGGCGAGATCCGGGACATCGCCATTCTCTCCCGGGTCGGCAAGCCGGTCTGCTTCACTGTGGAGGCTTTGGAGGAGCAGGACGGACGGCTGGTCCCCCTGCTCTCCCGCCGCCGGGCCCAGCAGCTGGCCCTGGACCACATGCTGTCCCAGTGGCGGCCGGGGCAGATCATTTCCGCCTCTGTAACTCATCTGGAGCCTTTCGGCGCCTTTGTGGACATTGGCTGCGGGGTGGTCTCCCTCATCGGCATTGAGAACATCTCCGTGGCCCGCATTCCCCACCCTCAGTCCCGGTTCTCCGTAGGGGACGACATCCTGGCGGTGGTGCAGGACCTGGACCCTGTCCGCAGGCGGATCTACCTGACCCATAAGGAGCTGCTGGGTACCTGGCAGGAGAACGCCGCCAGGTTCCACACCGGCATGACGGTACCCGGCATTGTCCGGGGCATCAAAGAATACGGCGCTTTTGTGGAACTGACCCCCAACCTGTCCGGCCTGGCGGAGCACAATCCCCTGCTTCAGGAGGGCGGCCGGGTATCGGTGTACATCAAGGCCATCCTGCCTGAACGAATGAAGATCAAGCTGCTGGCGATTGATACCCTGCCCCCGGCTCCCAGCCCGGAGCCCCTTCACTATTTCCTCACCCAGGGCCGCATTGAAAAGTGGAAGTATGCACCGCCCGGCTGCTGCAAAGTGGGAATGGAATCCATTTTTTCCGATTAAAAAAGGGCCGCCGTCCAATGGACGGCGGCCCTTACAGCTTTTATTGGGGATTGAGGGTGTAGTTGGGAGCTGCCCCATGGACTCAGCCCATGGGGGCCCCACATCTTCATCTGCTCGGCCGAAGTAAATTCGTCCGGCAAAAAGCCTTTTCAACCGGAAAAGGCTTTTACGCGCAAGCGCGGCCCCGCATTGCGGGGCAGGAAGCCCCCCTCCAGCCTTTACTGGGGATTGAGGGTGTAGTTGGGCGCTTCCTTGGTGATATAGATATCGTGGGGATGAGACTCCTTCAGGCCGGCAGCAGTGATCTGCATGAACTGCGCCTTGGTGTGCAGCTCCTCCACATTGCGGCAGCCGGTGTAGCCCATACCGGCCCGCAGGCCGCCCATGAGCTGGTACACGGTGTCGCCGGTCAGTCCCTTGTAGGGCACACGGCCCTCCACGCCTTCGGGCACCAGCTTCTTGTTGTTCTCCTGGAAGTAGCGATCCTTGGAGCCCTTACCCATGGCGCCCAGGGAGCCCATGCCGCGGTAGACCTTGAACTGACGGCCCTGATAGACCTCGGTGTCCCCGGGGGACTCCTCACAGCCGGC
>CALWXT010000065.1 GCA_944385575.1 uncultured Flavonifractor sp. | reverse complement strand
ATGGAGGCCTTCATCATCTTCTTCCGGGTGAGGGCGGTAAAGAGGATGAAGATGGGGATGACGGCGAAGACCACCAGGGCCAGCTTCCACTGGACGGTGAGCATGATACAGAAGGCGCCCAGGATGGTCACCGACGAGATGAACAGGTCCTCCGGGCCGTGGTGGGCCAGCTCGGTGATCTCGAACAGGTCGCCGGTGACCCGGCTCATCAGCTGGCCGGTGCGGTTCTTATCATAAAAGGAGAAGGACAGATCCTGCATGTGGGCGAACAGGTCCCGGCGGATATCCGCCTCCATCCGCACGCCCAGCAGGTGGCCCCAGTAGGTGACGATATAGTAGAGTACACCTTTGAGGACGTAGGCTCCCACCAGGGCGGCCATGACGGCGAAAAAGGCGGTGAACAGCTTCTGGGGCAGCAGGGTCTGCATGGACCAGCGGGACACCATGGGGAACAGCAGGTCCACGATGCAGATACACAGCGCGCACACCATATCCAGTAAAAAGAGTTTCCAGTGGGGTTTATAGTAAGAGACGAAAATCTTCAGATACCCGTCTCCCTGTCTGTTTCCGGCCATGGGCGGGCCCTCCTTTCTTCTGCTTGCCATAAGGCAAAGCCCAGTATATCCCGCCCCGGAATACTTTGTCAACCTGTTTGCAATTTCCGGGGAAACCGGTATAATGATACTGTTTGATAAAAAGGAGCTGTTGGGTGTGCTGGATAATTTTTTACTGGTGGCGTCCCAGGTGGGGACCTTGTTCTTAATGATGGGCGTGGGCTATGTACTGACCAAAATCGGAAAATTCAGCCGGGAGACCCTGTCCCAGGTGACATATCTGCTGCTGTATGTGGTAGTGCCCTGCCTGATGATGGATACCCTCCAAATTCCGCGCAGTACCGAGCTGATGCGGGTCATGGGTCTTTGTATGGCTCTCACACTGGGGCTCTACCTGCTGATGGCCCTGGTGGTGAACCTGTTTTTCCGGCGGCAGGAGGAGGACACCCGCATCGTGCTGCGCTACGGCGTGGTATATGGCAACATCGGCTTTATGGGCCTGCCCCTGATCCAGGCGGTGCTGGGAGACGGCGGCATGGTGTTTGCCATCGTGGGTCAGGTGGGCTTTACCCTGTTCGCCTGGAGCCACGGCGTGCTGCTCATGGGCGGCAAGGAGGGCTTCTCCGTAAAAAAGATGTTCCTCAACCCGGGCATTTTGGGCTCGGCGGCTGCCATTGCCCTGTTTCTGCTGGATTTCCGCCTGCCCACCGTGCTGGCAGACGGGGTGTCCTTCCTGGGCAGCATGAACACTCCCCTGGCCATGGTGGTCATCGGCTCCCAGATGGCGTCGGCTGACCTGGGCGCCACCTTCCGTAATCCTCGGCTCTATCTGTCAGCCGTGCTCAAGCTGATTGCCTTCCCTCTGATTGCCGCCTTCCTCCTTCTTCCTTTGAAGCTGGACCCGGTGATGTATACTGTGCTGGTCATCCTGGCAGCTACCCCCTCGGCGGGCTATACCTCCATCTTTGCCCAGCAGTACCGGCGGGACACCGGCACCGCCGCCCAGATCGTTACCCTTACCACCCTGTGCTGCATCCTCACCCTCCCCTGCTTCGCTGTGCTGGCCAGCGTGCTGGCCGGTCTGTCCTGAGCCAATCAAAAAGCAGGCCGCGGATTGTTCCGCGGCCTGCTTTTTTTATGTGGTTTTTCAGAAGGTGATGATGCCCTTCTTCATGATCTTGCGGGAGAGCAGCTTGTCGTAAGCTTCCACAGACTGCTCGAAGGGGAAATAGTCGGAGATGAAGTCCTTGATGTTCAGCTGGCCGGAGCGCATCCACTCCAGAATCTGGGCGTGGGCCTGGCCCTCCTCGCGCTTACGGGGCATCTGCTGATAAATGACCCGCCAGTTGTAGTCGGCCTTGCTGAAGTCGATGGTGACTTCTTCCTTCTCGGGCACGCCGTAGCACAGCACGCTGCCACGGTCCTTGATGAGGGCCATGCCCTGGGTGACGATGGCGGGCACACCGGCGGCGTCCAGTACGTAGTCCACACCCTCGGGGAACAGCTTGCGCACCTCGGCGGCCACATCCTGCTCCTTGCTGTTGATCAGGTGGGTGGCGCCGTAATCCTTGGCCTGGGCCAGCTTCTCGGGCAAAATATCGCAGGCAATCAGGTTCTTGACGCCCAGCAGGGACATAAACTTAATGTAGGTCAGGCCAACGGGACCGCAGCCGAAGACCACCACGGAATCCTGAGGCTGGATGCCGAAGTAGCGGATGGAGGAGAGCACCTCACGGAAGGTGACGATCATTACCGCGTCCACCGGGTCCAGATCGTCGTCCAGAACGGTCTGGGCAAAGGCGCAGTCGGGGGCGCCGTCAGGCCAGGGAGCCTCGGGGTCGCAAACCACGGCATACTCGCTCAGCGCGCCCCAGCCGGAGCCCAGGCCAGGCAGGTTGTCGGCGTCGGGGTCCACGAAGGGGAGCAGCACCTTGTCGCCCACCTTGAAGCCCTTGACCTTGGCGCCTACTTCCACCACTTCGCCCACGCCCTCATGACCCAGCATAATGGGATATACAGACTCGGGGAAGCCCTTGAAGGTACGGTGGATCAGTTTGATATCGGTGCCGCACATGCCGCAGGCGATGGTCTTGACCAGAGCCTGGTACTCATTGTACTTGGGCTTGTTGACCTCCTGGATGCTGAGCTTACCGTCCTTGGCGACTACCAGCGTTTTCATGGTGAAAGGTCCTCCTTTACAAATTATAAATATCGTAATATAGCAATGTTACAACAAAAAACAAAATAAGGTGACACTTTTTTTCGCGCAACAAAATCATAGCACAGCTTTTGTGAAAATGCAACTGAAAACCCATGAAAATAAAAGATGGTTTGTCTAAAATTTTTTTCATTTGAAAACCTAAGGAAAATGCTTTTGATTCAGGAAAAGCTTACATAAATGGCGGTGCAACATAATGCACAATTGATTGAAATGAAAATCAGTGAACGTGCACCAAAATGATGATACTATATTGACAAGTTTAAAAAAGTGATTATACTTAATGTCGATGATATGTTACTACATAGTATCAAAAAGCCCTGAAAGACATGGGGCACCCAAAACGACAAAATCGGCTCTCCGGCAGGGAGGCCGTTTTGTAAGAAGGAAACGAAACCAAGTAAGGAGGAAAACACGAAATGAAGAAGCGTAAACTCATTGCGACCATTCTCTCCGCCTCCATGCTGGTCGGCCTGCTGGCCGGCTGCGCCAACAACAGCGATCCCGGCACCGAGACCCCTTCCGGCGGCGGCGAGAGCACCCCTCCCGCTACTGAGAGCAGCGAGCCTGCCGGCGAGACCACCGACTGGGCCAACTTCACCATTGATCCCGCCGACATCCCCCAGGAGAAGCTGGACACCACCCTGTACCTGGCCGTTTCCATCCGCGGCCTGGAGAACCCCTACATCGCCACCATCAATGAAGGTATGAAGCTGTTTGCCGAGTACCTAGATTCCATCGGCCAGAAGTACGAGATGCAGGTTCTGGACTCCCAGGGCGACAGCGCCAAGGAAGTTGACAACATGCGTCAGTTCGCGGCCAAGGCCGGCGGCAACGCCATCGCCTACGCCGACCCCAACGAGGACACCATCGCCTACTCCCTGGCCGAGGCCATGGCTGAGTCCGGCGGCTATCTGGGCACTGCCTGGAACAAGCCCGCTGACGTGGGCCCCACCGACCTGAACCCCAACTGGGTCATCCACACCTCTCCCGATAACGTAGTCAACGGCTACAACATCGCCAAGGCTCTGTTTGACTCCATGGGCGGCTCCGGCAAGATCTTCGTGGTCGAGGGTCTGCTGGGCAACACCGCCAACAACTCCCGCGTTGAGGGCCTGGAGAAGGCTCTGGCCGAGTACCCCGACATCGAGGTCGTGGCTCAGGACACCGGCAACTGGAACACTGACGAGGCTCTGGCTCTGGTCGAGACCTGGCTGACCCAGTACCCCGACGTGGGCGGCATCTGGTGCGCCAACGACAACATGGCCACCGGCGCGCTGCAGGCTCTGGACGCTGCCGGCCTGAAGGGCCAGGTTGGTGTGTGCGGCGTTGACGCCAACACCGATATCGTGGAAGCCATCGCCAACGGCGAGGCCACCGCTACCGTGTCCTCCAACGGCTACCTGCAGGGCGGCTACACTCTGGCCATCTGCTACGCTGCCTGGACCGGCCTGCTGAACGTTGAGGATCTGCCCGCCGAGTACCGCGAGTTCGCCACCCCCACCGTGCTCATCGACAGCCCCGAGGCTGCCAAGGAGTGGCAGTCCTACGTGCCCGACTTCGACTTCAGCCGTCCCTTCGACTGCCGCGTTGCTGACTGATCGGAGTACATAAGCGTGTAACACCCGATTCATTCCATTGAATCATGGTCTAAACGGCGGGGGCTGGGATCAAGGTCCCAGCCCCCGCCGTTCAATCAATCTCGCTATTGTTGAGATCGCTGCCGCAGCGTGGGGAGTGGTCCGTCCTAGAGCGAAAATGGAGCGACGAATATGATGAAATTAAATCCTGCGGCGACCATTACGGAAGAATTCGCCGAGCGCATCAAGAGCGAGAACCGCAGCGCAAAAATGATGAAGCTGGCCCCCCTGATGGTGCTGGTGGGCATGGTCATTGTTTTTACCATCATCTGCGGTACGCAATTCTTTTCCGGCAGCAACCTGCTGACCATCCTGAACCAGATGGCCCTGCCCCTGGTGGTGGCTCTGGGCCTGACCTTTGTTATCATGCTGGGCAGTATCGACCTGTCCATCGACGGCACTGTGGGTATGGCGGGCTCTCTGTTCGCCTGCTTCGTGCTGAACACTGAATTCGGATTCAACCTGGGCTTCCTCAGCGTGGTCATCGCGGTAGGCGCGAGCATGATCTGCGGCCTGCTCATCGGCCTGTGCCATGTCTACCTCAAGATCCCCTCCTTCATGGCGTCCTTTGCCTTCATGTACATCTGCAAGGGCATCGGCATGCTGTCCTATCAGGGGCATCCGCCCACGATTACGGATCCCGTTATCAAGGCACTGCCCACCACCTACTGGCTGGGTGTGCCCTTTATCACCTGGGTTTCCCTGCTGATGTTCGTGCTGTGCCTGTTTATTCAGAACTATACCGCCTTCGGCCGGCATATCTACGCCGTGGGCACCAATGAGAGCATTCCCCGCTCCGTGGGCGTCAGCGTGGAAAAGGTCAAGGTAGGCGTGTTCGTGCTGGCCGGCTTCCTATTCGGCGTGGCCGGTGTGATCGGCGCCATCCGCCTGGGCCAGGGCCAGATCGCCATCGGCAGCGGCAAGATGTTCCCTGCCCAGGCGGCCGTGGTTGTGGGCGGTACCTCCCTGGCCGGCGGCAAGGGCGGCGTAGTCAACACCATTGTGGGCGTGCTCATTATGACGGTGCTGGATAACGGCCTGCTCATTCTGGGTGTCAACCCCAACATCCGTACCGGCGTACAGGGCGTCATCATCCTGGTGGCCGTCATCCTGACCGTGGCCCGCGGCGCCAAGGTCATCAGCAAGTAAGGGGGGCGGCAATATGAGCGAACTGGAACGGAACGAGAGCCAGGCCGCCGTTATCGAGACGGCAGAGCCTGCCCATCATATCGGCACGGAAGTGCTGTTCAGCGCCAAGGACATCACCAAGACCTTCGGCGGCACCAAGGCCCTGAAGGGCGTGGAGCTGGAAGTCCACGCCGGCGAGATCGTGGGCCTGGTAGGCGAGAACGGCGCCGGCAAGTCCACCCTGCTGAAAATCATCATCGGCGCCCAGCCCCAGACCTCGGGCACCATGATGTTCCACGGCAAGCCCTACGAGCCCAAGACCCCCATGGACGCCAACAAGGCGGGCGTGGGCATGGTCTTCCAGGAGCAGTCCCTGATCGTGACCCTGAACGTGGCCCAGAACATCTTCTTCGGCCATGAGAAGGAGTTCAAAAGCGGCCCCATCATCAACTGGGCCAAAATGAACAAGGAGGCTGCCGATGTGCTGGCCGAGGTGGATATCACCGATATCCTCCCCACGAAGAAGGTCAGCGACCTGAACTTCGCCACCCGCCAGATGGTGGAGATCGCCAAGGTCATCAACGTCACCAAGCAGTCGGGCGCTGAGCACTGCCTTATCCTTCTGGACGAGCCCACTTCGGTTTTGAACGAGGCCGAGGTGCAGAACCTCTACAAGCAGATGCGGAAGATCGCCGACCGGGGCCACGCGGTCATCTTCGTGTCCCACCACCTGGACGAGATCCTCCACATCACCGACCGGATCTATGTATACAAGGACGGCTCCAGCGTAGGCAGCCTGGATACCAAGGACGCCACCGAGGCCAAGCTGTACGAGATGATGGTGGGCCATGATACCACCACCGAGTATTACCACCTGGACCGGCAGACCAGGCCTAAGGACGACGTGCTGCTGGAGGTCAAGGACCTGGGCCTGCACGGCATCTTCAAGCATCTGAACTTCCAGCTCCACCGGGGCGAAGTGCTGGGCCTGTGCGGCGTGGTAGGCTCCGGCGCCGAGGAAGTGTGCGAGGTTATCTGCGGCGATGAAAAGCCCTCTTTTGGCGAGATGTACGTCAGGGGAGAAAAGGTGAAATTCAGCGCCCCCCATCAGGCCCTGGCCAAGGGCATCCTGATGATCCCCAAGGAGCGCCTGTTCGAGGGCATCGTCTCCACCCTGTCGGTGGAAGACAACATCGCCCTGTCCAACGCCAAGCAGCTGGCCAAGGGGCCCTTCGTCTCCGCCGCCGCGGTGCGCCAGCAGGCCGACCGCTGGATCAAGGATCTGCGCATCAAGACCAGCGGCGCAAAGGAACTGCTGATGCAGCTCTCCGGCGGCAATCAGCAGAAGGTGGTCTTCTCCCGGGCACTGGCCAGCGGCGCGGATATCCTGCTGCTGAACCACCCCACCCGCGGCGTGGACGTAGGCGCCAAGGAGGAAATCTACGCCCTGATCCGGACCATGACCGACGAGGGCAAGGCCGTGATCGTGCTGGGCGATACCACGGATGAGTGTATCGGCTTGTGTTCCCGCCTGATCGTCATGAAGGACGGCCTGGTCACCGGCGAGTTCGAGGCCCCTGCTGACCATAAGCCCTCTCAGCTGGACGTGGTCAGCCTGATGATGTAAGGAGGAAAGAAGCTATGACGACAAAATCCCCTCAGACGGTGAAAAAGAGCGCTGGGGTGCGGGACAACATCATGAAGTACTTCAGCTTCTCCGCCATCATCATCCTGGTGCTTGCGCTGTCCATTACCCAGGAAAACTGGCTGGGCACCACCAACCTGAGCAACCTGCTCCGTGATACCGCGCCGCTGATGATCATGTCGGCCGGCATGACCATGGTACTGCTGTTCGGCTCCATTGACCTGTCCATGGGCGCCGTGTGCTCGGTGTCCAATGTTACTTACGTCCACTTCATGCTGGCCTATCAGGACGCTTTTATCAGCCCTTGGATCGCCAGCATCCTGGGCATGCTGGTCTCTCTGGCCTTTGGCCTGGGCTCCGGTATCGCCCTGGGCCTCATTCATGTAAAGCTGAAGGTCCCCTCCTTCATCGCCTCTCTGGGCTTCATGTCCCTGTGGCAGTCGGTGGCTCTGCTCATCACCCAGAACCCCGAGTCCGTGCCCAAGGCTATGTGGGGCACCGTGGCCTGGTATAAGATTGCCTTCGGCGTGCTGGGCCTGCCTCTGGTATTTGCCCTGCTCATCATTGTGCTGCTCCACTGCATCACCCGCTTCACTCCCAGCGGCCGCGCCATCTTTGCCAT
This sequence comes from uncultured Flavonifractor sp., assembly GCA_944385575.1. GTDB lineage: Bacteria > Bacillota > Clostridia > Oscillospirales > Oscillospiraceae > Flavonifractor. The sequence continues at coordinate 4,070 of CALWXT010000065.1, read as the reverse complement.
TGGCGGCAATGAGCGCACCGCCCGGGTGGCCGGCATGAGCGTGGACCGCACCAAGCTGATCGTGTTCGCCGTCAACGGCCTGCTGGCTGCTCTGGCCGGCATCTTCCTGGCGGCCAACCTCCGCTCCAGCGCCCCCACCATCGGCGACGCCTTCACCCTGAAGATCGTGGCGGCCTGCGCCCTGGGCGGCACTTCCCTGGCCGGCGGCAAGGGCAGCGAGCTGGGCACCATCCTGGGCGTGTTTACCGTGGCCATCATTGAAAACGGCATGAATTTCATCGGCGTGGACGCCTACTCCCAGAACGTGGTGTTCGGTATTTTCGTCCTGCTGGCCATCGCCATCACCGTGGACCGCCGTGTCCGCGGCCAGATCGTGAAATAAGCAAATCAAAAAAAGGAGCGTCCTAGTTATGTCGGATATCAAACCTTTTGTTTTGGACTTCGATCTGCTGTCCGGCTTCTGCAAAAGCGGCAAAGTCAAGCCCATCCAGCGCCGCGTGTCCAACATGGCCAGCCAGTTTGCCGATGAGGCGGCAGCCAAGGCGCTGGTGGAGGGGGGCGACCCCCTGCTGTACGAGTTCTACGGCCTGGATCTGCCTGAGGACGACTCCGGCGTGCTCCAGTTCGGCACCACCATCCTCTACCCCGGCAAGGTGGGCCAGGAGTACTACATGACAAAAGGACACTTCCACACCATCCTGGACACCTCTGAGATCTACTATACCCTCAGCGGTCAGGGCATGATGCTCATGGAGACCCCTGAGGGCGAGGTGGAGTGCAAAGAGCTGAAGGCCGGCGACGCCCTGTATGTTCCCGGCCGCTGGGCCCACCGCAGCATCAATACCGGCAGCGAACCCCTGGTGATGTTCTTCGTCTACCGGGCGGACGCCGGCCACGACTACGGCACCATTGAGGAAAAAGGCTACCGCAAGCTGGTGCTGGAGCAGGACGGCAAGCCGGTGCTGGTGGACAATCCCAAGTGGAAACAGGGCTGACAGCCCCACAAAAATTTCTGTTGTTTGCTCAATCATTTGATTTTTGTTGATTTTTGCAAGGAGGTCTTTCAAATGTCCATGCTGCAGCATTCCACCAGAGCCTGGGGTTCTCCCAGCCGTTACATCCAGGGTCGGTTTGAGCTTGACAACATCAAGACCCACACCGAGGTTTATGGCCGCAAGGTGTTCTTCCTCATCGACGTGTTCTTCTTTGCTGATTTCAAGAAGAAGTTTGAGGCCCTGTATGCCGGCAGCGACACCACCATCCAGTGTGAGCAGTTCGGCGGCCAGTGCACCGAGGCGGAGATCCTCCGCTGCACCGACCTGGCCAAGGCCCTGACCCCCGACGTGGTGGTGGGCATCGGCGGCGGCAAGACCATGGATACCGCCAAGGCCGTGGCTGACAACTACAACGCCGCCGTGGTTATCGTTCCCACCACCGCTTCCACCGACGCTCCCGCCATGGGCCTGTCCGTCATCTACACCGAGGAGGGCGAGCACATCGGCGCCCGTCACTACAAGAAGAACCCCGACCTGGTGCTGCTGGACACCGATATCCTGGCCAAGGCTCCCGTCCGCTTCCTGGTGGCCGGCATGGGCGACGCCCTGTCCACCTATCCCGAGTGCCGTGCCAACGTCCAGTCCGCTTCCCCCAACTACGTCAACAGCGGCTATCATCAGACCATCGCCTGCATCGCCGTGTCTGAGGCCTGCCATGAGACCATTCTGAGCAAGGGCGTCAACGCCAAGCTGGCTGCCGAGAGGGGCCTGTGCACCAAGGATGTGGAGGACGTCATCGAGGCCAACACCCTGCTCTCCGGCCTGGGCGTGCAGAACGGCTCCTGCGCCGGCGCCCACTCCATCGCTGAGGGCATCACCGTGCTGCCTCCCTGCGCCAAGCTGCTCCACGGCGAAGTGGTGGCCTTCGGTGTGCTGGTGCAGCTCATCGTGGAGGGTGCTCCCGCCGAGGAGATCGACCAGATGTATGACTTCTTCCAGCAGGTGGGCCTGCCCACTACCTTCGAGGACCTGGGCATCCCCGATGCTACCGACGCCGACATCATGAAGGTGGCCGAGACCTCCATGCACTCCTACTGGGATGTGGAGCCCTTCGCTGTCAATCCTCAGATGGTCTTTGACGGTATCATGATGGCCAACGCCCTGGGCATGAAGAAGAAGCAGTAATTTGTCATCTTGCGTAAAACGGAGGATAGAAAGTTATGAAAGCGATTCAGTATTCCGCCGCCCGCCACTTTGACATCGTAGATCTGCCCAAGCCCGAGCCCGGCCCCCATCAGGTAGTCATCCGGGTCAAGGCCTGCGGTATCTGCAAGACTGACCTGACCATCCATGACGGCAGCTTCCTGGCCAAGTTCCCCCTGGTGAACGGCCATGAGTTTGCCGGCGTCATCGACGCGGTGGGCAGCGAGGTCACCGAGTGGAAGGTGGGCGACCGCGTTACCGCCGACAACACCGAGCTGTGCGGCTACTGCGAGGCCTGCCGCAACGATAAGCCCCTGTACTGCGAGAACTTCAACTCTCACGGCTGCAATATGCCCGGCGGCTTTGCCGAGTATGTGCTCATCAACCACGACAAGGTGTTTGCCATCAGCGACAACCTGTCCTTTGAGGAGGCCACCTTTACCGAGCCTACTGCCTGCGCCGTCCACGGTGTGGACCGTATCGCCCCCCATTTTGGTGACTCCATCCTCATGTTCGGCGCCGGCCCCACCGGCATCATCCTGGCCCAGCTGCTCCGCCGCGCTGGCGCCGGCCGCATGGTCATTGCCGATCCCCACGCCGACAAGCTGGACATCCTGCGCAAGTATGGCTTCACCGATCTGGTAGTGATGGATAAGGCCGATCCCTCCAAGCACACCGCCGAAATCAAGAAGCTGATGCCCAAGGGCTTCGACATCGTCATCGACGCCACCGGCGCCGCCTCTGTGTTTGAGTCCTGCTTCAACTTCGTCCACATGGGCAGCAAGATCGTGGCCTACGGCGTCTGCGCTGCCGATGCCAAGGTGCCTGTCAGCCCCTACGACATCTTCAGCCAGGAGTACACCATCCTGGGTTCCTTCGCCCAGACCCACTGCTTTGGCCGTGCTCTGGAGTATCTGGAGAGCGGCGCTGTGCAGGTCAAGGAGCTCATCTCCCATGAGCTGCCCCTGGAGGACTACGGCAAGGGCCTGGACTACATCGTCCAGAAGAAGGCCCGCAAGGTTATCATTCACCCCTGAGCGCAACAGGTAACAGAGAGATAGAGGGAAGAACAGCCGGGACGCCGCTTTTGCGGCGCCCCGGCTCCGTTTTTATCCCCTGACGAAAAAGGCCCCCGGGCTTTTGCCCGGGGGTCTTGGTGGTAGAACTTACTTGTACAGCTCGACCTCGTCGGCGCAAGCTACGGATCCCTCGCGTCCCCGGAGGCCGGGAACGCTCGTACCCTCCGCTGCGCCTCCTCTCCCATCCACAGTCGCTTTGCTCGACTGCGGATGGGTTCCCTGGAGGGGCCGCCAACAAAGCAAGAAGCCTGGGCAAAAGCCCAGGCTTCTTGGAGAAAAGCAATTACTTGTAGAGCTCGACCAGACGGGTGAGGTGCTCGTAGCGCTCCTTGGCGGCCTCTTCGTTGCGGGCGAAGAGCTCCTTGGCGCGCTCGGGGAAGGCGCGGGTCAGGGAGGAGTAACGAGCCTCGTTCATCAGGAACTCCTGATAGCCGCCAGCGGGGGCCTTGGAGTCCAGAGTGAAGGGGTTCTTGCCCTCGGCCTTCAGAGCGGGGTTGTACCGGAACAGGTTCCAGTAGCCGCAATCCACAGCCTTCTTCATCTCCTGCTGGCAGTTGGCCATGCCGCCCTTGATGCTGTGCATCTCGCAGGGAGCGTAGCCGATGACCAGGGAGGGACCATGATAGCTCTCGGCCTCGGTGATGGCCTTCAGGGTCTGGTTGGGGTTGGCGCCCATGGCAATCTGAGCCACGTAGACGTAGCCATACTGCATGGCAATCTCAGCCAGGCTCTTCTTGGGCTGGGTCTTACCGGCAGCGGCGAACTGAGCCACCTGGCCGATGTTGGAGGACTT